>JAEHKV010000174.1 GCA_016838845.1 Nitrosopumilales archaeon | reverse complement strand
CTGGAGTATCAACGGAGATAGTTTGATATGGATAATTGGATTTTTTGCTCTAATTGGAAGCTTCCTCAATAGCTACACTAGCGACAAGTATGATTCAATTTTTAGAGATGGAGATATGACAAAAAGATCAAAGTTTAGAATGGGCAGGGATGTGAGGTTACTGCTCATAACGATTGGTGCTTTAACTAATCAAATTCCTATAATGCTGATCATTCTAGCAGTTTTGGCAAACTTTGAGGCTTTACGAAGACTGATAGTATTTAGGAACAAACCTGATGACAGTATGCAAATCACAAATAGAGAATTTACCAATTAATGACTTCATCTAGTCAAATTATTTTCATTAAAATTATAACCCAAGTACAATGGATTAAAATCTAATCATGGAAGAGGGTGAAAAAAAACTCAAACAGGAAGATTGTTACGAAGATAGTCTCGGAGCAGGAGTTCTTACACTCACAAATAAACGACTGGCGTTTGATAAAACTAAAGGTAGGATTATGGATTTTTCAAAAAGATTTGAAGAAACTGTCATTGATGTTCCGTTAAATGATGTAAAAAAAGTTTGGAAGGAGGGATTGCTAATGAAAAAAATTTGTTTTACTGCAAAAACCAAAGATGGTGACAACACCTACAAGTTTGGTGTTTTTAGTACTGGAGGTTGGTTAAATGATATTCAAGATGCAATTGAAGATTTTAAAAATCAATAATCAACATTAACTGTATCTAATCTCCAAGATTGTCTAACAAAAGTTTCATCAAGATTAGCACCACTTTTTACTGAAGATTCTAAAAGTCCGGTCCATGCAATTTGAGAACCACAGTCTCCAGAATATTTTATGGGGGAAGCAAAGAATTTACAATTTTGTCTTTTACATACACTTTGTAACATTTCTGACAGTCTTGTATTTGCAGCAACACCACCTACTATCAACAATTCTTTTTTCTTAGTAAACGCTAGGGCTCTTTCAACGGCTTCGGAGATCATTGCAAATGCTGTTTCTTGAAGAGAAAAACATGAATTTTCAATCCCTTTTGAAACAATAGATTTTGTAGCTGAGAGCAAACCAGAAAATGAAACATCATTTCCTTTTACTGCATATGGTAATGGAATATAGGTAGAAGATTTGTTTGCAAGTTGTTCAATTTGTTTTCCACATGGAGAAGCAAATCCTAGTGATCTTCCGAATTGATCTAATAGTTGACCAAGGGTAATGTCAAGTGTTTCTCCAAATACTCTCCATTTACCTATCATAAAGGCAAGTAACATTGTGTGACCACCTGAGACAAGGAGCACTAAAGGATTTTTTGCGCCAGTTAATAGTTTCCCAAGTTCAATATGCCCTATTGCATGATTTACTGGGTATATTGGAATTTGATAATATGATGACAGGGAACGTGCAACAACAGCTCCAACCCTAAGACATGGGCCCAATCCTGGACCAGCTGCATATGCAACTATATCCAAGTCTCCAACATTGACTTTAGCTTTCTGTAAAGTTTTTGATAGAACTTGTGAGCTATTTTCTACATGATGTCGTGATGCTTCTCTAGGATGAATTCCTTCTCCATCAGGAGGTCGATAAATTTTCCTAACGTCAGCAAGAATCTTTCCTTTTTTCGCCTTTTTTTCCAAAACCGCACATGAAAATGTATGTGCAGTACTTTCAATACCTAAACAAAGCATATTATCCCCTACTCAATGTCGATACTATTCTGACGACATCGCCATTTTTTAGTTTATGATCTGCTCCTATCCTTTGTTTGGTTTTGCAATCAATTGCATGTAAGAAGCCTTTTGCAATATCAGCATGAACTGTTTCTGCTAGATCCTTTGCCGTGGAACCTTCAGTCAATAATTTTGCGTCAGGAAGAACTTCTCCATCTTTATTACAAAACTTACTCTCATCTTCTACAGGATAAACTACAATAGTTTTCAGAATGTCAAACACAGAGGAATTCAAGCAGGTTTGAATTCCTGTTGTTTTAATTTTAGACAGTATAGTTTTTACTACATCAAGGGCCTTTTTTTGTTGGGCAGACATTTCAATTTCTTTTTTTATAGAAAAATTATTATCGCCAGCAACGTAATCAATTAATCCGGCCTTTGATGCCTTCCTCAACAATAATTCTGTCTCAGCACTACAAAGAATTACTTTGTTATCATGAATTTTATTAGTTATCTCTAGATCTTTGCAAAGATCTGCTTTGTTGGCAGCAATGAGTATGGGTTTAGTATTTTTTCTGAGCTCTTTTACAAAAGTTGAAAGATCATTTTTATCCCATTCTGTAGGTTTTTTGATAAGTAAACCAGTGTTTTGCAAAACAATTTTGACTTGATAATCTTTAATTCCTAAACCACTAAAGCGTTTTGCAATTCCTTCAACTAGTTTTACAGTTTTTAGTTCAATTTCTTTTGATAGTTTTTGCCATTCACGTTCTAAAATTTGTTTGAACCATTGATCAAATTCATCTACAACAAATTCAATGTCTTCCAAAGGGTTATGAGTTCCTACCGGTACAGGTTGTCCTTGAATATCGGTGGATCCAGAAATATCAACTACATGTATTAACACTTCAGCTTGTCTTGCATCATCCAAAAATTGGTTACCCAATCCTTTTCCGGTATGTGCACCAGGTACTAATCCAGCAATATCAATTAATTTTACTGGAATGAATCTAGTTCCATCAACACATAAGGGGTTTTCATGTTTGATTCTAAAATGTGTACATGCACAATTTGTTTTAACATAAGCAACACCAACATTTGGTTCAATGGTTGTAAATGGAAAGTTTCCTGTAGCCACAGGAGTTTCTGTTGCGGCAGAAAAAAATGTTGATTTACCAACATTTGCCTTGCCTAAAAGTCCTATTTGCATGCACAAAAAAAATTCAATTGTACATATTAGTATTGCAGAAATCGTTTAATCTACTTCATTTTGAACATATATTGTGTCTCTTATTATAACTGGGAACCCAGGCGTTGGTAAACACACTATTGCTAAAAGTTTAGCCAAGGTTTTGGATTATGAAATTTTCGATATCAACAAAATTGCTCTTGAATCCAAGATATATGAAAAAACAAACGAAACTAATGATGTTGATATTATAAAACTCAAAAAAATTCTAAAGAAAAAAATTTCAAAAAAATCCATCATTGTAGGTCATTTAGCACCTTATGCTCTAACAAAATCCCAAGTTTCTAAAGCAATAATACTTCGTAAAAGTCCGTATAAACTCTCTCAAATATACAAAAAGCGAAAATACTCCAAGAAAAAAATAGCTGAGAATTTGGAAAGTGAAATTTTAGGTATAATAACCTATGATACAATCAAAAAATTTGGAAAAAATAAAAGCTTTCAAGTAGATACATCCTCAAAATCTATTTCTAAAGTAACCAAAACTATTACAGACATTCTTAATGGAAGATCGAAAAAAGAAATGGTAGACTGGCTCTCAGTTATAACAGAGAAGAAGGATTTGCAAAAATTCTTTTCCTACTGATTAAATATTGTAATAAGGTGAATCCTATAATTGTTTGAGATTCTAAAATGTGATTTAGCTGGTAGAATTGGCATTTTACATACAAATCATGGAAAGGTAGAAACCCCAGCATTTGTTCCTGTAATTCATCCAATAAATCAAACTATTCCAATGAATAATTTTCGAAAGTTAGGATTTGAGTTGGTTATTACAAATGCATACATCACAAAAAATCATTATGGACAAGAAGCAATCAAACGTGGAATACATGATATAATCAATTTTGATTCTGCTGTAATGACAGATTCTGGTGGTTACCAAGTATTAGAGTATGGTGACGTTAGAGTTACAGCTTCTGAAATGGCAGAATTTGAAACAAAAATTAAAACAGATATTGCAATACCGCTTGACAAACCAACGGGTTTTGGTCTTTCAAAAACTGAAGCAAAAAAATTTGTTGATCACACTCTGAAGGTTTCTAAACAAGCACTAAAGCAAAGCTCTGATAATGGACAAATTTGGGTAGGCCCAATTCAAGGTGGAGAACATTTTGATCTTGTTAAACGTTCAACAAAAACTCTAGTGGATTATGGATTTAAGATGTTGGCCCTAGGGAGTCCAGTTGAATTTATGGAATCATATGAATACAAATTACTTGCAAAAATGATTGTTTCCGCAAAATCACAAATGCCAAGTTCTATACCACTCCATCTTTTTGGGGCGGGGCATCCTCTTACTATCCCATTTGCGGTTGCTTTAGGCTGCGATACATTTGATTCTGCTTCATACATACTATATGCTAAACAAGATAGATACATCACAGATGATAGAACAAAACGTCTTTCAGAAATTATAAATTTTTCATGTAATTGTGAGGTGTGCTCTAAATTCACGCCAAATGAATTACGGGCTTTAGATAAATCTGAAAAAATTAACAATCTTGGGCTTCACAATTTGATTGCCATAAAATCCGAAGTTGAACGAGTAAAAGATGCGATTCATGAAGGACGGTTATGGGAATATGTAATGAAAAAAGCAAGAGCACATCCCAAGCTGTTTGAAATTATTGAGGTTTTTACATCAGATCCAAACCAATTCGTTGAAACTACCCCAAGATTCAAAGAAAAAGCCATTTTCCTTTTTTCAAAAGAGGATCAGTTCAGGCCAGAGATAACTAGATATCATAACATGGTAAGAAAATTCCGTACTAAGAAAAAAAGCATAGTAATTTCTCGGGAAACCGTACTTAAACCTGCATATTTATCTCCAGAGCATGTTCAAATTAGGAAATTATTCAAAAACTATGATTCAATCCAATTTTGCCACTATAACCCATATTTGGGCTTGATTCCCTTAGAGATCTCAGATGCATATCCTGCTTCTCATTATGTTATGGCAAACTCAAACCAAGAACCAGAGGATTTTCCAATTTTTGCAAATACATGGAATAACTTTTTTGAGAAAAATCAATTTTCAACAATCTATTATGATAAGGATGATTATTTCATTCAATACTTTGTAAAATTATTATCAAAAAAAATCAAAAAGAAAACTGTTAATTCAAGAAAAATAAGAAAAAAGAGTGCGTAAGATACCGACTAAGCGGCGTCTTCTGCCCAACCTTTTATGAATACTCCGTTCTTGTGAAGAGGTACAGGCTGTCCTGCAGTGTAATTCATTGGTCTCATCCAGAATATTGATTTTGTTGGACAAACTCCAATGCATGCTCCATCAGAGATGCATCTTTCTGGATAAAAGACAAATGCTTTACCTCTCTTCCAGCCTTCAACAGGCTTTACACGAAGTACATCTGGGCCAAGAGTTGTACAGATTTCTACACAAAGTGCGCAACCGATACATCTCTGCTCATCTACGTCTGGAAGAATTGCTATTGGCATTTTATTTCACAATTTAAAGTGCTCAGTTTCTATTTAAACCATAATAGAATTTCATAACAGGGTTATGCTTTTTGGCGATCACTGGCATTATAACGGTGTAATTTTTGATTAGTTAGAGCTAAGAAACAAGATTTTAAGAATTTTCAAACAAAACTGTTAATGAAGAAATCTCATTAAATCTGATTAATTAGCCATGAAATATTTTGTAAGATAATTCAAAAACTATGAGATAGAAATGCAACTACTAAACGAGTGAATTCATAGGAAAAATTTTAAAATAATATTTAAGAAAAAACAAAAAATAGCGTGATGTTTACGTTTACTTTCTCATTGCGTCGATTTGACCAGAAGTTACCCAGTCAAGTAGTTCTGCTGCACTTGGATTAAGTTCTGGTTTTTTATCCATAAGGTTCTTGACCCAAATCCAGTTAATCTGATTGAGAAGGACTTTGTTAGACTCATCACCAGCGCGAGTTTTTGATAAGAGAGCTTGATCTTGTGTTTTTGCCCATTCATCGTAGGATCTTCCCATGCAGATCCGATCTTAACCTACACTAATTAAAGCTTTTGAAGATTATCCATAATTGCGAATGATGATCTGTATTGACAAAGTTTTAAGGTAGATCTTAAATCAGTTGACTTCTTGAAAGTTAAAGTCCTTGGTGCTTCACATGAAGTTGGTCGATCTGGTTTTCTTGTAAGTTGTGATGGAACTAATTTTTTGTTGGATTATGGAGTTATGTTTGGAAAAAGAGGAATGCCACCACAATATCCTTTGCATGTAAAACCAAAGGATGTGGATTCTGTAATAATTACTCATGCTCATTTAGATCATTCTGGAAATGTACCATCACTTTTTGTTAGTAGAAATACTGATGTTTTTGCAACGCCTCCAACTTTTGATTTGAGTCAATTATTGATTGAAGATATGCTAAAAATCGAAAAGGGCTTCCATCAATTTGATCTGCCTGAAGTGAACAACATGATGCGAAATGCAAAAGAAATAGGATATAAACAAAAAATTTCCCGAAGCAACGCATCGTTTGAGTTACGTGAATCTGGTCATGTTTTAGGTGGAAGTACAGTAATAGTTGAATCAGAAAATAAACGTCTTTTCTATACTGGTGACATTAATCCTAGGGGTTCACGAATATTGAGAGAGGCTGATTTAGATATTGGTAAAATTGATTTACTCATAACTGAAAGCACCTACTCTCAAACAGAACAAATGCCAAGAAAAGAATCTGAAGAAGGATTAATTGAGTTTGCTAATGAGGTTGTTGATAGAAAAGGAATTTTATTCATACCTTCATTTTCTGTTGAACGTTCTCAAGAAATTGCTTGCGTTCTAAAAAATGCAAAATTTAAGCACAAAATAATCATGGATGGTATGGCACTAAAGGTAAATGAAATAATGTTTCACTATCCTGAATATCTAAAAGATCCTAAACTTTTTGCTGATTCAATTAATGGTACTACATCAATTAGAAATCAACGTGAGAGAAAAAAAGCCTTAGAGGAACCTTGTGTTGTGATTTCTCCAGCTGGAATGTTAGTTGGTGGAAATGCTGTTTATTATTTACAACAACTTTCTTTTGATAATAAAAATGGAATTGCGTTAGTTTCATACCAAGGGGATGGAACTCCTGGTAAAAAATTGCTAGAAACCGGAAAAGTTTCAACACGAGGTCATGATATTAAAGTTTCAGCTGAAGTAAAACAATTTGAGTTTTCAGGTCATGGAGATAGAAATGATCTTTTTGATTTAATCAAAAATATCAAGGGTAATCCAAAAGTTTTGACTGTACATGGGGACAGTGATTCGTGTATAAAATTCGCTGAGGAAATCACCGAAAAATTTGATCTTGAGGCTCATTCCCCTCAAGCTAATGAAATCGTCGAAGTTTGATATGCTAAAACAATTTTCGATTAATGTTGATTATAGCATAAACAGTGGTCAAGTTTTTCTATGGGAAAAAGATGGAAACACTTGGTATGGAATAAACGGCACAGATGTTTTAGCCATAAAAGAAAATCCTTTTGAAATTAACTCATTTTCCCAAATAACTTCGGATTTTTTTAGGGAACAAGATGAATTTGGAAAAATCATTCAGAACATTTCAAAAGATGTAGTAGTCAAAAAAGCTGTAATGTTATTACCTGGTCTTAGATTGTTACGTCAAGATCCATTTCAATGCTATATTTCGTTTATCACATCATCCAATTCAAGTATTCAAAAAATAAAAATGAATTTACAACTATTATGTAGAAAATTTGGAAAAAGAATTGTCTTTGGAAAAAAAGAATTTTACTTATTTCCTGAACCAAATAAACTCGCAAAAGCAACAAAAAATGATCTGCTGAATTGTGGTTTGGGCTATAGGGCTAAAGCTGTAAAAGAAGCATCCCTTGCAGTTAGTCAGAGACAGATTAATTTTGATTTTTTGAAAAAAACCAACTACAAAAATGCAAAAGATGCTCTTTTAGAAATTTTTGGAATTGGAAATAAGGTTGCGGAGTGTATAATGCTATTTTCACTTGATAAGCTTGATGCATTTCCAATTGATCGATGGGTGTTAAGGATTTTAGAAAAGTATTATGCTGAAAAATTTCAGTTTGATGGAAAATCGTTGACAGAAAAAAAATATAACGAAATACATGAAAAAATTGTGAATCATTTTGGTCCATACGCTGGTTATGCTCAACAATTCCTTTTTAAAATGGAAAGAGATCTCAATCAAAAAAAATGGTTGTAAACCCTTAAAATAGTAAAATATTTCCAGATTTTTGGGCCCGTAGCTCAGCATGGATAGAGTGTTGGACTTCTAATCCAATGGTCGAGGGATCGAAGCCCTCCGGACCCACTTTTTTCCAAAAATTTTTTTTTAATATTCGCTGATTTTTAACAAAAAACTTTGGTAAAAGAAAAATAGGTGCTCTTACAATTTTGTTAGGTGGTACGAAAATCTAATGACGAGTCTAAACCTGAAAAAAAAAAATTATCAATGAAAACACGATTGATGATTATTCTTGTAATGTTTGTCTTGATAAATTTGATTTTTTATGTAGCAGTTGACAGCTCAGATGATTCAACTGAAGAAGAGGGAATTGTACAAGAAAGCGAAGTTACACTTGAAGAATCCAACGAAGAACAACAATATGCCAAATTTAATCCTCCCAAACCCTAAACCTGATTCTTAAGTACCCTAAAATTTTTCCAAAAATATGATAGAAGGGATCTAATAGTAATGATGCATTTGGCGCTGTTCCAACCCTTCTTGTTCAAAGTGGTTGTGGACTTTGCCACCATCTTTGTGGGCATGTACTGTTCCATCTATATGGCAATGAGTATTATCAATCAAGTCCTTCAAAAACACGTCATCTACCCTCATTATCATATTGGTAACCTCAACTCCAGTTTTGATTACTTGTTCTTTTACTACTACAGGCTCAATTACTCGCTTTGAAAAAATTTGAGAGACTTTACGGTTTGCAGAGTCAATGCCTATCCACTCAAATTTTCCATTTGAAAATTTTGCATGTTTATTTCGTAATTCAATTAATGTGTCAATTGTATCCATCCCCACATTTCTTGCAAGAGTGATTGGAATTTCTTCTAATGCTTCTACAAATTTTTGAATTACAATTTGTTCTCTACCGTCTATCTCAAGTGCCCGTTTACTAATCTTATGTGCAAGTATTGCTTCTGTTGAACCCCCTCCACCAACAATAAGAGGTTTTTCGATAAAATCACGAAGAACATAAATTACATTCAAAGCTGTTCGATGGAATTCATCCAGATATTGTTTGGAATTAGCTCGAAGTAAAAGAGTTACAGAGCGAGGATTCTTGCAACCGTCAATGAATACCATTTTATCATCGCCAACATTTTTTTGATAAACTTTTTTGGCTTTTCCTAATTCATCAGGTGAAATATTTTCCAAACTTTTGCACGTTTTGGCGCCAGTGGCTTTTTCTACCCACCAAAGATCATTTGCCTTTACCCTCCGCATAGAGATTATTCCAGCTTTGGCAAAGCATTCTTGAGCAAGTGAATCAATACCCTTCCTTGATATTACTACATTAGCTCCAGAGTCGATTATTTTCCTAACTTTAGCAATTATATCGTTTGATTCTTGATCTAAAAATAGACTCATCTGCTCTGGAGAACTAATAGCAATTTCTGATTCTGTTTTGGTCCGAAATGTTTCCAAATTTTCATTAGTTAAAAGAATTTTTGCGTTTTCTATTGATCGTGGCATCGCGTAATTATCAATTGTTTTATCAATCACAGTACCCTTGATTAGCTCAATATCAGATACGTTTCCAAGTTTTTCTTCAATCTTTATGTCATCTATGTCAATTTGATTTTTTGTAAAATTAGTGATAGTACAAATGGCATCTATAATCATACTTGCGATAGGAATATCGTCTGAAGACATATTGAATAGTGCTTTACCTTGCAAACATGAAATTGCAAGATCATGCATAACACTTCTATCAGTGGAATCTGATTTTTGAGCAATATTAGATAATATTTCTAATGCAAATTCTCTGCCTTGTTCATAACCACGAGTAATTATTGCAGGAGGAATTCCAATGTCTAGTAATTCATTAGCCTTTTTCAATAAAGCACCTATCAATACGGCAACTGTTATAGTACCGTCACCAACGTTGGTGTCTACAGCATTTGCACCTTCAATGATCGCCTTAGCGGCTGGATGATCAACATCAATTTTTCTTAAAAATGCTCCACCATGTTTTGTAATTGTTGCATCACCTTGAATGTCAACATATACTTTATCCAGTCCACGAGGTCCAAAAGATGTTTTTATGACATCTGTAAGTAATATGCCAGCTTGTAAATTATATTTTCGAGCAACTTGTACCCCAACTCTAGCCACATCTTCATTTAACAGATCAGGATATTTCAAGAATTGAATTATGTACAGTAATTATTAAAATCTATCATTAAAAAATTCAAGCGATCAAAAAATTTTTTTAAAATTTTTTGCAATCTATCTTAATTCTTTTCTAGTTTTTTAAGACAAATGGTTGTATGTTAATTGCCGGATTGTTGATATCGAGTTGTGTATGTTATCGATAGAGTTTGATAGAATTCGTATCACTACTCCAGAACTGTTTGGAAGCTGAGAACACCCTATCAAAGAATTTGTTTTAAAAAGTTCATAGATTTGAAGGCATAAATTTTCAGAGTCAATTTTCTGAGAAACAATGTAAATTGTAGAGTAAAGATTTTGGTTTCCAAAAAGAGAATTAAATTTTGTTTTATTATTTTCAGGCTCAAGGTTAGAGGATTCGGAAAAAAGTATCTTCCTATTTTGATCTGTGCAATTCAATCGTAATCTAATAGAATTAAAATCAAATTTTTCCCCATATGCAATTCTACCTGCAGATATAATCTCAGAGTAAAGTAGAGTTGAACTCTCATCAATTCTAATATTGACATTCTGGAAGAATTTTGCATGTTTATGGGGAATAATTTGTTTTGGTAAATATTCTAGAAAACTGTCTTTTTCAACCAAAATTTTGATATGTTGACAACAATTTTGATTTTCTGATTTATAGATTTGGGTAGCTGCCTGAGTTGTTACATAAGTCTCTGTATTCTTTCTTGCAGTGATATCAATTTTCAAAGTGTCACCTTGTAACATGCCACCAGCAGAGGACATTAGATAAATGTGGGCTTTTTTTGGATTAGCAGGATCAGAATACAATGCCTTTTGAACAAGTAGTGGAGATTTTGTTTTCAAATTTTTAATAAAAGTTTTTGAATTCTTATCTGATACCAGTTCAATGTTGGCAAATCCATCCATACCACTATGAATTAATTTGTTTTTTTGATAGAGTTGAGTAGACGATTCCATAGTTTTCAACTTACTTGTCTACCGTACTTTTTAGAAGTTCTTTGTCAAATAGCAAATCACTAATTATTCGGTCTGCTAATTTTTCAATGCCTTCACCAGTTTTGCAATTTAAAAATTGATATGGTTTATCAATTCGAATTTTTTTTGCGTCTCTTTCCATAACATCTAAGTTAGCTCCTACATATGGAGCAAGATCAGTTTTGTTAATTACTAAAAGGTCACAAGTTTGAATT
>JAEHKV010000173.1 GCA_016838845.1 Nitrosopumilales archaeon | reverse complement strand
CCATACCATTTAGATCCTCAAAAATTACCAAGTGGCGTATCAAAGGTGGTCTATAGATTTGATGCTGAACATGTTAGGTGGAGGCTAAAAACAGTCTATTCTGGTCAGAAAAAATTTGAATTCAAGGAAAATGGTTGGAAGATAATTACTTGAGATCTTTTTCAAGGGGTTCTAACATTGAATGAAGTTCTTTATACTTTTTTTCAATAAATTGTAATGAATCCTCGAGTTTTTTTGCTTTGCCGTATTTGAATCGAATTAGTTCTCTGTGATGCCAAAAGTTTTTTCCATTTTCTACAGACAAGACTGTAAAATAATCTGTTCCTTTGATAGAATCTGGAATTTTAACGTCATATGGAAAAAGTAGGTCTACGATAAACCATTCATCGCCATCTGGATAATCTGAGCCTGTATCAACATCAAAAAAAACATGCAAAAGTTTAGACTGCATGAGACCGTCGTCTGAAATACTTGGATGTTTAACATTTGATTTTTTAAAATCTAGATTAAGAAGTTGAGGTTCAAAGAAACCCTTGATGATGGCTTTACGAAATATTTTATTTGCTTCTATGATATTCAACAGTAACTTGATCTTTTGTTCAACCTGCTAATAATTCATTAGGTGGTTTTGAAAGTAGTTTGTTCTAAACCTCAAACGAGTCTAATAATTTTGAAACATTGGTAATAGGTTTGCCATTTGAAGAAATTCTTTGTTTGGCTGGAGGGTTTTCCAGAAAATTTGGGATTGTATCTGTCAATCTCTCACCATAACGAGAAATGAGTTCATTTTTGTAAAATATTCCAATTGGAATCTTGTTGCCCCATTCTAGAGATTTAATTAGTGCTTGACTCAGTTTTTCATTAAGTTCAGATTCTTCATTAAAATGAACGGTTGGTTCAAATCCTATATCCTCTAATTTGTAAATTCTTGAATGGCGTTTTTGAGCTTCTTCAACCATATCTACACCAGCATACCAGTCTCTTGTGTTGATATCATTGTAAGTAGGACAAGGTTGTAACACATCTAAGAAGGCAAGACCTTTGTGTTGTATTGCAGCTTTTATGAGATCCTTCAAGTGTTTAATGTCATATGAATACCCACGTGCAACGAAAGTAAAACCACTTGCAACAGCTAATCCTATTGGATTCACATCGTAATTAGTGTTAGGAGATGCAAGTGATTTTGTTTGTTCACCTAATTTAAGAGTGGGAGATGCTTGGCCTTTTGTTAATCCATATACACCATTATCAAAAATAATGTAAGTCATGTTAACATCTCTCCTACCAGCAGCGACAAAATGTCCTGCACCTATTCCCAGACCATCACCATCTCCCCCAGCAGCAACAATGGTCATGTCAGGATTCGCAATCTTTGCACCTTGAGCAAATGTCAAAACTCTGCCATGTAGTGTATGAATACCATACACATTGATGAAGTGAGAAGTTTTTCCAGAACAACCGATACCAGAAAATATTGCTGCTTTGTCTCTTGGAATATTCATCTCTGCTAGTGCCATCTGGATTGCATTTACAATTCCAAAATCTCCACAACCTGGACACCAATCGTTGTGTACATCTGTTTTGTAGTCAGAGAGTTTAAGCGCCATGTTTCAAAATCTCCCTCTTACTTGCTTTGTTTTCAATGATTTTTTTCAGAGAATCATAAATCTCTGTACTTGTCATTCCCCTGCCAGTATATTTCAGAATGAAATAATCAACGTCTCTGCTTAGATTTTGTTTGAAGATCTGACTCAGTTGGGCCGTGTGATTTGATTCTATATCTATGATAGTTTTAGCATCTTTTAGTAATGATTCTGCGTAATCTGTGGGAAATGGATGTAGTAATTTGAACTGAACAAAGCCAATGTCTATGTTTTCTTTTTTGAGCATTTCTAGCGCATCAATTATTGGTCCTTTTGTTGAACCCCAGCTGATTATGGTAAAATCGTGAACGCCGAAAGATACTACCTGTTCCTCTTTTGGTATTTTTTTAGCAATTAACTCAAGTCGAGACATTCGTTTGTCCATCATCTGTATTCTTTCAATAGGATCCTCTGAGATGTGACCGTATTCATCACGCTCATCTCCAGTATTCCAGAAAACTCCATTTTCAAGTCCAAGTTTTGATCTTGGGGAGATTCCATCGTCTGTAAAAGCAAATCTTTTGTAATCATTGTCATCAATTTTTTCAAGCAATTTTCCTCTGTCAATTGTTACTTTACTGGGATCAAATCTTTTACAGGTAACAACGGAACTTGACAAGAATTTGTCCATCATATGTATGACAGGAACTTGGAATACATCAGAATAGTTAAAGCAATTACATGTGTCATAGAAACTTTCTTCGATGTCTCCTGAAGCATAAACAATTTTTGGAAACTCTCCATGACTAGAGTTAATTGCAAAAAGTAAATCATCCTGTCCATGTCTTGTCGGAAGACCTGTTGAGGGACCACTTCTTTGGTATAGTGTTATTACAATTGGTACCTCGTTAATTCCAGCCCAACCAATAGCCTCTGCCATCAATGAGAATCCGGGACCAGATGTACAGGTTGCTGATCTAGTTCCTGTTAGTGCGCTACCAATCATCATTCCAATTGCTGAAATTTCATCCTCGGTTTGTATTATCGCAGTAGAACCGGGCCTATCGCCATCAATCTCTAGGATTTGGTGCTGTTCTAGAAATACGCATTCGTCGGATGCTGGAGTAATTGGATAGTATGATTGGAACCGACAACCACAAACCATCTTTCCAATTGCTGCTCCTAGATGACCTTGTACCAAAAGTGTGTGCGGTTCCTTTTTGGTTCCAGGTAAGGAATAATTGAAATCATTGAATTTGGCTGTTGCAAAATTGTAAGAGTGGTTTGCAGCTTGCTTGTTGATTTCCGCAATTTTTGGTTTTTTAGAAAAAATGTTTTCAATTGATTTGAAAAGAGAGTCTGGCGGCATTTTTAGCAGGCCCAATGATAATGAAACGCCAATTACGTTGAACATTCGAATCAGCGCCTTTAGTTTTGGATTTCCTGTCTCGTCAGCCAACTTGGAAAGAATGTCTCTAAAGGAAACCGGATAGAGATTCACACCATTCTCTTTTGCTGTCTCCAAGACACCAGAGATGGTGAAAGGCTTGTTTTTAGCCTCGAGTTCCTTGTGTAGTCTTGACTTGAAGATTTGGTTTAGAGTGGGGACATCATCTGTTGTTGTGTTTTCTAAATCTGAATCATAAATCATTGCACCGCCCGACATCACTTCATTATAATGTCGGAAAATTGTCTCAGCATCAAATGAAACCATCACAGTTACATCATTTAGATTTGAGTGAATTTTTTTGTCTGCAACTCGAACAGCGAAATAGCTATGTTCCCCTTTGATGTTTGAATAAAATTCTCTTTTTCCAAAAACCTGATAACCCATTTCCGCACAAACACGTGAGAAAATATTTGCCCCTGTTTCTACACCACTACCTTGCGGTCCACCGATCAACCAGGTAATATCAGTACTCATATGAAATGAAAGGGAATCTATTAGATATTAATAATATCCTAAATTGGATTTTTTAACCGCCAGTTGCTGCATCGCCCAATGCACATTCACATTTGTCACGTTCTCCGCAATAAGGACAGACACAGACACACTTCTCAATTGGGTTCGCACACTCTACACAAATTGCAAATTCTTCAACTTCGGTTGAACCCATGTTATTTTGTAGCAAGAAATCTTATAAATGGTTTAAGGTCGTTTGCACCATCTGATAAGAATGAAAAAGGAAAAAGTTTTGCTTACACGAAAATTGCATGATTTTGCGTTAAAGGAATTACGGAAACATTACTCTATTCAAGTTTATTTTGGGGAAATTCCAATGCCAAAAACAAAGCTTTTGGAAAAGATCAAAGACAAGGATGGATTGATCTGTTTTCCATATGATAACATAGACAAGCAAGTGATTGATTCTGCGAAAAAGCTTCGAGCGATCAGTACGTTTAGTGTTGGATATGATCAGATTGATGTGAAATATGCAAAAAAGAGAAAAATTCGAATTGGTTACACTCCGGAGGTTTTGACAGACGCAACTGCAGATTTGACATTTTCACTCATTCTTGATTTGTTGCGTCGAATTACAGAGGGGGACAGAATTATTCGGAAAGGGAAATGGAGGCAAATCTATGGCGCCTATGACTATATTGGAATAGACCTAGCTGGAAAAACTCTAGGGATTCTTGGTATGGGACGAATTGGGAAAGCTGTTGCAAAAAGAGCCATTCCATTTGGAATGAAAATAATTTACCACAACAGAAAACGGCTCCCAAGAAAAATTGAATCTATGACACATTCCAAATTTGTATCGTTAAATCAATTGTTGAAAAAAAGTGATATCATTTCGGTTCATGTTCCATATACAAAACAGACTCATCAATTGGTTGACATGAAGTTTCTGAAAAAAATGAAAAAGAGCTCGTTCTTTATCAATACAGCTCGGGGTGGAATCATAAAAGAGAATGACTTGGCATCAGCTTTGAAAAGAGGAATGATTGCAGGAGCTGCACTAGATGTTTTTGAGAATGAGCCAATTGGAAAGAATCATCCATTTGTCAAGATGGATAATGTTGTGATGGCACCACACATTGGTAGCTCCACTTTAGAAACAAGAAAGAAGATGGCAGAACTTACTGTAAAAAATTTGGAGCTCGCGTTATCTGGAAGAAAACCAATCTATTCAGTTTAAAATTCGATTATAGAACCATACTTGGAAAGCATCTCGTCGTAAAGCTTTTTTCTATCTGGCTTGATATTCTTGTTTTCATCATACATTTTTGTAAAAAATGCGCCTAATACTCGCTCATCCTTATTATCAAAGAATCTCACACTAAAGCTGGTTCTTTCAGGCTTTTCTTCGGTGATGAATTTAGCTTTCTTTATGGATTCTGAATTAATATGCATGTGACACGGACCATCGTTTTCTCCAATGGTAATCCATTGTTCCTTTTGTCGAATTCCTAAAGAATTACTTCTGATTTCACTAACAGCGCCTCCTCCTTTGATAACAAAAAGAATGTCGTCGATCTTTAGCAAATCGGCAAGAATTTCTTTAAGCATTGGAATGATTTCTTTAAGAAATTATTTCAACCTTTAATCGATTTGGATGAAATCTTCTGGCTTTGCATTGATACAGTCTGTGCCTACTGCTTTAAGGCCTGAAAAATTGATCTTTCCGTTGGGTATTTTTCCCTCATTTTGAAGAATTTTCACCTTCTCTGACACTGATTCTTTGTGTTTGTTACATGTAACTCCAACCATGTATTCATCCTTTCCAAGAACGATAGAGATTACAAACTCGGGTGGATTCACACAAGGTTTTCCAGCTTGTTTAACTGAGCATCTTTCTGGAAGCATCAAAAAACAATTTTGAGATATGTGATATTAAGCTTGGTTAATTACATCATCAAATTTCCACATTGTTTCTTTTTTCTTTAAAGTATGATCGAGAAATCCCTTTTCTTGTAGTTTCTTTACTACAAATGCAGAATATGCTGGAGCGCCCGTAGCCCCTGGAGAATTATAATTAATGATGTGAAAGGAATTATCATTCTCCAACTCCATCACATCAGCTACAAACGTGCCTTGTGGTGTTATGACATTAGATCGTATTCCGGCGGTTCCTCTTTTTGTAAAATATTCAGGTTTAACTTTTGGAATAAATTTCTGAACTCGTTTTATCATTGCAGTTTTTGAAATTGAGCTCAACCACTCTTTTGAAATCATTGACAAGAATTCAGGATTTGTGAAAAGCTTTAACGCGTTTCCAGTAATAATTTCTTTCAATTTTGATAATGATGTGTTAACATCGCCTAGATATCCTGAATAGATTTCTGGACTTGGGACAGGAACAGCATTTGGTCCAACCTCTGTTTGTCCATCTGCTTTTTTAATCCAGTGTGGATCTAAGAATGGATATCCTTTGAATTCGGCTACTGTGTAGATTGTACTTTTTGCTAAATCACTATATTGTGGAGATGCAATCCAATATTCTCCACGAAAGTGCAAGTCGGAATATTCTTTTGCAAGTTCCATTTTTTGTGCGATATTTAACGAGTTTCCACCTGCACAATTAATTATGAAACTAGATGAAATATCGGAATTATCTTGAAATGATATTATTGTATCATCATTATTTTTTTTAATTGATTTTACATTTTTATTCAAAAGAAATTGCGTACCATTTTTTTCTGATTCTTTTTTAATTTCACGAGTAAAAGCACCAAAATCAGAAGAAACTTCCCTCTTGCAAAAAATTGCAGAATGACATTTTACATTTTGT
>JAEHKV010000172.1 GCA_016838845.1 Nitrosopumilales archaeon | reverse complement strand
TTTTAGAGTTATTAGACTCGTAAATTACGACCATAATACGACAAATTTATAAGTGATGATTCAGCAATTGTTAAATACAAGTAATTAAAGATTTGGCGAGTTGATGTTAAATGGTAAAAAGTGTTAATCCAAAAGATAAGTGCCCCAGATGTGGTAAAGCCGAGCTTGTTACTGATGCAAACACTGGAGAAAATTTCTGTGGTAAATGTGGCTTTGTAATTACTGATAAAGTCTCAGAATTAGGTCCGGAATGGAGATCTTTTTCAAAAGAGGAACATGAAGGACGAAGTCGTGCTGGCGTTCCAACCTCATTAGCAATGCATGACATGGGACTTGCAACAATCATTGGACCAGCAGATAGGGACGCTACTGGTAAACCTTTGTCAGCTACAATGAGAAGCACCATAGAAAGATTAAGGACATGGGATAGTAGAAGTCAAGTACACGAACCTGTAGATAGAAATTTCAGACAGGCATTTAGCGAACTTGACAGACTTAAGGATAAACTTGCAGTAGGAGATGCTGTAGTTGAAAAAGCAGCTTATATCTACAGAAAAGCACTTGAAAAGGGTCTTGTTAGAGGCCGTTCTATCTCAGCTCTTATAGCATCAGCTCTATATGCAGCATGTCGCGATACCGAAACTCCAAGAACTCTAAAAGATATTGCAAATGCCAGCAATATTAAAAGAAAGGACATAGCACGATGCTATAGACTACTTTTAAGAGAGCTCAATTTGAAAATGCCTGTTGTTAATCCCATAAACTGTATTTCACGAATAGCAAGCAAAGCAGGCCTATCAGAAAAAACCAAACGTGAGGCAACAAGAATTCTTGAAATCGCAGAAGAGATCAAAATTTCTGCAGGGAAAGATCCTATGGGATTAGCTGCAGCAGCACTTTATGTTGCATGTGTAACAAACGGTGAAAATAAAACTCAAAGAGATGTTGCGGAAGCAGCAGGTGTAACGGAAGTTACCATCAGAAATAGGTATAAAGGGCTCAAAATAGCCTTAAACCTCTAATTTTTCCTCTCTTTTGAAATAATGATTTCTTACAATCATTATCGCAATGGAGATAACAGCCAAAGATACAAACAAAATCTCAAATGTCATAATCAATGAATGCGAAAAAGCTTCTTGAACTGAAATCATGTTAATATCTGCAACCAAATACACATATGAAAAAATAAAATAATTTGTTGCCCAGTGAATTAAGATTGCTGGAACTAATCCACTTCTAAAATAAACCCAACCAATAATTATCCCACTAGCAGCTGCCTGTGCAAGTTTTCCACTACTCCATGTTTCTCCTGAGAAAATATGTGCCGCACCAAAAAATACACCAACTACTATTATCAAAATTATTGCCTTTTTTGTTTCATTGACATCTAAATTACTAGGATTCCACAAACATTTGAAAAAATGTTGGAAAGATGCTTTGCGTGAATACATTAGATAAAGAGGTACCCCAATTAACAAAACTCTAAACTCTAATTCTTCAATTAGTGGTGATACACTGACATAGAAAAATAGGGTTAACTCGTTTTCAAAAGAAGGAGGCTCTATTGTAATATCAAAACCCTGTTGAATCAAATTTATAATTCCAGAAATTAAAATTAAAATGCTGAACCATTTAATTGCAGTAACTAAATAATTTGGTTGTAAAAGATGTTTTCCTTGCGTCATGATTGATACAAGTGTTTCGAGAAAATTTTTTTTGGGGCCCATTATTGAAATAGAAAACAAAATAACAAAAATAATCCACATTATAATGAATATGTCACCAATTTCAAAATAATCTAGAAACTCAAAACTAATTTCGTCAGAAAAAAAATCTAATCCACTAATAGGATATTCAAAATTTATTTCATCACCAACATCAGAATTAAACATAACATATGCACCAATAGGTAAGGAAAGAACCATCATGCCAAAAATAATTGAAATTAATGCAGAATATGGAATTCCTAATGCTTGTAATGCTTTATTTGAGAAATCCAAGTTTTTTCTAATGAAGTTCTATGCTTGATTCAGCAAATCCCAATTTAACTAAAGTTTCTTTTATGGTGTCTCTGTGGTCTCCTTGAAGAAACACATATCCGTCCTTTGCAGTTCCTCCGCATGCATATTTATTTTTTAATTCCCTTGCCACTTGTTCAAGATTATTTAATTTAGGATCTAACCCTTCAATCATTGTACCTTTTTTTCTAAAACGTCTAGTTTCCAATCTTATTACAATCTTAGTACTATCTTTGGCAAGTTCACCACAAGCGCATAAATCTTCAGGAAGGCCACAAGTGTTACAAATTACTGCCATTCGTTCGAAATAATTTCATTTACACATACTATTAAGCCTTGTCTGATATCAAATTTCTTTCATCTGAAGGACTAACTGAAAATAGTTTTTTACAAGGAATTTTTTAGAATATGTTATGTCAGATCTTACCAAAAAAGCAGTAGAAATGTTACTGAAAGGAGCAACACTGCTTACTGAACCATGTCCTTATTGTAAAGGTGTTAGAGTAATGAAAGAGGGAAACGCATTATGCGTAAACTGCGGTAGGACCCCTAAAAAATCTCAAATAATTAAAACCAAAAAAGGCACCAAGAAAGAAAAAACTTCTACCTCCATTAAGATTTTAGAAAAAAAACTTGAAACATTGTCCAAAGAACTTGAGCAAGAATCTGATCATGAAAAACAACACAAAATTCTCAAATCAATAAATTCTCTCATAGACACCATAGCCAAACTAAAAAGCCCGTAACAAAGTTTTTATGTTAATATTTTGATTTTGAAAAATAACTATGAGTAGTAAAAAGAAAAGCGCCCCATTACCAGCATCAAGTGCAGGCCTTCTTCGATTCTTTGAAGATGAAACAAAAGGATGGAAGATAGATCCAAAAATTGTAGTCACAATACCAATCAGTCTAATTGTCGCCTCATGGTTAATTGATATTTTCCTGGCTCCGTGAAAAAGCTATGTCAAGTTCTTCAGATGATGTTTCTCGCATTCACAAAAGGTATTCTCTTACACTGATCAATCCATCATCGTTTTACTATTCACTAATAATTTCTGTTGTTATTACTTCATTAACTGTAATTGTAACTGTTTTTGAATATATTGAAGATGTTGACATTGTTTTCAGTCTTATTTCTGTAATCGTAGTGTTACTAGCAACTCAATATATTGACTCTCGTTTCATCAAAAACAAAGAATATTCAAAGTCATTACACATGTCACTTTTTGGCAATGTATTGTGGTTGCTTGCGATACTTGTTGGCTTACTATCAGTATCGGTTTTTGCAAAACCAGAAACCTCTATCTTCTTCATTACAGAAGGAATGTTTATTTTTGCTAGCTTTAGAATTGGACTTTTTACAACAACACTTGGGTTAAATCTAAGAAAAGCTTGGCTCATTTGTTTTCTACAACCAATGGCAATGTTTTTGGTCCTAGTACCTCAGGATATGTGGATTCCTGCTCTAACTGATCCTGTTTCTTTGGGTTATGGTTCTGCATTTTTAGTAATTGCAACTGTCTGGTCTGTCTTAACAGATAGAGCAGGTAGGCCAGGTTTAGAAAGCACTCACAAAATTATTCAAGCATATCTTTTATCCATAAAAGGTAAGGATGTATCTGAAGCAGAAGCAGTGATTGAAAATAGTTCAAAACCTTCCAACGTCTCCACTTCTCAATTAAGATTCTTTTCAAATGACAAAAAAACTGACTTTAGACTAGTTTTGCCTGATGTTCATCCAGGTCCCTATCATCCTGTTGGTGGAAGTAATATTCCATACTTGATTTACAAAAAAATGAATTCCTCAGCCATGATAATGCATAGTGTGTCTGATCACTCTCTCAATCTACCTTCACAACAACAAGTTGAGAATTATCTAAATAGCATTTCTGAAAGTACTATTTCTCAGGAGGGATTAACTTGTACTGAACCTGTTGTTGTTCAAATAAACAAGGCCAGAGCAATAGGATTATTATTTGATAAAAATGCAATTTTGTTTTTATCATTATCTCCACATGGCATGGAAGACATTCCAAATTATATCAGAAAAGAAATTGAACAATTTTCCAAAAATCGTTCATTTGAAAGAGTAATGATAGTTGATGCTCATAATGCTATGGGAAAAGAAATTTCTAAAGTTGATTCGGATGATTTACTCAAAGCTGCAAAGTCATGTTTGGATTCTTTGATAACAAAAAAGCCTTACCCTCTTGAATTTGGTTATGCCAATTCTAATGAAATGAATTTGAATACCCCCGACCTTGCATTAGGCGGAATAGGTATTTTGTGTTTGAAAATTAATGGTGAAAAATATTTTCTTGGTTGGGCAGATTCCAACAATATGGAAAATGGAGTAAGAGAGGATGTTGTAAACCACTTTACAAAAAATGGGTATAACTTGTTAGAAATATGTACATCTGATACACATTACACTCAAACAAAAGTAAGAACAAAAATAGGCTATTACCCATTTGGAATAATTGCGAAGTCAAAAGATGTAGCAGACTGGTATCTGAATATTGCAAAAAAAGCAGATTCTACCATTAAGCCAGCAAAATTTGAAATTTTGGAAAAAGAAACTGAAGTAAAAGTGATGGGACCAAAAATCTTTGAAGATTTTTCCAGAGCTCTTGATAATTCTATGAAAATTTCTAAAGTATTTGTTATTGGAAGTTTTATTTTATTTCTAATTAGTGTGATTTGATAGTTTCCATTTTATCGAGATTTCCATAAAACTCATCAATAAAAGATGAAAATTGAAAAATAGGCACAATTGGAACTTTGTTGATGAAATCCAGTTTGTCCTGATATAATGTCACAATTACAGGGATGGCCATCGAGCCTTTTGTTTGAGAAACATAACGCTTTGTACGTTCTATTTGTTTTTTAACAGCATTATTCAATGCTGACGTGCTGTATCGTTTCCAGTGTTTGCAGTCAATTAAGATGGCAGCTCCCAACTTTATGCCCACAACATCAATTTCCATTTTTGGATTTTTTAGAAATAGATTCTTTATTGTTGCAAAATCTTTTGATTCTAACACTTCTGCCACTAAACTTTCAAAATCTTTCCAATTCAAATGAGTAGAAATTTCTTCAATTAAAGCACCTTTCTGTAAAGCCAAAAGAGCGTACTTCAACTTGTCACTAGAATTGAAATTAAACAAATTATCTAGTTTTATGCCAATACCATTTTCTACTATTTCGTCAAGAATTTTCTTTGCAGTTGATTGTTCAATTTTGGTTGCTATGGAATAATCTTTAGCAGAAACACCGCCTGGGATTATCCCATCGATCCCTTGTATGAAAAACTTGAGATGCATTATAATGATTTTTTCTATTTTTATTTTAAGTCTTGTACAAAATCACATCTAGTAAATAAAAGACCTTTAATTATATCTGTTGTAAACGCATGTCATGAAACTATTGCTAGTCTGCTTACTAGCTATTCTAGTGAGCATTTCCAATACTGGATTCATTTTTGCAGAACAGGGTTCTATTGTTAATGAAATTAAATTCATCCAGTATTTGGATGAAAACACTGCATTGGAAGAAGTAAGAAATGGAAATTTGGATTTGTATTACTATAGAATATCTTCAGATAGAATTGAGAGTTCGTCATCTAGAGAAGGACTTAAGGTTTTTGATTCTACTGGAGGCGCATATAGCATACTTGTTAATCCTGCAGAATCTGAAAAATTTAATCCATTTTCAATCAAAGAAATTAGATTTGCATTAAACTATCTTGTAGATAGGAAATTAATCGTTAATGAATTAATGGGTGGCTTTGGCGCAGAAATGATTTCATATTATAGTCCTTATGATCCAGAATACCTTTCGATATTAAATCAACTTGAGTCTTTTCATTTTCGATATAATCCAACTTTGGCTGAAAAAATGATTTCAGACGCACTTGCTGAGTATGGAGCTACAAAAAATAATGATTTGTGGACAATTAATGATGAATCAATTGAAATTACAATTTTCATAAGAAGTGATGACCCTGTAAGAAAATCTATTGGCGAGATATTATCCTCTGAACTCGAAAAGATTGGATTTGTTGTAAAGAAAGACTTTGGAGATTTAAACAAGGCATTTGTTGTTGTCTATGGCTCTAACCCAGCTGATCTAAAATGGCAAATTTACACGGAAGGATGGGGACGATCTGCATTTGTAAGATATGATTCGGTAGGATTGGGGCAAATGTACTCTCCATGGTTTTCAAGCATGCCTGGCTTTAATGACCCATCATATTGGAATTACAAGAATGAATATCTTGATTCACTTACCCAGAGAATCTATACAGGTGATTTTAGTTCTGCACAAGAAAGAATTGAACTGATACAACAGACTATTTTAGAAGGAGTAAGTGAATCTGTAAGAATATTTGTTGCGAGTAAGATAGATCAGTATGTTGTAAATGAAAAAATTGATGGTGTAATTAATGACTTTGGTGCAGGAGTTCCTACCAGATTCACACCAATTAATGTACGAAGTGATTCAGAAACTCTTGTTATCGGAGTCAAACAAATCTATCAAGGGGCATGGAATCCAATAATGGGATTATCCGACAGCTACAGTCAACACATTTGGGGCCTACTCTCTGATCCCGCAGTTTTCAAGCATCCATATACTGGAATGACGATTCCAATTAGAGCATCATGGATTGTTGAAACACAAGGACCTGATGGAAAGATGGACTTGCCTGACGACGCAATAATTTGGGATCCGACAGAACATTCTTGGAAAAACGTTGAATCTGGTTCACAATCAATTAGTAAAGTGACGTTTGATCTTTCTTTTGGCAATTGGCATCATGGCAAAAGAATGGACATGAACGATATTTTACAATCACTTTATTTTACAATTGAATGGGGCTCTGAACCACAAGAAGATGATAGAACGTTTGATACTGAATATACACCGAGAACCAGTCAAATTGTAAATACAATAATTGGCGTGAAACCGCTTGATGAAGATACGATTGAAGTTTACGTAGATTACTGGCATTTTGATGAATCTGAAATTGCAGATTGGGCATCCATGTGGAGTGTTATGCCATGGGAAATAATTTCTGCCATGGAACAAGCAGTCATTGATGGAAAAGTTGCTTTTTCACGTTCAGGTGCAACAAGTAAGAATGTAAACTGGCTTTCATTAATTGTACCAAATGATGCCAAAATCATTCAAGAATATCTTTCAGAGTTCAAACAATCTGGCCATATTCCTATGTCTTTGAAAAGGTTTGATCATAATCCTCTCTACTATACTTCTAGATATGATGCTTCAATTAATTGGATAAGCGAAAATAATCATGCTATAATAAGCAACGGTCCATTTTTGCTTGATAGTTACTCACCAGAAGCACGAACAATAATCATCAACGCTTTTGCTGATCAATCATATCCAATCCCAGCTGGTGCTTGGTCTGAATTTGAAGATGTACAATTTCCACGAATTCTAAATGTGGATATGCCTAGCATAGTGGTGAAAGATGAGATACTATCAATTCCAGTAATTACTGAAGATGCAGATAGATTACGATACTTCTTTACAAATTCAGAAGGTTCTACTGTAGCAACGGGAATTGAGGAGATTGGTGAAAATCCAACTATCTTGAATTTGCCAAAAGAAACAACTGATCAACTATTGGTTGGTGCTAATGATCTTAAAATTTTTGCAATTTCAGATTCTGTGTTGAGGCCAGACATCTTTGGGACGAGTTTTTTAGTAGTTGAGAATCGAGGCCAAGAATTACCTTTAACAACAATATCCGAACCACAAGAAAGCTCGTCATCATCTAACAATTGGTATCTTGTAATAGTTATAGGAATAATTGTTTTAGGGATAATTTTGTATGCGAGGAACAAATATTCTAAGCGAATTAAAGTCTGAAAATCATTTTGTCCCAATAATGAATAGAGTCCCAAACTCTCTTTTCCACTTTTTTCTATTTTTTAGGTCTTTAACTTGTCTAGTTTTAGTTTTGAAGCCTGCATCTTTGAATAATTTTATCCATTCTAACTTTGAACGTGAGTGCATTGGCACTTTCATTTGTTTTGGCCAACGTAATGTTGCCTTGTTGTCCTTGTAAAAATCTGTGCCGCAGAAAAATTTACCACCTGGTTTCAAAAGTTTGAAGATCTTGGCTAAAGCTTTTTCTAACGATTCAGAATAATACAGAGACTCCATTGAGAAAATGAAATCAAACTTGCCTTTGTAGTCCCAACTTTCAATATCTGATTGTATGTAATGTTCTTTTACAGTTTTTTTCTTTGAAATAGCATTTTTTATCATAAATTTACTTTTATCTATCCCAACTGC
>JAEHKV010000171.1 GCA_016838845.1 Nitrosopumilales archaeon | reverse complement strand
TTTTCCTAGTTTAATTGATGGGAAATGCATGATCGACCAAATTCTTTTCAAATCTTTTTCTAAATCCTCTTCTGATTTGTTTAAAAGAAAATTATATCCAGCAAATAATTCATCTGCACCATCTCCTGTCATGAGCAAAGTCTCTCCTGAATCCTTTACCGACCTAAGGACTTCGTAAATCACAACGGAATTTCGAATTTCAATGTCATTAAAATTTTTTAAAATTTTGATGCATTCTTCAACACCAGTGATTAATTCTTCAGTAGGAACCGATTTTATTTTTAAAGGCAATGAAAATTCCTTTGCTACAAGTTGACTGTAAGTTAAATCTGTTGCAAGAAAATCTCTAGAAATTATTACAATGGTGTTCGGTTTTCTTTGTTGTAAATAATATGCAAGAATTGTACTATCTAAACCACCTGATAATGATAGAACGTTTGATTTGCAACTCGAAATGGATTCTTCCAGAACGTCATATAGTTTTGAAATAATTTCTTTCACATGTTTTTTGCTACTTCATAATTATAATAGGTTAGCCTAATTATTCTAGTAAACCCGATTCATATTTTTGGTCATAATTTTGATTGATAACTTTAAATGCAATATAAGATGATTTTGTTATTATGTTACTACCTGCTGAAATTGAATCTAAAACATTGATTCCAGCTTTGCGTGCAATTCTATCAAAAAAACTAGCTGGGGAACATAAAATTAGAGAAGATGAAATTTCAAAGATGTTAGGTGTAACACAAGCTGCAGTTAGTAACTATATCCGAGGAACGCGTGGTGATCCTCAACTTATTCAAAAACTACTTTCTGAAGAACAAGTTGCAAAGTTGATCAGTGAACTATGTGATAGTTTAGCTACCGATAGGGCATATACTCCATCTAGTTTGTCGAAATTCATTGGTCTGTGCAATTTTATAAAATCAAGTTTGTTAATTTGCGACATTCATCATAATTTGGAGTCTGACATTGATGAAAAAGTCTGTAAAGAATGCGAAAATATGCTTTTAAAAGGACCCGGCTCTGTTTACTAATTCTTGGACATTACAATTTCTATAGTTGAAGTCATCCTTCCCATTTCATGAATTTCTTCACTATCAACATTAATTTTTTTGATTTTTGAGGTACCCTTTAACATTTTTTCAGTCAAAATATTGGCTATTGCAACAGCATTAGGGATAGAATTTCCTTTTGCCTTCAGGATAATTTTCTCTGATTTACCAAAATGAGGAATTAAATCAAATGCGTTTTTCATAACGGAATCATTGCCAACGTAAAAAACACATTCATTTGGATCTAGAGATTTAATTTCGGATGGCTCATTGATTGTATCATCTTTAAGCATTATCTGATTTGTGGGTTTCCTCAATTCTTAAAAACATTATCAACGATTTGTCTATTTCTTAAAATAATCAACAGGGATATTTTGATAATCACCATTTGGCAAAACTCTTCTGATCACTATAGGAATAACCCTTTGATTCAATTCTTCCATAGCAATATCTAATGATATTCGTGCTGTTTCTGGAATGGGAATAAACGGTGGAGCGCCTAATGAAAGTTGTAAAGCTCGTGCTCCCATAATTCTTGCCTTTTCAAATCTTGTTAGCGTTGGAGGCCCAATCATAATTTTGCCTTTTTCACCAGAAATCTCAGTTGGCACATGGTCAGGAACAGTTTCAATGATTTCTCTTTTTTCAATCTCAGTTAGTTTCTCTTCTAAAATAGCTTGTTCTTTATCGGTTAATTCCTTATTTGCTTCTTTTAACTTTCTGTAAGTATTAAGGGCTTTTGTAAGGCCAGTATTCTCTTCATCTTCAACTTTTTCAGCTTTAATTTTTTCAGCTTCATCAATTTCTTTTTCTGCCATTAACTCCTGCTCATTAGATTTAGACAAGTGACTGGTTTTCCTAAAAGCGGTTATATATTCCAATAAATCAAAATTACAAATTGAGTTCTGGGTCTGTATCAAAAATCAACTTAATTTTAGAAGTAAAAGGAAAATCAAAATTCAATTGTGAGCTAAAGCGTCATCTTTCTCCAAGAACTGTAGGGACAATCATTCGATCATTACCATTAGAGGGTAATGTACACCTGCTTGGTAGTTCAATTGCCTACTTCGAAACACCAATTGACTCTGGAATTGAAAGATCTAAAAGTCAATTCAAAAAAGGTGATATTGCATTTTTACCAACTGGTGGGTGTATCTGTTTTTTTATTACTGATAGTGAACCTGGTAAAAAGATGACTCCAATTGGTAAAATCTCTACTAATGGTGATTTGCTAAAGGATGTAAAATCTGGAGATGTGTTTTCGCTTTATGCTGATAACGGCTGATAAATATAATGTCCAGAATGACCAGCAATTTTTTTTATTGTTCCTTTCTCTAGTGACTTTATCAAGTAAGAATTTGCAGCAGAGATTTTTACACCTGTCTGCCTTGATAATTCTTGTGCAGTGATTACTTTAGAACCTTTAAGAATTTTTGAGGCCTGTTCATCGGTAAGAGTAACTCGAATCTTTGCTTTTGCAGCCCTTTCATCTGACTTTACATCCTTTCCTTTTTTTGATTTAGCGCCATCTTTTTTCGCAGCTTCATCAGCCTGTCTTTTTTGTGCTTGTGCTGGAGATGTTTTTTTTGCTCCTCCCATATACAACCAAAAAATTTTTCCTCTTATAAACGATGAAACCTAAAGATCAATACACTTGTTAATTGATCGTATCAAATGTTACATCAAAAGTAAATGAAATTATTGTTTTGGATATAATATACTGAATTTTCCCTTTTGTGACAACACAACTATTACTGCAACTGAAGCAAACAAAACAAGTGGTGCAAGGATTCCAAATTCAGGAACTATGTAGATTGCAAATTCAGGATCTACATAGGTGCCAGTGACCTTTATTTCCTCACTACCAGAG
This sequence comes from Nitrosopumilales archaeon, assembly GCA_016838845.1. Taxonomy (GTDB): domain Archaea; phylum Thermoproteota; class Nitrososphaeria; order Nitrososphaerales; family Nitrosopumilaceae; genus DRGT01. The sequence continues at coordinate 5,274 of JAEHKV010000171.1, read as the reverse complement.
GGAAATGGAATTGTTAGTGACCTTACACTTGATGATATCACTTCCTCAAATGGGGTGTTTACTCCATCAACAAAAACAATAAGGTGGTCATCAAGATCAGTATCCATTATTTTTGCATCGATAACTTTTCGTGGTAATTCAATTGTTAGGACCCCACCTACTTCTGTTCCAGAGTAGGTTCCACCTGCTTTTACTCCAGAGACCCCACCTTCTCTATAGAAGATTCCTGAAGTATCACCATAAATTTTTGTATCAATAGAGATTATCAATGAATTAGAGTTTGGTTCAACTTCAATATAGCTTACAAATCCACCATCAATTTGATAATCTATTTTAAAATCTGCTATTAAACCATCAACAATCTCGATGTCAGTTGAAACAAAATTGTTACTTTCAGCTGGGCCTTGATGTGCGGTAATCACATACGCCCCATTTACATTCCATGACTTAGCATTTGTTTTAATTTTAGTTATATAATTAAAATCAGAATCTACAATTAGCTGATCAAAACCAACTAGATTACCGTTTGGGGCCTTTATTGTAATTAGAATTGGTTCGAGAGCTGCTCTAGGTGCATGACCTGCAACTAGTATTGTTATTTTATCCAATGGTTCAGCAATTATGGAAAATTCATCTGCACCTTCTGTAGGAAGTTGTCCGTATACATTAATCCAAAAAACTGAATCAGCGGTGGCATATATGACGGTTGACATAATTAAAACAAAAATCCCTAGTACTATTTTTTTCAATACTCGTAAGATCTACATGATCTTTATAAAAGATCGAGCAATTTGACAATGACATTTTACCTTACAATCAAACTTATGAACCAAAAAATTCTACACTAATTTTTTAAATATAAATACCGTCAAACCTGTCAAAAATTATGGGAGTAATTGCGAAAGGTGCAAAATGTAATGTAGATGGATGCACGAATGATGGAACCCGTTCTCTTAATACTGCGAGGGTAGAAACTGCAGGACTCAAAGTGAATTCAACTGGTAAAAAAACGGTTCTTTGTAAGTCACACTATAAAGAATACAAAAAAGAATCTAAAGATGATAGAGCACTAGAACGTGCTAGATACGACAAATTTTAACGTCTTTTCTGTTTTTTGTGTGCTTTTTTATCATAAAATTTTTCCTTTACACCGAAATAATCAGTACTAAGTTTTTGATAAAACTTTGGCAATTTTTTGTAAAGTCGTTTTGATCTTCTTGATTTTTGATTACTAATAACATACAAAGCAAGAATTGGGAATGCAATTGTTGCATCTGCATAAACAGTAACCATTCCTTGATGTGAATCTTGAATTTTGCCCCAACTTTTTCCTTCTTGCAAAGTAGCACCTGATAATCCACCAGTGTCTGGCCTTGCATCAGTAATTTGTATAATATAGTCTTGACCACCATCACTTCGTCTTAAAATTTGATCTAACAGTGGTCCAGTTTGTTGTGCAGTATTTTTTGGAACGCCTCCCCCCAATTCTACAATTCCAGATTTTTTAGAATTGGAAACAATCGCTGCTTGCTCTAAAATCTCTCTGACAAAATCTAAATTGTATTTTTTCCCTCGTAATCGATGTACTGCTAAATTCAACGCTAGGGAGGAATCTTTTAGTGTAGAAACATAGATTGGTACATCATAATCATAAGCAGTTGTTAAGAAACTTTTTTCAGGATACTTTGAATTTTCTTTACTTACTTTTCCCATTAAATTACAAAACTCTGCTGTGGTAAATGGATTATCCACAAAATTTTCTTTAAATGTTCTTTGAACAACTTGGTCCTGAGCTTCGAGCGTTTCATAGTATTTAATGTAAACGTCACGAATTCTTACAATTTCATTATCATACAATTTCATGTCATCAACATCAGAGTAACCTTGTTTTACAGGCAAACCCCATGCAAAATGATCTTCGTGATAGACATTAGCTCCAGTAGTAATTATCCAATCTACAAAACCACGTTCTATCAAAGTTTTAAAAATGCCACCAAAACCCACTGGCGTCAAAGCACCAGAAACAGTAAGACAGATAGTTGCATCATCTTGAATCATTTTTGCATAAAGTTTTGCGGCTTCACCTAATTGCCTTCCATTGAATCCCGATCTTGAATAAATTTCAACAAGATCCTCAATTTTCATTTTTGGATTTAGTTTGATATGTGGAATGTCTTTTCCTTTGAAATTATGGTGATCCACAAATCAAAAAAATTTTTACGCTAATTAATACTTACGACTGTATTGATATCCCCAAAAAAATCAGAAGAAAATGAAAATAATTGATATTGTCAATCCGCAAAGAGTTAATCGAAAACCTGACAAAACTATAGTTTTGATGTCATCAGGAGATTTTTCAGAACATGGCTTTATTGTAAAAAAAATCGAATTGAAGCTATATCTTGAAAAAAAGGATGAAAAGCTTGGTCAATATTCATTAATCACGTCCAATGTAGAGACCGACAAAGGCTCTGTGGAAATGATTTATGATGAGGGATTCAGGGGTGAAAATGCACTTGAAAAGGCTGCAGACTTTTTAACAAAAAACTTGGGCCCTTCTGGCTTGATAACTCGTTCAATAATTACCTTACAATCTAATTTGTGAACCAAAAAATTCTGATCTTTCCATATTCTAGCACAAGATTTAATTCAATTATTACTTCAGTGTCAAGCTGTGCGAATTTTACAACTACACTGTGATGATATAGAGTACACACCTGTAAAAAAGGAAATTTCTGCAGCTGAAGAAACCCAACCAGAAACAAAGCGATTTAAGGAAATTGTAGTTGCATTTATCGCTGTAGAAGATGGTGATGATTCCTCTGTTGCACAAAAAGCAATTAATGAAATCCAAGATTCTATGAAGAAAGTTGGATGTAAGAAACTACTCTTATATCCATATGCACATCTCAGCTCAACCCTTGCTTCACCAACTACAGCATTGAGTGTTTTAAAACAAATGGAATCGTTGGGAAGTGATTTAGAAATACATCGTGCTCCTTTTGGTTGGACAAAATCATATAAAGTACAAGTTAAGGGTCACCCATTAGCTGAGACTTCTAAAATAATTACGAAAGAAGGAACTGAAGAGGAAATTTCCGATGCTGTAAAATCTGAATCTAAAATCAAATCATATTGGTATATCATGGAACCTGATGGTTCCATGAAAGAGTTTTCTGATTTTAATTTTGCAAAACATCAAAATCTTGAGGCACTTGCAAAATATGAATCTGTTAAAAAAAGAAGCGTCGATGAGGCACCTCCACATGTTTCTCTAATGAAAAAACTGGCAATCGCAGATTATGAACCAGCATCAGATTCAGGAAACATGCGATTCTATCCTAATGGGCGTTTGATTAAATCTCAAATCGAAAGATACGTCACTGATAGAGTCAGGGATTATGGAGGATATGAGGTTGAAACTCCAATAATGTATGACTCTCATCATCCAAGCATGGAAAGTTACTTTAACAGATTCCCAGCAAGACAATATAGTATCAATGCCGAAGGCAAACATCTGTTTTTAAGATTTGCAGCATGCTTTGGACAATTTTTGATGGCTAGTGACTTTCAAATGTCATACAAGAATCTTCCATATCGACTCTATGAACTAACCAGATACAGTTTCCGACGTGAACAATCAGGTGAACTTGTTGGATTACGAAGATTACGTGCATTCACAATGCCAGACTGTCATGCATTTTGTCGCGATATTCCACAAGCAATTGATGAGCTCAAAACTCGTTTTGATTTATCAAGAGATGTTCTAAATGATTTAGGTTTAGATGACAATGATTATGAGATGGCTATTCGGTTTACTGAAGATTTCTACAAAGAACACAAGGATATTGTTCATGAACTAGTAAAAAAACACGGTAAACCAGTTCTAGTTGAAATGTGGAAAGAGCGATTCTTTTACTTTGTATTAAAATGGGAATTCAACTATATCGACAACTTGGGGAAGGCTTCTGCTTTGTCTACTGATCAAATTGATGTTGAAAATGGCCAAAGATATGGAATTGAATTTGTTGATGAGAATAACAAACCACAATACCCAATCATTCTACACAACTCTCCTTGTGGAGCTGTTGAACGAATAATCTATGCATTGTTAGAAAAAGCAGCTTCTGATTCCAAACAAGGAAAAAAACCACACTTTCTATTATGGCTAGCTCCTACGCAAGTCCGAGTTATTCCAATCAAAGAAGAATTCCTTGACTATGCAAAGAACCTTGCAAACAAAATAAGTGAACAACAAATACGTGTTGATATAGACGATAGAAATGAAAGTATTGGAAAAAGAGTTCGTGATGCAGAAAAAGAGTGGATAAGATACATCTTAGTTATAGGTAAAAAAGAAATCAATTCAATGAATATCAATATCCGAGATCGTGAACAAGATCAAAGTCGTGAGGCCAGCTATGAGGCATTCATTGATGAAATAAAAAAGCAAATTAGCGGTAAACCATTTGAAAAACTTAACGTCCCATTTTTCCTTTCACAAAGACCCCAGATAATGGTTTGAGCAGTTTGTTATGGGAACTTGCAATCGATTTATTATATAGTAAATTTTGAATCTGGCTGAGATAAAATGAGTTTTCTTGATTTGTATTTGAATAGAAATCCACTGATTACTAGTTCTGATGAAACATCTGACCCTGTAGTAATAGTCTTCGGTGTACCTTTTGACTCGACTCACTCTTACAAACCTGGAACCAGATTTGGCCCAGACGCTATTAGGGATGCATTTAACAACATTGAGATTTTTCATCCACAATTTCAATTAGATCTTGAATCAACAAATATTGAAGATCTTGGAAATACAAAACCTACAGTTGTAGCAGAAGAAATGCTTGAAATGGTTCAAAAAATCACTACTGAACTTCTTCAAAGAAATAAACAACTGATAATTCTAGGCGGTGAACATTTGATAACACTGGGAACTTACATGAGCTTTCCTAAAGAAACCGGTTATCTAGTCTTTGACGCTCATTATGATTTACGTAATGAATATGCTGACATTAAACTAAGTCACGCTTCATATCTTAGGAGAATTGTCGAAAAACGCGGGGCAGAAAAAATTGTTCACATTGGGGCACGTGCATTTGTAAAAGAGGAATTGGCATTTCTTACAGAAAATAAAATTAAAACAATTTCAGACAAAGATATTCGAGAAGGAAATGGTCCACAGCTCATAAAAGATGCTATTTCCACATTTGATAAAATCTACACAAGCTTTGATCTTGATGTTCTTGATCCTGCATTTGCACCTGG
>JAEHKV010000170.1 GCA_016838845.1 Nitrosopumilales archaeon | reverse complement strand
TTTTGAGATGCTTTGTTCTAATGCATCAAAAATTACAGGATTGCATATGAATATGCCAGTGTCTATACAGTTGTAATCAGTCAGATCCTTCCCAATTGTTTCAATTCTGTGATCTACAGTTCGAACCTTTGTAGCATCATCTATGTTTAGATGATCTTTTGGATTTTTATCAACACAAAGGATGCATTCATCTTTTCCAATCTTTGTTTTTAATAGTCTGCCCAATATTCTATGGTCATAGTTGTGATCAGCCATCAAGGGTACAAATGATTTCTTAAAATGATCTCTAGCCTTTAGAACTGAAATACCATTGCCTCGAGTCCATTGGTCATTTTGAATGTACTGTATCTTTACACCATATTTTTTTCCATCTGAGAGATGCTCTCTGATCTTCTCACCATGATATCCTATTACAATACAAAATTCTTTAATTCCTGACTTTTTTGCAGTAAGGATTACTCGTTCTATAAGACCCAGACCAAGAAGTTGTACAAGCGGTTTAGTATCTCCGATAGGTCTTAGTCTTATTCCCTGACCCGCTGCTAGTATTAACGCTTTCAACTCTCACATCTCAAACAAATATTATAACAACAAAAATTTTTGCATACTTAATTTAATTTTAATCCAATTATAAGTGTACTAACTTACCAAACAGATTATGAGATAAAACAACTTCATAACGTTACATGGCAAGATGAGAACGTGCTATTAGAAGTCAGAAAATAACTTTCTAGAAAAACTAAGATTTGAAACACTTGCAATCACAATCAAACATACCAGCCTTTCCCATGCACTGATCATGCTTTTCTTCATCACATTTGTCGCACATAACCATATCTCATGTCTCGGTAACCGATTTTTATAACTTTGTTTTAAATTATGGTTCATTAAAGCCAAAGAACAATGCCATTCACTAAACCAATAATTAGTATTGAGAATGTTGTTGCAACAGGAACAATTGATCAAAAACTAGATCTCAAAGATGTTACAAAGAAATTTCCTGATGTACAATGGCATCCAGAACAGTTTCCAGGTGCTGTGTTTAGAATAAGAAATCCAAAGACAGCCACATT
>JAEHKV010000169.1 GCA_016838845.1 Nitrosopumilales archaeon | reverse complement strand
TTCGTATCAAATGTTAAATCCGTGAGAAATTCAAGACTTTTTGTTTCCATTTATGGTGACGAGGAGCTACTCTTAGTTTCACACCACAGCATGGACAAAAAAATCCATCACATTCTATGTATACATCGCAACTATTGCATCGTTTTTGACCTTTTGCGTATCTACTTTTTCCATGTGATGGCTTGAGAGCCTTATACCTATGACAGATTCCTTTGCAAGTCAAATCAGATCATCATCATTCCAATAAAATCTGTATTTGTCTTCAATTTTGTCAATAAAGATTTTACCACCTTGTCGGAAAGTCATTTTGCGAATTTTATCGTCAATATCGATAATTTCAATCATGGAATTATCCTTCAAACATTCTAAGATTGCAGGAGGTCCTTCAGTTATTTTCCATTCATCTCCTTTGAAATCAGCAAATGTCATAGCAAAAAACTCTCCCATGAAATTTGTTTATTTTTGAATTAGAAAAAGATTTTCAAACTAAAATCAAGAATTAAGAATTTAAATTCTAAGTGAGGTTGTGAATTCGTGACAAATAGATATTATGCCCTAAAGCCCTCACTTAGTTGTCAAGAATGAACCACACTTTTTACTAGGGAAATATCAAACTGTGTGATTCACGCAGACATTTTATAATGATAGCAGTCTGATTTAAGAATTTTCAGGATGAAACAAGTTTCATTAGAGACTTGAAATAACGGTACTTGTGTAATTACGCTATGACAACAGCTTATGTTTTAGTTATTTGTGATTTGGGTTCCGAGGAGCAAGTAATTGAAGAACTAAAGCATCTTTCAGGTATTAAAGAAGTATTTGGAGTTTTTGGTGCCTATGATATTCTTGTAAAGCTGGAGTCAGCTAATGAAAAAAACCTAAGTGATGTAATTACCTGGATTAGAAAATTAAACAGGGTAAGGTCAACGCTAACGCTAATGACAACAGAGGGTCAAGAGTAAGCGACAGTTCATATTTTCTCAGTCAAACTTTAGTATTTGATACATGTAGTGATAATACGGAAGCTGACACAATGTTCTCTTGTCATAGGGAATCTGAAGGAAACAATTCCTAGAAAAAGTTCTCCCTTTTTCAGAATCGATGTTGGCTTCCGTCGACAATATAAAATGTAAATGGGTCTAAACGGATTCAGCATTAACAGTTTGTAAATATTCATTCAATTCCAGCCCCACCTGTAGTATTTTTCTTAAACTCTCCCATTTTATGAGAGCATGTAAGTAATTCTTCGGAAGAATGTTTACTTTTTGGTCTTCCACACATGGAACAGACTTCATCCCCTTCTTTTGGTCTAGGGGGCTCTATCATAACATAATGTTACAACGAAATCGTTTAAGAATTTTCAGGATTAAGATCCGATTTAACTGAAAGTATTACCATATTACTTGGGCATGAAGGGTGCTGGTTACTGTATTGGAATGGCAATTGCTGCTGTTGTAGTGTTCATTGCAACCTACGTTTTATTACCTTTCAAGTAAACACTATGAATTAAGAATTTTCAGGATCATTAATATCATCTTAATTGATCCTCACTATAATGATTCACAAAATACAATATTTTGAAGCTGAACAATTACCACAGGATGTATTTCTTCAAGATGTGGTAAACAAATTTCTAGCTGAGAAGGGCGAAAATATAATAGCTGTTCATCCCGTTATGGGAAAGTCACTATTAGTTCATTATAAAGAATAATTCACTTATTTTTTTAATTCCGCATAATACACATTTGAAAAATATTGAATGCCTTCAATTCTATACCCCTTAGTTAAGGCAAATTCTTTCAATTTTCTTTTTTGACTTTCAGTTAAATCATCATAATTGAGAGTATCTTTCGACACAAATTTTCTATCTCAAACTAAGAATTAAGAATTTTTAAGAATAAACAATAGCTAAGATTGCAGTTCAAAACTTGGCAGATTATTGTATTGGTAAACAAAATGAGATTATAATTTAACTTTTACTAAAGTGGAAATACTAGAACAAACCTAGAGATATATGTCAACTGAATTATACTGTGCAGTATGTCATAAACTAAAGTACCCAAAATTTGATAAACAAAAAAAATGCGAATGCAAAAATACCATTTAATAGTTTAACTAGAAAATCAGAGTCCTAAGCTGTAGAGCTTTCTTTAAGGGCTCTATCTCTTTTACAAATATCACAATACTCTTCTTTTGAATATCTATTAATCGGAGTTAAACAATCATGGCAATATTTCATGATTTTAGGAATTAATCTGAGTATATTAAGAATTTTCAGGCTGTTGTTTGGGTTTTTTCGCTTCAAAACAGTCCATACAAACAAACGTTGGTAATTCTTGTATAGTTCTACCCCAATAATGAGCAAGTAGCTTTTTACATTCTCCACATTTTAATTCAGTCAAGACATATTCTATAACATTCTAAGAATTAAGAATTTTCAGGATTAACATTTGATACGAATTGTAAATTGGAAGTAATTTGGGTAATCCTTTTTTAAATCAAATTTACTTGTTGTTCAGTATGGAAGCATCTAGCGAACTTGAATGCCCATTTTGCCATGAAGGAACTATGAGAAAAGATAGCTGTGGCTGTCTTACATGTCGAAAATGTCATAGGGTTGAAGGGACAAATTGTAATATCGCAGGTTGCCAAAATGCTCGATTTTCGACTTGCACTTGAGATAAAATCAAATAACTAGATTTTGATTATTAATATTCCAATTACTGCGAATTAAGAATTTTCAGGATGGTAGGAAGGTACAATCCGTTACAGAATATTTGTTAGTGCCATTGCATCTAGGATGCTTGATGTCAAAGGTAAAGCCTTTTAGATTCATACTTGCGATTATATTACCTGCAGGATCTTTGATATCTATTGATACCTCATCTCTTAATTCTTCAATCGTAATGGTTATTGATTTCACGTTAGGAATCGGTTGAATGTGAATTTCATCTGGAATCGTAGAATAAAATTTCTGATTACAAGTTTTACAGATAAGTTCAACTTTTACTTTAAACTCAGGCATGATTTTTCTATCTAGAACTAAGAATTAAGAATTTTCAGGATTAACAGTTCGTATCAATTGTTGACGGAAGCCAACAAGAAATGGAGTATCTTGGCCAAGCAAATGAATAAGCGAACCGCACTATTCAAAGCACATGTTAGCTTCCGTGTTTCAAATAGCTATTTCAAACATAAAAGGCGCTCAGGTTTCTCTTTTTATTAGATGGGGGATCAAAGTAGAATATGGTTCTGGAAGAAAAATTTCATGACAAGATCACATCCCTTATTCATAAAACTCTGAAATCAAACGAGATCACTAGTCCCGAGCTGGAACAGAAGGTTTGGGGATATCAGGATGATGATGATTTCAAGTATGGCCACAAGGCAGGTTTCCTAATTGGTTTAATCATTGGGGATTATATGGATACATACGAAAGATTTCCATCATCGGATGAACTGATCGAAATAAGAAAAATCATAGAATCCCATCTGGACGAAATCAAGGGAAGTACTTTAGATATATTTTTCTTTTACAAAGGCTAATTAGTCAAATTTACGGTTCGTATCAAATGTAATTTGAATAAAAGAAAAACACATTATAGGAAACATCTGAACTACTATCGAAAACAATGACAAATGTTTCAGTAAAAGATACGATCAATGCAGCAGCAGATGAGGTCTGGAAAACTCTGAGCTCATTTAGAAATGTGGAAAAATACATTCCACTAGTTAAAAGCTCAACAGTTGAAGGCTCAGGTGTTGGTGCCAAAAGAACTTGTATTATACCAAATGAAAGCGGAGGAGAGGGAAAAATCGAAGAAGAACTCAAAAGTTTTGATAATGCTGCTAAAACATTTAGTTATTCCATAACTAGCTCTCCAATGCCGCTTACGAATTATCTTAGTACAGTAAAGGTAAAAGACCTTGGAAATGGAAGGTGTGAGGTAGAGTGGTCAAGCACCTTCGAACCAAAAGGAATGCCTGAGGAAGAAGTTGCCAAGATGATAAATGATATTTATGTTACTGCCCTAAACGGATTAAAGAAATTACATAACGGCTGACAGTTCGCATCAAATGTTAATAAAAAGAAAAATAAAAAAATTTAAGATTGATTCCAAGAAGGAAACCCACCTTCTAAAGTTACTGCGTCAAATCCCTCCTTGTTTAATTCATCTGCCGCAATACTTCCTCGGTATCCAGTACCACAATAGGTGCAAATTTTCTTTCCTCTCATCTCCTCCATCTGTTTCTTCTTGGCGTTTCTAATGGTCAAACCCAATGGCATGTGAATCGAACCTTCAATCTTTCCACCTTCCAGCTCATCAGCTTCTCGAACATCGATTATTACGAATTCATCTTTTTTTGCTCTAAGATCATTTCCA
>JAEHKV010000168.1 GCA_016838845.1 Nitrosopumilales archaeon | reverse complement strand
TAAAATTGTCATCTTTTAGAACAAAGTCATATAGATGAGATTCTTCCCATTGTTTTAAGATCTTTAATTCTAATTCAGGGTTCCAAGCTTTCTCTTGAATTTTTGGCTCCATTTCATATTATTTGTCTAGCTTTGATATAATGTGAGCACCTTTGTTGTATCCTTCATAAATGTAAACCCCCACTGCTTCAACGTTTGGCGGTAATTTTGGTGCTAAAATTTTGATTAGTTCAGTAGATAGATTTTCTACAGTCGCCTCTCCTTCTAATAGATAAGTCGTATCTTTAGGAATCTGTAGATCAAACATTCCTCTAGGTCCCTCAAATTCAATTTTGTAATGAGTACCATCATCCTTTTTTAGATATTTTCTATTTATGAAAAATTTATGATCAAATGCACCAAGCACTCCCTTGATAATTTTTTTTGCTTCACCAAAATCAATCAACAAATTATTTTTCATTTGTCCAATTAGTTCCACCATTACCGAAGAAGTATGTCCATGTAGAATGGAACATTTCTCAACTAAAGGTAGAATGTGTGCGTAATCAAATGCAAACGATGGATCTTCGATAAAAACTGAACCCGTTTGAGGGCTTTTCTTATCGTAAACGACAACTTCTTCAAGCTCACTAATCCGTGCCGCAAATTTTGGATGCCCAATCGCCATAATTTTTGTATCTGGCAAAATTTCCTTGATTTCGTTGTATTTTTTGATATCTTCTTCGTTATCGATTACTTCAATTAATCCACTGTCAGTTTTAAAATCAACATTTACAATTTTTCCATCAAGTGATAATTCATAATTATACTCATAGTTTTGTTCTAAAAAGGAAAGCATTTGTGCAATAGATAACTCTGTTCTAGTTTTCATTAGGTTGCCCTTTTTATCGATATATCTAAAATCTGAATCTAACAATGTTGGATTTGAAGCCATTTGTGACAAATGAACTAGATTCTGTATATAAATTCTGAACTAGTCTAAACGAGAGAGTTTAGTATCTTTGCAAGACTAACATCATTTTGTGTTATGCCCCCTGCATCATGCGTCATCAATTCAACTGAAAGTTTGTTGTATACATTAAACCATTCAGGATGATGATTCATCTTCTCAATGTGCATTGCTGCTCTTGTCATAAACCCAAATGCTTGGTTGAAATCATCAAACTGAAAATCTTTGTGTAGTTTTCCATTTTTTACAGTCCATCCATCTAAGTTTTTAAGCTCATTTTCAATTTGTTCGGATGATAGCTTTTCAATTGTCATGAATTATAATTCTTGTAATCAAATTAATAGTTAGAGCTGTACTCTTCATTTATGCAAGAAAAACTGTTGTCGGAAATACAAAATGCAATAAAAGAAACAATTTCTGACAAAAAAATTGGAATCGCCTTCTCAGGAGGTGTTGATAGTACTCTAGTATCAAAAATTTGTAATGATCTAGGCTTTGATATAACCTTGCTTACAATTGGATTTCCTAACTCTCATGACATTTTGTTTGCAAAAGATGTGAACAAGCATCTGAATTACAAGCATGAAATTTTAGAAATTGATGAAGATTTCTTTGATGAAATTGCTTCAAAAATTGGCAAAAAAATAAAAACTGACAATCTTTCTTGGAACGAAAATTGTATTGCATTTTATCATGTTGCAAAATTAGCTCAAAATCTTGGGATTACTACGGTTGTCACTGCAAATGGAATTGATGAATTATTTTGTGGCTATAATGCATATAGAGAAGCGATTGAGGTTGGAGAGGAAAATGTGTTACAACTAATGGACTCAAAGCTTGAAAATGAGCTTAAAATGATGAAAGCAGTAAATGAAGTAACATCAGAATTATCAGTAAGAATTATTCAACCATTACTGAATGAGCAATTTATCAAAGTTGCAAAGACTATCCCTATCTCTGAAAAAATTTCTGGAAAATATGATTTGATAAGAAAACACATTATTCGTAAACTTGCTTCCGAGATTGGTGTACCAGATATTTCGGTTAAAAAAAGAAAAAAGGCATTACAATATGGTTCGATGATTCACAAAGCTTTCTTAAAATCTAAATGAATTTTTTGGCAGATTTGTGAACTGCTTTATTCACATTTTTAATAATTGAAAGTGATGCACCAAGACGATTTTCTGCGGAAAAGATTGACTTGATTTCTTTTTCAGTAAACTTTGAAGAAATTTTCTTATCTTTTCTTATTGCATCAATAAACTCAATTTCTTTATTTGTTGCAGCAAAAGCAATTCTTTGAATATCTTTGTATGCTGAAAATCTTGGGATTCCTTTTTTGATTAATGCTTCTAACACAAACTCTGCAAAAATTTGTCCTTTAGTAATGTATAGATTTTTTGTGATCTGTTTTTCATTTACTTGAAGATTCTGTATGATTCGAATCATTGTTTCAAGCATCTCATCGAGTAGAATTGAACACATTGGAATGATGAATCGCTCATTTGCAGAATTTGAAAGATCTCTTTCATGCCATAGAGGAATATTCTCAAAAGATGTTCCTATATGACTACGTAAAAGCCTGGATAATGATGAAATTCTTTCACTTTTGATAGGATTTCTTTTCACTGGAATTGCACTACTTCCCATCTGTCCTTTTTTGAAGTGTTCTGCTACCTCTCCAATTTCGGTTCGTTGTAAGTTACGAATTTCAACTGCAATTTTTTCAAGAGTTGCGCCTAACAGTGCAAGCTGAAAAACATATTCTGCATATCTTTCTCTTGGAACTATCTGAGTTGCAACTTCAGCAGGAAATAGTTTCAATTTTTTTGCAACTCTTTTTTGAACTTCAACAGCCTTTGAACCCATTAGTGAACCGGTCCCAACCACTCCAAGTGTTTTACAAATTAGAATACGTTTTTTTATTTCTTCAATTCTTTCTAGATGCTTACTCATTTCAGAAGCCCAGTTTGCAAACTTTAATCCAAATGAAATAATACTGGCATGTTGACCATGAGTTCGACCAACAGCTGGAATACTTTGGTATTTTGCAGCTTTTTTTGCTAAAAGTATAGCAAGCTTTGCAACTTTAGGTTGAATTATAGCTAATGTATCCCTCATTTGCATCGAATTACTAGTATCAACCAGATCATTACTTGTCAATCCATAATGAATCCAAGGTTTAGCATCAGCATTACATTTCTCACTCAATGCTTCAACGAGAGCTGCAGTGTCATGATCACTTTTGGCTTCAAGTTGTTTGATTCTTTTTGCAGTGATCCTTCCAGAAGTAGCTACTTTCAAAATACTTTTTCCAATTTTTCTTGGAATCACTCCAATCTCACTTTGAGATACAGCCGCTGCACCCTCAATTTCTAATTGGTAATTAATCTTATTTTGTTCACGAAACACTTGAAGCATTTCTTTTGTGCCATATCGCCCACTATCAATAGGTAAAATTGCCAATAATTACGGTCTTTTTTTTCCGAAAATAAATCTACTTATGATTTAAATTGTGTTGGCATGGCTTTTTACCGATCTTAATGCAAACATTCACTCCAAAAAAAGTTGGAGATATGGAATACATCATTGAACCAGATTCAACAAATCACATGAAGGTTCCTCTTAGAATTTTTGCCAATGAAACGCTTCTAAACAAAATGACTACAGATAGAACAATTTGGCAGGCAACAAATGTTGCATCCATACCCGGTATAGTTGGCCATGCAGTTGTTTTACCAGATGGTCATGAGGGATATGGCTTTCCAGTTGGTGGAGTTGCGGCGATGGACGCAGAAGAAGGGATGATTAGTCCCGGTGGTGTAGGATACGACATTAACTGTGGTGTTAGATTAATTCGAACAAATTTGACAGAAGAAGAAACAAGGCCAAAACTAAAAGACATAGTTACTGATCTTTTTAACACTATTCCCTCAGGCGTTGGTTCAAAGGGTGCAGTTCGATTAAGTCCATCTCAACTTGATGAGGTTTTAGTTAAAGGTGTGCAGTGGGCAGTTGACAATGGTTATGGAACAGCAAATGATGCAGATGTATGTGAAGAATCAGGCCAAATAAAAGGTGCTGATCCAAACAAAGTTTCAGATAAAGCAAGAAAAAGGGGAGCTCCTCAGCTAGGAAGTTTGGGCTCTGGAAATCATTTTCTCGAAATACAACGTGTTGCAGAAATTCATGATGAGGAAGCTGCAAAACGAATGGGAATAAAAAAAGGAAACATTACAATTCTAATTCATTGTGGTTCTAGAGGCTTTGGGCATCAGGTGTGCAGCGATTATCTT
>JAEHKV010000167.1 GCA_016838845.1 Nitrosopumilales archaeon | reverse complement strand
TCTCATGCAAAAATGATGTATGATAAAATTATTGAATTAGAAAATGAGACTAAAGGATTTGATCCCAGTGAATTTAAAAAATTGAAAAACTCTGTAGAACAAAAACGTAACGAATTAAGTGATATAGACCAACAGTTTGGTGCTATTTCTGAAAAAATAAAAACAGGCGGAGAGCAAATTAAGAAATCTTCTTCAATTTTAAAGGAACTTGAACTAGTGAGGCAGTATATTTCTGAGCTTGATGAGATACAGCAGAAAGTTTTCAACCGTGATGGACCAGTGGCAACAAGTCTTCGTTCATGGGCCCTAAGAACAATTTCTGAAAAAGCTTCTGATTATTTGACTAAGTTAAACACTAAAATTCAAAGAATTTCGCTGTCAGAAAAAGCAAGAGACGTTTCAATTACATGCTATTCAAGAAACGTTATGTTGGATATTGATTCTTTAAGTGGAGGAGAGCAGGTAAGCGTTGCATTAGGATTAAGACTTGGCATGGCACAATTACTTGGGGCATCAAATCTTAATTTTGTAATTTTAGATGAACCTACAGCCCATCTTGATGAAGAAAGACGAAAGTCACTTGTCTCTGTGTTGTCACAGTTATCAGATATTACAAAAACAAATTCTCAGGAACCCTTGCAGTTTATCATAATCACTCATGACGCTGAAATTTTTGAAGGCTCTTCTGTTGAAAAAATCTATAAATTTGAATCAACTGAGCATGGAACAAATGTTGTCCCAGTTTAGCCGCCAGTTAGTTTAGCAAACTTGGTATTTTTGCTCAACTCTTTCATAAATTTAAGATTTGACAGCGCAACCACAGCTGATTCTCTAACTGAACCATCTGGATCATCAAGTGCTCCCTCAAGAGTTTCTTTTGCATTTTGTGAACCTACAACACCAAGTGCAATAGCAGCCTCATGTCTCACAAACATACTAGAATCGTTTTGTGTTGCATCCTCAAGAGGTGAAACCCCACTGGGGTATCCCATCTGACCAAGAGAAAATGCTGCTTCATGTCTTACCAATTCATCAGGATCATTTTTCAAAACTTTAGCAATGTAGGGCACCTTATCTTCACCACCCATATCTACAAGAATACATGTTGCCCTCGTTCTTATAACAAAATCATCATGATCTAATAATTTTACAAAATAATCTGTATCTTTTTTTTCATATCTTTCTTCCATTTCAGAGAAAAGTTTCATGCGATCTTCAGTAATAACACTCAATTTATGACAAAATTTTTGTTAGCTCATATATGATTCTAATCCTGAAAATTCTTAATTCTCAGTTTAGCCTAGAAAATTTGTGTCCTACTCACTTTTAGCGATTTTTATAATTGATGGGTTTTGAATTTTTCCAAAGGAGATTACATAAAATAAATATGTTATTTACCATCTGAATTGAATTGGTACAAATCGCATAATCAGATTCAACATTTTTTTGTTCAGAATCATTCCAAACGACATCAGACATAATCATCTGCTTACCTTTTTCTACAATCATCCTTCCCTTTGAACTGAGTTTTCCTATTCTGGCCTCAGTCGCGCCAAATCTGTCAATAAAGGATAAAAAATCATCATTGTTTAATTCAGTCAACAGTTTGATCTTACCGCCATTTTTTTCACAAATTTTTATTTTTTCTGGAATACTGGAATGATACATCTTCGAGAGATCTTTTAATGTAGTAATAATGTAAACATCATCTTTAGCATTTTCAATCAATTTTTCAATGTCTGAATAGATGTTTGATGTACCTTGTGTTATATGGAAAGTTGGTAAATTGCTAGTGTAATTAGTTGGTATTGTTTTTTTGATACGATCTACTAGATATTCTTTAGTATTCCGAATATTATTTACCTGAATTTCTTTTTTTTGCAATACATTTTTTATAACGTCCTCAGGTTTATTTGCAACACATAGCTTAGGTTTAGAAAAAGTAGTTGAAACAACTTTGAGATTTAACAATTTATCTATAGTTCGATAGGCTTTAGTTCTGTCAATATTGATCTCCTTAGCTAATGAGCTTGCAGTAACTGGGCCCATTCTTAAAAGATTTAGATAAATATGAACGTCTAAGTCATCAAGATCCAAAATCCTGGAAAGTTCTAATTCTAATTCATCAATCACATTGATTGAATTTGTTTTCTCGTCTCTTTCTGTGCTTATTTGATTAATTGTCGCCATTTTCTTCCCGATTTTGTAATTTTTATGATATAATGATTCAGTGTTAAACAACAGCTTGTAGTATTCATTACAGACAGAGGTTCAACATGAATTTTGAAGATAAAGCGGACTATCAATTTATGAACAAAGTTTTTATCATCACAAAGTCTCTTAATTTAATTCAGTAATCATACTGAAAAATTGTTGTGCATTTTGAACAAGCTAGATCATAAATGCAGCCTTAGAGTACGCCTAGAACTAAATTATTGACAAAATGTAGAATGCATGGAATTGTGACCAAAAATCATAGCTTTTCTCATGCAGATATTTTATCTGGTAGGCATTAAGAATTTTTTCGGTCTTTTGACTTTGATCTGTTGTGCATTTTGGACAGCATTTGACTTAACAAATGTCCTATTGTGTTATACTCAAACATGACCAAAACCGTAAAACTAGAAAAACGAACAAGAAAACATAGAGCGGTAGCTCCAGTTATTGCAACGCTTCTGATGGTGGCAATCGCAGTCGTGGGTGGCTCAATCATCTTTGTCTTTTCTCAAGGATTTTTCAGCCAAGCACAAATAAGCGGTGTCCCAACAATAGAACTGATCAAGATCGTCGGATATGATGCGCGTGATGTTTCTACATTACAAACGCATGATGGAGGTCCAATGCTCTTAGCAGGTTCAGGTGGAGATGCAGATAGTTTAAGTGAACAACATGAAAGAATTGCTGTTTACCTCAAGAATGACAGCGTTCAAAAAATGCTACTTGCAGAGTTAAGGTTTGGTGGAACAGTTTACACCTATGCCAATTCAGCAACACTCGATGCACAAGGTGCATTAAGTTCAATTGCTGGAGGCGAATATGACGTTTGGTTAACTGACGATACAATTGTCGATGTGTTGTTAACTGAAGGTGCAGCTGAGATTCAACCAGGACAAACTGCTACAATTACCTTAGCTTTGGATACTGACTTTAAGACTGGACGAGACACACAATTCAAAATAACAACTACCAACGGTGCTGTATTCGTGGGAACAGTAGTGATTGGACAACAAGCCGGATAATCCCATAACCTTCCTTTTTTTATGAGGTGACAAAAGTTTGAGAAAAAAATCAATAATAACTCGGTCCCTCTTGGTGATACTTTTTTCTAATCTTATGTTTTCCGCATCAGCTCAGACTTCAATATTATCACTAGATAATGTATATGTAGAATTGTATTTGGCACCATCTCATGTTGAAGTTGGTGAAGCAACTTATTCTATTGGCTATGTTAACCTTGTAAACAAAAACGGAATTTCAGTAAAACCAACGGATGATTTGATTATTGAATTAAGTTCTGGAAATCCAGCAATAGCCTCTGTTCCATCACAAGTTATAATTCAACAAGATAGCTTATTTGGGACATTTGATGTCAAAGTAGGAAATAATGAAGGAGAAACAGCAATTTATGCAAATTTTAATGATCAAACAGTATTACAAAATTTGATAGTTGGAGAAGATAATATTGGAATACCAGGTAATGTAGAACTAATAATACATTTACCAAGTCAGGAAATGCACGTTGAATCTGAAATGCCATTTTCTGTATTTTTACAAACTTCAGATGGCACAATAATTCAAGCACCACATGACATTGAAGTAGCTGTTGACTATGAAGATTCACTACTTAAGTTCGATTCAAACAATATGATAATAAAAAAAGGGGCGTATTATACTTGGGGAATAATTAAAACAAATGATAAAGTTGGCACTGCATTCATAAAAACATCACAAAATGATCTAAACTTACAAACTGCACAAAACATTAGAATTTCATCCTCCTTACCTTCTGGACTAGAAGTCAACGTGTTTCCAAAAATTATAGCAAAAGAAATAAACAGAAATATTGATGTAATCGTTAATCTAGTTGACTTAGAAGGATTACCAACACTTGCTCAGGAAGACATACAGC
>JAEHKV010000166.1 GCA_016838845.1 Nitrosopumilales archaeon | reverse complement strand
CGTTTTGTCTTTTCAATTTCATAGAGAAGTTTTCGTAATGTTGTCTCTTTTTCTGCAACATCCAAGACAATTTTATGAACTTCTTGGAAAGCTTTGATAGCTTCACTGATAGAAACTGGAATTTCTAATAGATATTCAGTAAGTGCCTGTTCTCTTCTTCCTCCCTCCAATCTTGGAATTTTAACTCCCATGATATTCTTTGGTGTGATAAGTAATTTCTTCAGTTGTGGAATTTTCATTGCCTCGTTTTCCAATCTCATCTCACCATCAAGCATTTCTGCCATTCGTATACTTTGGTAACCTTTGATAAGCTCAGAGTGTAATTCTCCCCGCAGTCTGGCTGATGACTTGCTGATGTTGAAAAATTCAAAGATCAATGCTTGACGTTTAAGCTTTAACAGCTTTAGTCCTTTTTCTGCAATTTTGATTCGTTTTTTTGCACGCAAGTATTCAAGGCGCGTAGGACGAATGTCGGTACTTATGGGCAGCCTTTATCACCTTACTCTGATTTTTTTGTGTCACCGGTACTAGTCTTCTTCGCATATTTTGCAATAAATTCTGGTTTAATACGAGTTAGTTCTGTTTCTGAAAGACCAGCTAACAGATCCCAACCAATTGAAAGCGTTTGTTCTATAGAACGATTCTCATCTAAGCCTTGGTTAACAAACTTTTGCTCAAAGTTGTTTGCAACACCAAGGAATTTTTTATCTAAATCACTTAGGGCACCTTCACCCACTATGGCAGCTAATGATCTTGCATCCTTACCTTGAGCATATGCAGCATAAAGTTGATCTGCGAGTTGTCTATGATCTTCTCGTGTTCGTCCTTGACCAATCCCGTTGTTCATTAAACGTGATAAACTTGTTAGGACGTCAACTGGAGGGTGAATATTTGCTCTATGTAATTCTCTGCTCATTACTATCTGACCTTCAGTAATGTAACCTGTGAGATCAGGAATTGGATGTGTAATATCATCAGCAGGCATAGTAAGAATTGGTAATTGTGTCACTGAACCTTGTCTACCCTTAATTTTTCCCGCACGTTCATAAATTGAAGCCAAGTCAGTATAAAGATAACCAGGATAACCTCTTCTTCCAGGAACCTCTTCTCG
>JAEHKV010000165.1 GCA_016838845.1 Nitrosopumilales archaeon | reverse complement strand
CTCTGTCGCCACATAATTTACAAATCACTGCACCATCTACAACTTTCCACGAATGTGGGCATGACTTCGAGTCATTAGGAAGAGATTTTTTCGTAATTAACTGAGGTTAACATTCTAGATAAATCGGATCTTAATCCTGAAAATTCTTAATTCTTAGAATAAAACCAACCCATAACTATCAATAAATATCAGCACAAATTAGTTGGTGCATGTCAAGTATGAAATGTGTATCGTGTGGAATTGGATTCTTTTCTCCTACGGGTTCAGACAAATGTTCAAAGTGCGCAAGTAAAGAATCACAGCAAACTGAATCAGGTCATGATTCTTGTGGTTGTGGTCATAGCCACTAAAACCCATATTTTCATTTTTAATTAACATTTGATACGAACTGTTAACGAACAGAGTCTAGCTTTGAAACATTTAACAAAAATAAATTGACCAAATCAGTGGATGAACTATCGAAAGATCAATGAACCAAAATCTGTTCATTTAAATTTCATTGAATTTAATTAAGATGAATAAAAATAACCGATGACTAAGATTTGGTTTAGACACCTAAACTTTCGGCCTTTGTTAATTCTAGAAAGACCTTGTCTCCAACTGAGAGATTCATTTGTTTGTATTCGTGCATATCAAGCTTTACAGCAGTGACTCCTCCTAGCGTACCACCCATGCCTGCTAACATCTTGTTGAGATCTTTCATCATGTCATTCATGTTAGTAAATTCCATCGCCTTGGGTCCAGATGGCGATTGGGGTACACCACCTTCTCTTATTTCCTTTGCAGAAGAAAGAGAGACGATCACATAGGGCGCACCGTCTGGAGCAGCATTAATGCTTCTAACGACATATTCCTTTTTCATAAAATAACTTTTCATTTTATCTTTATTTAATTCTAATTTAAAAATTATAAAACTATAAGATTCGAATCTTAGCAGATTCGCCTTCATTTACATTTGATACGAACTTTTCTGGGTCTAAAATAAAACCAAAAAGGGTGCGGGTCTCAATAGAACCGTTCACATTTGATACGAACTGTTAATAATTGTCCGCACAGGTTTCAAGTCTAACGAGGGTGCATGAGGCCTGTGCATATTGTGAATCGTTTTTTGGACGATAAAATGATCACAACTATTTTTCAAATAAGGTAGAATGGTATAGTTTCAGGATCCTTTTGGTGAGATCAAGTTGTTAAGCACGATCTGGCGATCAAAAAGTGGGGTGATTTGAACTTAAAATATGGAGCCCACCTCCTGCACCAAACCTAGATTAAAACTGAAAAAAATTATTTAAAAAATGATTAAGCGAGAACTTGTTTTACTTTCTTCACAGGGTGATTGGTAATTTGTCGATGAATATTTGCAAGATCTTCTTCTTTGTATGTTAAATCACACCTATAGCATTTCCAAATGACATCAGACACGAGAGTAATAAAGGGAAAATTTGGATATAAAGATATTGCATGATTCATCCAATTTCTTGAATTACCTAATCTTTTCTTCTGAACACTTGAATTTTTTTGATTTTATGAATTTTTTTTTAAATTTTTCACAGACTAAACTCATTGAAAGGATTTAGATGACTATTTTGAATCTCTTGATTGGAAAATGACCGATATTTTTGAAACGATAAGTGAATTTTCGTATATTGGAATTTTTATTCTACTGATCGGTGTTAATGCGGCTCCCCTTTTGATGCCACCAACATGGATTATTTTGGCATCATTTTATGCATTAGATACTACTTTGGATCCCATTGTTCTAGCTGTTGTAGGAGCAACAGGTGCAACAATTGGTAGATTCATTCTCAAAAGAATCAGTAGTCTGTTTCGAAGATTTGTAGGTAAAGAGCAAAAATCAAATCTTGACGCAATTGGAAATTATCTAAATCGTAAAAAATTAGGTTACGGACTGGCCTCTTTTCTTTTTGCAGCTACTCCACTTCCAAGCAACATGTTATTTGTAGCATATGGCATGATGCGAGCAAAAAGTTTTGGTCTTTATATTGGATTTTGGCTTGGCAGAATTTTATCGTATTACATCATGATTACTATCAGTGAAATAGTATTGAATCCATTTTTGGAGTTATTCGAAAATAAAATTGTGGGGATCTTACTTGCAGATGGTTTAGGAATTGGAGCGGTGATTTTTTTCACTATGATTAATTGGACACTACTTCTAACACAAAGAAAATTAAAATTAGTTAGACCCAAACTATGGCGATTTTAAATTGAATATTCTGGAGGATCTGAAAATCGATGTAAGAAATATGATCACAACTCGCCCTGGGCATGATTTTGACCATATAATGCGTGTCTATAACACTGCTGAAAAGCTAACAAAAAAAGAAAAAGCCAATAAAAAACTTGTTTTGTGTGCAACATTATTACATGATATCATCCAATTCCCAAAATCTGACAAAAGATCTAAACAATCATCTATTAAAAGCTCAATTAAAGCAAAAAAAATTCTACAAAAATTTAATTTAACAGATATTGAAATTAAAATTATCACTGATGCAATTCGTGATCATAGCTTTTCACAAAATAGAACACCTTCTACCTTAGAAGGCAAAATTCTTCAAGATGCAGATAGACTTGATGCAATAGGCGCTATTGGAATTGCAAGGGCTTTTGCTGTAGGTGGTTCTGAACATAGACCTTTTTACAACAAATCTGATCCTTTTTGTTCTAAAAGAAAACCTAACGATAAAAAATGGACACTAGACCATTTTTACAAAAAACTTTTGAAACTTGAAAAATTAATGAATACAAAATCTGCAAAAGCTGAGGCAAAAAGAAGAACAAAAATCCTTCAAAACTATCTTACTGAGCTAAAAAAGGAAATCTAACCATAATCTAGGTATCTATCATATCGCTTTTCAACTTCCTTATTGATACCATTTGTAATTTTTTTAATCTCATTATTTTTTCTTTTTTGAATGTATTCAGATATCTCTTGAAATCCTTCTTTTCCAGAAAGTGTTTCAAAAAGAGGCTCAAGTAATTCCAAATATTCAACTACTTTCTTCCTATATTCTTCTCTAGTGGGGTGTTTGGTTCCATTCATCCTGAACCATATTGTTGTCCAGCTTGATCCTACCACATGTGGCAGTAAATCTAAAGCACGTTCTATCTCAAAACGCTGATCGTCTCTCATGGATTTCCTTGAAGCATTTTAGCAGCAGATTTCGCAAAATATGTTACTATCATGTCTGCACCTGCCCTCTTAATTGCATACAGGATCTCTGAAACTATATCTTCTTCCTTGACCCAACCTTGATTCGCGGCTGCTTTCACTAAAGCATATTCCCCTGAAACACTATATGCAGAAAGTGGGACATTAAATCGTCTTTTTGTTTCGGCAATTACATCAAGATAAGCAAGAGCAGGTTTTATCATTACGATATCAACTCCCTCTTTGATATCTTCTTTAACTTCTCTAATTGCTTCCATTAGATTTGTATAGGGAACTTGGTAGGTTTTTCGATCTCCAAACTTTGGAGCACATTCCGCAGCATCACGAAATGGAGAATAAAATGAAGATCGATGTTTTGCTGAGTGAGACATTATTGCAACATCAGAAAATCCTGCATCATCTAATCCTAATCTGATAGCGGCTACCTGGCCATCCATCATTGCTGAAGGAGATACTACATCCACACCTGCTTTTGCTTGGCTTATGGCTATTTTTGTAAGAGTCTCTATGCTAGAATCGTTGTCAATTTTATTGTCCTTGACCAATCCACAGTGTCCAGCTAATGTATATTGACAAAGACAGACATCTGCCATGATGACCATTTTTTCACCATAGTTTTTTCGAATTTCAGAAATTGCCCTCTGCACAATTCCATTTTCATCAAAGGATGAGGAACCCGCATCATCCTTTTTTGAGGGTAAACCAAAAATCATTACTGCTGGAATATTCAAATCTGATATGGTTCCTACTTCATCTACAACTTCATTCACAGGAAATCTT
>JAEHKV010000164.1 GCA_016838845.1 Nitrosopumilales archaeon | reverse complement strand
AGAAGTATGGCTATCTCCACAAACAATTGTAGTGCCAGGTAGAGTAATTCCTAATTGTGGACCTATAACATGGACTATGCCTTGGTAGGGACTATTAATGTCAAAGAGATTAACACCAAAATCTTGGCAGTTTTTTTCTAATGTTTTAATTTGAATAGAAGATGTTTGATCAATAATTGGTAATGATCTGTCAGTTGTAGGGACATTATGATCAATTGTTGCGATGGTGAGGTCTGGCCGTCTTACTTTCCGTTTGTTCATACGTAGTCCTTCAAAGGCCTGGGGCGATGTTACTTCGTGGATGAGATGTCTATCAATGTAAAGAAGGAAAGGGCCATTTTCTTTTTCTACTACAATATGGGAATCCCATATTTTTTCAGACAATGTTTTTGACATTGTAATTACTTACCTATGGTTTGAATTTAAAGAGGCCACCAGCTGCAATGATTTTACCAATGATTTCAGAGAAAGGCTTCATTTGATATGTTTGATTCTTTGTTACATTCTTTATTTCGTTTGTTTCCATGCTAATATTTAGTTCATCACCGTTTGCAATATTCTTGTATGCTTCTTCATCAATTTCTATTGGTAAAAGGAAAGCTCCATCAACACAATTTCTATAGAATATCCTTGCAAAGGATAATGCGAGAACTGCCTTTATTCCGGAATGAGATAGTGCGATAGGTGCATGTTCTCTAGATGAACCACATCCAAAATTTTTTCCAGAAACAATAAAGTCACCTTCTTTTACTTTGGTATGAAATTCTGGATCAATGCCTTCCATCGCATGAGATGCCAATTCGTCATAGTCATGTAGTTTAAGATATGTTCCGGGAAGAATTACGTCAGTGTCTATATTGTCACGTTCGTATTTGATTACATTTCCTTTCAATTCAAGTCCCTCGGATCGGTAATTTTTCCTGTCACAGCTGAAGCTGCAGTAACCAATGGTGAAGCTAGATATGTTTGAGACTCGACATGTCCCATTCTACCTGGAAAGTTTCTATTTGTGGTACTAATACAAATTTCTCCTTTTGCTAATACACCCATATGTGCACCACAACATGCTCCACACGTAGGTGGGCCAACTGTTGCACCGGCATCAAGAAAAATCTGTATGAACCCTTTTTCTATTGCTTTTTTGTAAATTGAAATTGCTGCAGGTAAGACTTCAGTTCTGATTTTTACCTTCTTTCCTTTGAGAATTTTTGCTGCTGCCTCCAAATCTTCGAGTTTTGCTCCTGTACAAGAGCCAATGTATGCTTTGTCAAGTTCTATAGTAGGAGCTTCTCTTACAATTGCAATATTCTCTGGGGAGAAAGGTTTTGCAACTATTGGTTCCATCTCAGATGCTTCATATTCAAAAGTTTTTGAATAATCAGCATCGGAATCTCCTTTAATCTGAGTAAATTCGGTGGCTCCGCGAGATGCCAAGTGATCTACAATTTTTTGATCAGGTTCTATAATTCCATTCTTAGCACCTGCTTCTGTAGTCATATTAGTAAGTGTAAGACGCTCATCTATTGACATTTCATCAATACCATTTCCAGCAAATTGCATTGTTTTGTATGCACCACCATCTGTTCCAATGTCTCCAATAATTTTCAAAATTAGATCCTTCGCCATAACATGTTCTGGAAGTTTTCCGTTGAGTTTGAAAAGTAAAGTTTCAGGGACCTTAAACCAAATCTTGCCATTGAGTAAAACATATGCAATATCTGTATGACCTAATCCACATGCAAAGGCGCCAAGTGCTCCAGTAGTATTTGTATGTGAATCTCCCCCCACATAGACTTCACCGGGCAACACCAGAGCTTCCTCATGAGATAAGGTGTGGCATATTCCATATTGTCCCAAACCATACTTGAAGTGTTTTTCAATTCCATATTTTTTTGAAAAATTGCTTAGTTTCACTATATTTTCAGCAGAAACCTTTTCGGCTGAAGGAACAAAGTGATCTTCAGCTATCCATACTTTGGAAGAATCCCATAATTTTTCTACGTTTATTCCTTGATTTTTTAATTTTTCAAATACCTTTATGACTCCAGGACCAGATACATCATGTAGCATGACTTTGTCTACATTAACAAATACTACATCATCTGGAGATAGTCTTTCTTTGCCTGAAGCTCTGGCAAGAATTTTTTCTGTAATATTCATGATCAAAAAACCTTTTTTGGAGATTAAAACGTTTTCAGAACAATAAAAAAGAAAAGGTGAATTAAGAAAATATGGCACTAACTGTGTTTCCTGTGAAAGCAGAGAGAAAAAACGAGAAATTTGACATTTTTGAGACCGTTGAAGACACATTGAGGAAAAATAATCAACAATTGCAAGATGGAGATGTTTTGGTTATTTCAAGCAAATATGTTTCAAATTCACAAGGAAGACTGGTCAATATTGAAAGTGTAAAATCATCAGAACACGGAAAGCTAGTTTCAAAAAAATTTCAAATTAAACCAAAAATAGCCGAAGTCATAGTTCGTGAATCCGATGTGATTTTTGGAGGTGTGTCTGGCTTTGTAATAACATCATCTGATAATATTTTAGCTCCAAATGCTGGCATAGACAAATCTAATGCAAAAAAAGGTAAAATAATTCTATATCCAGAGGATCCATTTCTAATTGCGGAGCAGATTAAACGAAAAATTTTCCTAAAATATCTAATTCATGTTGGCATAATTATAGTGGACAGTAGATTAATGCCAGCTAGAGTTGGTACAACAGGTGTTGCCATTTCTTGTGCTGGAATTGAACCAGTAAATGACATGAGGGCAGAAAAAGATCTTGAGGGCAACCCATTGAAGGTAACCTTTCAGGCAGTAGTTGATAATTTAGCATCAATAGCAAATCACAAAATGGGTGAGGGTTCTGAAACACAACCATTTGCAATCATAAGAGATTCCGAGGCAAAGTTAACAGACAGGAAAATTAAACCAACAGAATTAGCTGTATCATATGATCAATGTGTTTACGTTCGTGGACTAGGAAATTCCTCTCAAACGAACTAAAAATTAAAAATCTTTTTCATTTATGATCCAAGATTAATTGCACTGCTTTAAATAGAAGAATTGAAGGCAAATTTTATGGAATATCTTACAAGATATCCGAAATCAATTTCGTTCCTAGATGGAATAAAGGGGTGTATTAAAGTAGATACTAAAACAGGAGTTGAACAACTTACAGTAGTTGTAAAAAAGAACTTTGAGGAATTGATGAAGATTTTTACAAAAGAAGGTTTTACCAAAGTAAAATTTGAACACAAACAGCCTTCACAGATAGGAAATGGGCTTAGTTTAAAGCTCAAAAAACCGTGGGAACTTCATTTGAGAATGGTGGAAATGAAAAAAGGCCTAATTGCTCTTCATGCCGAGGTTGAAGTTTCAAGAGATTACTTACAGCATTTGTTTTGTCAAAGAACTCCAGTAATTTATGAGATTGAAGAAATGATGAAAAAGTATCAGATTGATTATAAAATTTGGAACGAACAAATTAAAAAATACATACATACAGTATTTGACAATTACAAGATAAAGCTATCAACCCCAAGCATTCCAGTTTTTGCGTGGAAACCCATGCTTTTTGTGATTGCAACTGTTGGTTCCTTTTATCTTTGGAAATACATCCAAACAGTCTAGAACCTTTAATTATAATTTTTGAGTTTTTGATTTAATGAGTAAAGAACTACTAAAAGCTCATTTGAGATATTATGGGTTTTCTCCTTGGGAGATTGAAGTATGTTATGGAATCTTGAATTCAAGGTTTGAAGTTATTCAAGAAGAGATCGAACAGAATGATGAAGATTTTGAAACTATGTTAAATCTGGATATTCCATTGCAGTTCAATGAGCAATTCTTCAAGTGGTTTGAATTTAAGAGATGGGACAAGTTGAAGTTCTTGTTTAAAGAAATGAGAAGGCGACGGGGTTCAAAACATCATTTCAAAATTCAAATAAATTTTTTAGGTTCACCACAAATCAGCTTTGTGGTTGATGCTAGTGAAACGCAGTGGTTTAACAATTCGGTTGAAAAAATTGATTTTGTTTTAGAATTATTGCCATACCATTTAGATCCTCAAAAATTACCAAGTGGCGTATCAAAGGTGGTCTATAGATTTGATGCTGAACATGTTAGGTGGAGACTAAAAACAGTCTATTCTGGTCAAAAAAAATTCGAATTCAAGGAAAATGGTTGGAAGATAATTACTTGAGATCTTTTTCAAGTGGCTCTAACATTGAATGAAGTTCTTTGTACTTTTTTTCAATAAATTGTAATGATTCCTCGAGTTTTTTTGCTTTGCCATATTTGAACCGAATTAGTTCTCTGTGATGCCAAAAGTTTTTTCCATTTTCTACAGATAAAACTGTAAAATAATCTGTTCCTTTAAGAGAATCTGGAATTTTGATGTCATATGGAAAAAGCAGGTCTAGGATAAACCATTCATCACCATCCGGATAATCTGAGCCTGTATCAACATCAAAAAAAACATGCAATAGTTTAGACTGCATGAGACCGTCATCTGGAATATCAGGATGCTTAACACCTGATTTTTTAAAATCTAGACTAAGCAGTTTAGGTTCAAAGAAACCCTTGATGATGGATTTACGAAATATTTTATTTGCTTCGATGATGTTCAACGATAACCTGATCTTTTGTTCAACCTGCTAATAATACATTAGGTGGTTTTGATAGTAGTTTGTTCTAAACCTCAAATGAGTCTAATAGTTTTGTAACATTGGTAATAGGTTTGCCATTTGAAGAAATTCTCTGTTTGGCTGGAGGATTTTCCAGAAAATTTGGGATTCTATCTGTCAATCTCTCACCAAAACGAGAAATGAGTTCATTTTTGTAAAATATTCCAATTGGAATCTTGTTGCCCCATTCTAAGGATTTTATCAGAGCTTGACTCAGTTTTTCATTTAGTTCAGATTCTTCATTAAAATGAACAGTTGGTTCAAATTCTGTGTCCTCTAATTTGTAAATTCTAGAGTGTCGTTTTTGAGCTTCTTCAGCCATATCTGCACCAGCATACCAATCCCTTGTGTTGATGTCATTGTAAGTTGGACAGGGTTGCAACACATCTAAGAAGGCAAGACCTTTGTGTTGTATTGCAGCTTTGATGAGATCTTTCAAGTGTTTAATGTCATATGAATATCCACGTGCGACGAAGGTGAAACCACTTGTAACTGCCAATCCTATTGGATTCACATTATAATTTGTATTTGGAGATGGAAGTGATTTTGTTTGTTCCCCTAGTCTGAGAGTTGGAGAAGCTTGTCCTTTTGTTAATCCATAGACACCGTTATCAAAAATGATGTAAGTCATGTCAACATCTCTTCTTCCAGCAGCGACAAAATGTCCAGCACCTATTCCGAGACCATCGCCGTCCCCCCCAGCAGCAACAATTGTCATTTCAGGATTTGCGATCTTTGCACCTTGAGCAAATGTCAAAACTCTTCCATGTAGTGTATGAACACCAAACACGTTGATGAAGTGAGAAGTTTTTCCGGAACAACCTATACCAGAAAATATTGCTGCTTTGTCTCTAGGAATATTTAATTCTGCTAGTGCCATCTGGATTGCATTTACAATTCCAAAATCTCCACAGCCTGGACACCAATCGTTGTGTACATCTGTTTTGTAGTCGGAGAGTTTAAGCGCCATGTTTCAAAATCTCCCTCTTACTTGCTTTGTTTTCAATGATTT
>JAEHKV010000163.1 GCA_016838845.1 Nitrosopumilales archaeon | reverse complement strand
CTACAACAGTTGAGCCAGTAGTAGAAGAAGTAGTAGAGCCAGTTAACGCAACATCAGTTGAGCCAGTTAATGCTACTTCAGTAGAGCCAGTTAACGCAACATCAGTTGAGCCAGTTAATGCTACTTCAGTAGAGCCAGTCAATGCGACATCAGTAGAACCAGTTAATGCTACTTCAGTAGAGCCAGTAGTAGAAGAAGTAGTAGAGCCAGTAAACGCAACATCAGTAGAACCAGTTAATGCTACTTCAGTAGAGCCAGTTAACGCAACATCAGTAGAGCCAGTTAACGCAACTTCAGTAGAGCCAGTTAATGCTACTTCAGTAGAGCCAGTTAACGCTACTTCAGTAGAGCCAGTTAACGCAACATCAGTTGAGCCAGTTAACGCTACTTCAGTAGAGCCAGTTAATGCTACTTCAGTAGAGCCAGTTGAGGAAGTTATTGTCCCAGAAGCAACCGTATCCTTGCAACTTACTGAGACAGAACCAGAATTGGTATCTTCAGAAAATGTTACATCAACTGAAGAACCAACTGCAGGAATATTGGAATTAGACGGTCAGAGTGGCTTTATACAAATTGAGAATGTGACTGTAACTGATGATCTTAATGGTTTGACAGTAACCGCATGGGTAAAGCCAGACTATTCATCTGGTTCAGCAGAATTTACCGTTCTAAGCAAAGAAAAATCATTTTCTCTTACAATTAACAACATTATACAGCCAGAACAAATTGCAAAGTTCGCAGTATTCGACGGAATCAAATGGACCACAGCAGAATCCACAAGTATAATTGAAGAAGAATGGACATTCCTATCTGCTACCTTTAGTGGAGAAACAATTGCAATATTTGTAAATGGTGTCAGAGAAGACACTGAGGAAGTTGCTGGTGTTCCAACACTTTCTGTAAGCGGAAAATTAGAAACTACAACAGTTGATAACATTACATCAGAGGAAGACATTGTAGTTGGTGCTTCTATAACTACAAAGGATCAAAACAGCACACCAAGCAACCAGTTTGCAGGTGAAATTGATAATGTTTCACTTTATGACTATGTACTAGAAGATGAACAAATCCTAGCTATGTATGAACAATCAAAGGATGCATATGCTGCACTAGAGGTACCTGAACTAAGTATAGAAGAGATTGTAGCTCAACTTGAGGCAGAACTAGCACAAAACGAAACAACAACAGAGTTAGTAGACAATGCAACATCAGTAGAGACAGTTTCTGAACCAGTAGACACAACTGTTACAGAGTTGTTAATTGCTCCAACACTAACCACAACAAAGGAAACCTATCTAATTACTGAAGATGCTGAATTAGAATTAGAATTCTATAGTGAATATGATGTCTTAATGCAAGAATTAGAAGAACTTGAGATTGCAATGGCACTACTTGAGGCTGAGACAGAACTATCATTGAACGAGGTAGAAAGTGATCTAATCGTTCCAACTGCAACCGAGACCACAACAACAGAGGACATCTTGTACTTTATTGGAAAACTATTCACCATTCAAAAAGCAGATGCAGCACAGGCAGATGAAGACGACCAACTAAAAATCGAAATTGCAAAGGCAAAAGAGGAAATTCAGAAACTAAAAGACCAAATTAACGCAATAAAGAACGGCGGCAAACTAAATGAGGCTGAACTAAAAGCAGCAAAAGTACAGCTAAAGGCAGTAATTGACCAAATCAAGGTAGCAGCAATGAATGCAAAGACCAACCTAAAGACCTCTGGAGACAGCCTTGAACAATCAGCAGACAAGATTGAAAAAGCAGCTGACGTAGAGGTTGAACCATCTGTACAGAAAGGAACATGGATAGGAATAGAGGAAACAATTGAAACCGTAATTTATGGCCCAGATGGTAAGGAAATCACAATTGGTTATGAACATGAAAAACTTAGAGACGGAAAATTCAGCATCAAGATTGCATTTGATGAGAACCGCAAGCCAGGACTCTACAAGGTCATAACAACACTAACCAAAGACGGTCAAACCTATGTAACTGAAAGCGAATTTGCATGGGGACTAGTCTCTCTTAACACAGTAAAGAGCATCTACAAACCAGGCGAGACAGCAGAGTTTATCATTGTAGTTCTAGATAGTGAAGGACATCCAGTCTGGGATGTAGATCTATCAATGATTATAACTAGCCCTGATAATCAAATTACAACCTACTCCTTGTTTAATGGAATCACAATGGGTGAAAATATTGGCCTTTTCAACGCCAAGTATGTCACAACTGCTGAAGGAACATATAATGTTAGTATTCATGTGATGAATGACGGAATAAACACTGACTTTGATACAACATTTGATGTTGCGTCATTTTATGAATTTGATATTATAAGAACAGCTCAAAGCATGATAGATCCAATAGGTGATCCTAATTCATTTGATGTTACAATTGATATCGAATCATTTGTTGAAGCAAATACCATCGAAATAGTTGAATATTTGCCAGCCGTATTTGAAATTGATACAGATGCAAAAGTGAAACAAATTGGTAATCAAAAAATACTCACATGGACAAAATCCCTCATTGATAGTCAAACTTCTGTTAGTTACACTTACTCTATACCATTAGTATTTCCAGAGTTGTATTCACTCGGACCGATTCAAATTGACTATGGATCTCAAGTCTTTAACGAAGCACGACCATGGTTTGTTGCTGCAGACCCTTCCACATTTTATGATCCAACTGCTGATATTGGATCAGGTGCAACACTTGAATGGATTCCATCATCGGGTACCAATCACTTTGATGCTGTAAATGATGGTGAAAGAGATCCAGCAGATCCTACTGTCACTGGTGATGGTGTAAGTCTTACCGCACAACCAACTGGTCCGAACCCTATTTTGATTGATATAATTGGTTTAACAGGTTCTGGAGTTACTGATACTGGTATTAGTAGTATTACTCTACACACTTATGCATCAACAGGAGTCAAAAACACATTTGATTATGATATACGAGATAGTGGAGGTATAGTCAAAGCTAGTGGTACTCAAGTTGCTGCCGACCAAGCTGGAGCCTGGAGATCGGTATCATGGACCACTTCAGAAGATAATCCTGGGCTAATAGATGCACGGTTTTCTTGTGGAAAAACAGTTGGTGGTAATGGTATATGTACGTTACATGCGTTTTATTTTGAAGTTATCACTGCTATCAAGATAACCCTCGCCACAGAAACACTATCACTTGCTGATCAAACAGTAACTCCATTAATATTAGCTGTCACATTTTTTGATCCAGGTGCTGATGGTGCAACACTTGAATGGACTCCATCAACGGGTACCAATCACTTTGATGCTGTAAATGATGGTGAAAGAGATCCAACAGATCCTTCTACCTCTGGTGATGGTGTAAGTCTTTCAGCAACAGCAGCAGGCAGCGGAGTTACTGACATAATAGGTTTAGCATCACCTGGAATTACTCAAACTAATATTGGTAGCATTACTCTACACTTTTTTGCCGAAACAGGAACTAAGGCCTTACTTGATATGGAAATACAAGATTCAGGCGGTACCACTCAAGCTACTGGAACTCAATTACCTCCAGACTCTACTAAAGCTTGGAGAACAGTGACATGGAGTAATCCACCAAATGGTCCTGGGGCTATACGAGCACAATTTGATTGTACACGAACAGGTGGTGGTAATGGTCCGTGTACATTGCATGCGTTTTATTTTAAAGTTACCGCTGAAGCTGGTGCCACAGTATCCCTCGCCACAGAAACACTATCACTTGCTGATCAAACAGTAAGCACAGTAGCTGGTAAAACAGTTAACCTAGCAACAGAGTCACTATCACTTTCTGATGGAGCAGTAGGTATCGTTTCTGGTAAAGCAGTTACATTATCAGATGAGACAGTATCACTATCTGATGCAGCAGTAGGTATCGTTTCTGGTAAAGCAGTTACATTATCAGATGAGACAGTATCACTATCTGATGCAGCAGTGGGTACACTAGCTGATAGATTCGTTACATTATCAGATGAGACAGTATCACTATCTGATGCAGCAGTGGGTACACTAGCTGATAGATTCGTTACATTATCAGATGAGACAGTAGCACTATCTGATGCAGCAGTAGGTATCGTTTCTGGTAAAGCAGTTTCATTATCAACAGAGACAGTATCACTATCTGATGGATCAGTAGGTACACTAGCTGGCAAGAAGGTATCCCTTAATGATGAAACAGTATCACTTTCTGATGCAGCAGTGGGTACAGTAGCTGATAGATTTGTTACATTATCAGATGAGACAGTTTCACTTAGTGATGGAGTAATAGGTACACTAGCTGGCAAGAAGGTATCCCTTAATGATGAGACAGTATCACTTTCTGATGCAGCAGTAGGTACCCTTTCTGTTAAAACAGTTTCATTATCAGATGAGACAGTTTCACTATCTGATGCAGCAGTAGTTACACTAGCTGATAGATTCGTTACATTATCAGATGAGACAGTAGCACTTTCTGATGGAGCAGTAGGTACACTAGCTGGCTTACAGGTATCCCTTAATGATGAGACAGTATCACTTAGTGATGGAGCAGTAGGTACACTAGCTGGCAAGAAGGTATCCCTTAATGATGAGACAGTAGCACTTTCTGATG
>JAEHKV010000162.1 GCA_016838845.1 Nitrosopumilales archaeon | reverse complement strand
TTTTCTCATTGTGTAATCGATTCAATTAAAATTGGTGACGCTTCGTATGAACAAGTCGGTGGGCCAGCATGTTATTGTAGCTGGACAGCAAGAAACCTAAAACTAGATGTTGATCTTTTTACTAAATTTGGTTCTGACTTTGATTCTGAAAATTATCTAACAAAAAATAAAATCAATTTTTCTAATAGCTTATCTGAAAAATCAACAACGCGATTTAAAATCAACATAGCTGATTCTGATAGAACACTATACCTAGAAAAAAAATGTGAACCAATTGAATATTCTGACATTGATGCTGATGGAACTGTGATTAGTCCAGTATTTGATGAAATATCTAGTGAAACATATGATTCAATCAAGCAAAATTCTAACTTTACCTTCTTGGATCCACAAGGTTTTTTGAGAAGAGTTGACTCGAACAATAAAATTTTCCTTGAAAAAACAGAAATTGATCTTTCACATATATCTGCCATAAAGACAAGTCCAAGTGAAATCAGAAATTTAGTTGGAAATGATGATCAAGACGCGATGAAACATCTACAGAAAAAAGGTGTAAAGTATGTCTTGTTTACGAATAAACGAGAAATCTCTATGCTTGATAAAGATAGAATTTATTCATTAACTCTTCCAAATCGAGAAATTTATGATACTACAGGAATTGGTGACATATTTTCTTCTACGTTTTGTTCTACATTCTTGAAGGAAAAGGACTCGATTTGGGCTTTTTGTTTTGCAAGTGGAGCAGCTCAAGCTGCAATTGAATCAAAGAAAGTTGGGTTAGATAAAGTACCAAAAAAAGGAGCGACGGAAACAAACGCAGCATACTTCTATAATGCAATGAAATTCAAACAGGTTTAGGCTTTTATTCTACGTTATGATGTACATGGATTGTGCAAATTGGTATTTACAGTTTAGACATATCAGATACGTCAGCTAAAACTATAAAAAAAAATCTAGATGACGCAGGAATTCAATCAATTGTATTTTCTCAAAAATCAAAACTCAAAGCGGCTGATTGCATTATAGTGCTCGGTGGAGATAGAGGAGTTAGAAATTATTTTCATGCAAACTTTGATTCAACTATTCCTGTATTGGGAATTGTTGAGGCTGAAGCTAGTGGGTTTTTGGCACAAATTGAACTAAAAGAATTCTCAACATATCTTAAACGACTTAAAAAACAGGATTATACAATTGAGCAGGTTCCAAGACTTGGAATTAAAATTGATGGCAAAGGAGTTTATCCAGTTTTAAATGACGTTGCAGTGTTTCCATCAAAGAGTGCCATGCTTATGGAACATACACTAAGAGTCAATGACGAAGAGGTATGGCATGATAGCAGTGATGGAATAATTATAGCAACTCCGATTGGTTCATCTGCTTATTCAATGTCCGCTGGTGGACCAGTAATCTTTCAGGAATCAGCTGTCTTTGGAATCATCTCTGTTAATTCTTTAGATGTAACACGTCGTCCACTAATCGTCTCAAATGATAGTTCCATTGAAATTGATGAGATTTCATCTCGGCTCCATTGTGAAGTAGTACTTGATGGTATTGACCGCTATAAGGTAAAAAAAATTGTACTGTGTACCAAGTCTTCACCTGTAAGTATTATTAGAATGAAAAAGGATACCACCGCAATCTCAGCTCTTGTCAAAAAGGTACATCTTGCTGAGGATCTACTCAACATGCCTCCTAGCTCCAAACTACTATTGAAGACACTAGAGTATGAAGGCGAACTTACACAAAAAGAACTAGCAAAAAAAACTTTACTGCCAGATAGAACTGTAAGAATGGCCCTTAGTCATCTATTAGAGAAAGGATATGTTAAACGGAAAGTGTCACTTCGAGATGCACGGCAAAAGATCTATAAAATTTCGAAATTAGATTAATCTAATTCTGAGCTGAAGCTGAAACAAATGCTTCAAATGCCTCTTCTGGAAATCCTGGTCTACTACTAAACTCAGGGTGAAATTGTACTCCGAGGAAGAATTTATGCGATGGGATTTCCAAAATTTCCATTCTTTTATCTCCGTCACTTTGACCTGAAAAAATCATTCCATTTTTCTCAAAATCATCTAGAAAGTCTTTATTGAACTCATATCTGTGTCTGTGCCTTTTTGAAATCAAATCAGAATTATATATTTTAGAAGCGAGTGAATCATTCTTAATTTTTACCTCATTTGCACCGAGTCGTAAGGAACCTCCCATATCATTAACCGCTTTTTGTTCAGGTAGTAGATCAATTATTGGAAACTTTGTTTTAGAATCAATTTCTGCAGAATTTGCATTTTCTAAATTACATACATGTCTTCCAAAAGCTACTGCTGCTAGTTGGAAACCAAAACAAATTCCAAGATATGGAATATTTTTTTCTCTTGCATAATTTGCAGTTTTTATAATTCCTTCAGAGCCTCTCGTACCAAAGCCGCCTGGAACTAAAATTCCATCATATTCTGATAATTTTTCAATACCATCCAGATTTTCAGAGTCTATCCAATCTATTGAAACAGATTTTCCCAGTTTGGCTCCTGCGTGTTTTAGTGCGTGATTTACACTTACATAACTATCTGCCAGAGTTACATATTTTCCAACCATTGCAATTTTGACTTTCTGATCTTCATGATTTAGCATTGTTTTGACAATTGCATTCCAATTATCCCAGTTTGCAGATGCATTAACTAAACCAACTTTGCCAAATTTAGTGAAAATAGAATCAACAATCCCCTGATCATACAAAATTTGAGGAATTTGAAAAATTGATTTTACGTCATGGCAAGATAACACATCGTCAATTGTTACGTTAGTAAATAATGCAATCTTTTTCTTTGTTTTTTCCTGTAATGGAAGAGTACAACGAACTGCTAAAAAGTCTGGTTGGATACCAATTCTTCGTAATTCTTGAACACTATGTTGTGTTGGTTTTGTTTTTTGTTCTCCTACAACATCCAGAGAAGGTGCAAGTGTTACATGTACAAAAATCACATTTTGTGATCCATCTTCAACTCTAATTTGTCTCAGGGCCTCTAAAAATGGAAGGCTTTCAATGTCACCAACCGTTCCTCCACACTCTACAATTAAAATATCTAATTGTTCATCCTCAGCAATTTTTCTAATTCTTTCTTTGATTTCATTAGTAATATGAGGAATAATCTGAACACATGCTCCTAAATAGTCGCCTTTTCGTTCTGCTTCAATTACTGAAGAGTAAACCTGTGCAGTTGTAATATTGTGGGTTCTTGGAATGTTTTGATTTAGAAATCTTTCATAGTTTCCAATATCCATATCACATTCACCGCCATCTTCAGTGACAAAGACTTCACCATGTGTTACTGGATTCATAGTTCCTGCATCATAGTTGAGATATGGATCAAT
>JAEHKV010000161.1 GCA_016838845.1 Nitrosopumilales archaeon | reverse complement strand
CTGGCTCTACTGAAGTAGCATTAACTGGCTCAACTGATGTTGCGTTAACTGGCTCTACTACTTCTTCTACTACTGGCTCAACTGTTGTAGCGTTAACTGGCTCTACTACTTCTTCTACTACTGGCTCTACTGAAGTAGCATTAACTGGTTCTACTGATGTTACGTTTACTGGCTCTACTGATTCAGTTGTTATAGAACCACCAAGACTTTGGAAATTTGTTAGAATTATATCATCAACTGGCTCTGCTGCTTCTGCTTGAGCTTCTACAGCTACCTCTGCTGCTTTTGTTTGAGCCTCTGCAGCCTTCTCTGCTCCTTGTGACTTAGTCTCTGTAGGACTTGAAGAATCTATTGTAGATTCATCTTCGGATGTTGGCTGTGCATCAGTTAATTCTTCTGCATATGCAACGCCCCAATAAGCTGATGAAATAGATAATGGTGTTATGACAGCAGATGAAATTAAAATTGTAACAAAAACAAAACAGAAAACACGTTTCAAACTATTAAAATCTAATTTATCATTTTCAATACGAATTAGGACAAAACCAGCAAGAGGCAACATTAACAAAAAGATTGGACTGTTTACATCAAACAACGAAGTTGTTGTAATGATTATTTGATCAGCTACTTCATCAACACTTTCATAAAGTACATCTAATTGTTTTTCTGAAACAGAAAAGTCAATTAAAAATATTGGAAGACTTTGTTCAATCTGTAATTCTAAACCATTGTAAGTTTCAGATTGAGGTGTGTCAGCTAAAGAAGCTAATGTTAGTCCATCTTCAACAGAATACATGTTGGAATTTAAAATAACATTGTTGAGTTTTGTTCTATCAAAGATTCTTTCCATCATAGTTTTTCTATCAGCATTTGTTTTTATCATAATAATTACTGAATCATCAGCTGTAACATCTGAAATTGAAATTATTTCATGTAAGTCAACAACAACATGTTGTGGATTTTGTAGCTCTGAATTTTTCTTTTCATCATTTATTTGAATTGAAATAGATTCATGTAATGTAATGAAATGATGTTTTGGTTTTTGTGTTAGATCTTTTTGTTCAATGATTTGTTTGTTTTCTAAAATTGTTTGTTGTTCAAGATCAATTGCAAAAGCTTTTTGATCAACAAACATTGTTGGTGATGTTGTAATTACAAAAATCAAAAATAATGTTACAAGCTTAAAATTTTTCAAAAATGAAAACCTCCAGCTAAATTCAAAATGTTTTTATGGTTTTGATCAAAAATTAATATCATATGATAGTATGAAGATAGGACTATACAGTACTCTATAATCACATTTTCGTTTGATTTCACCATGACAATACTTGTGCGAAAAATACCCATAAGACCCACGGAATTATTCCTAAAGACTAGGATCCAATGCGGAAATCAAGACTATGTTTGATTCCAAATCGGAACCATATTTTTGGACAAACTTTTTACAATTTATCAATTCTAAAATTCTAGAATATCTAAGAAATACCATTTTAACATAGACAAGAAAAAAATAATTTTTAGTAAAACAATTCTATAACATAAGATTGTAACGAAGGAATTTTTTCATGATACATCTTTAATCACAATTATTATACTTGTCATAATGAAGACAGCTAATGGAATTAACCAAAGATGAAGAAGCAGCACTTAAAGGAGAACAAGGAGAAACATTAGAACTTGCGTACAGAATCTTAGTAGCTACTGGTGAAGCTACAAACGCAGAAAGATTAATTCCGATTGAATGGTCACATCTTTCTGGCGTTAACTATAACACTATAGGAGATGCAGGTGAAGAGTTTCTATCAAAGCTAAGTCAAACTGCTCGTGTTAAAGTTAAAACAACATTGAATCCTATGGGATTTGATATTGATAGTGTTTCTAAGTTTGATCTTGATGAAGACTTTATTGAAAAGCAACAAAGCATTAGAAAATCTTATGAACGAATGGGTGTGACACTATCATTCTCTTGTATACCATATGAAATATTTGATCTTCCTGAAAAAAACACACAAGTATCATTTGCAGAAACTAATGCAGCAATATATGCAAATTCTATTGCTAATCTTAAAACAAACAAAGAAAGTGCATTTAGTGCATTAGCTAGTGCATTAACTGGCAAAAGTCCATACTCTGATCTTAGAAAAGATCAGGACACACATAACGTTACAATACAAATGAAAGTTGATAATCCAAACGAATTAACTTATGGAATGCTTGGTTTCTTTGCAGGAAAAGTTGCTGATAACTCTGTGAAAATTTCTGGTGTAAACGAACTAGACAAACGTAGTTGTAAATCACTTTGCGCTGGTATGGGTACATCAGGAACTTGTGGTAAGTTTATTCTTGGCGATGATAATGATCAAACAGAAAAAATAGATTTTGATGAACAAGAAATGCAAAAGATCCATGATGAACTAAACACAACAGACAAAGGTGATTTGATTACACTTGGTAGTCCACAATTAGGTCTAGAGGAAGTTTCTGACTTGGCTTTAATGTTACAGAATAAATCATTCAAAAAACGATGTATGGTCTTTTGCCCAAGAGCTGTTCAACAACAAGCAAGAAAATTAGGTCACATAAACAATTTGGAGAAAGCTGGGTGTGAAATTTATTCTGATTGTTGTACTTGCTTAACTCCTCTTATAGACAAGAAAGACGTTGATTCTGTTACAACAAATAGCATTAAAGGAGCTTATTATCTAAAGAATTCAAATGGTGTAGAAGTAAATCTAAAGCCACTTTCAGAAATTGTTAGGGATGAAACCAAGTGACAATGAAGACTATTGTTCAAGGAACTGCCAAAGGAATCATACTAAAATCAAATAATCCAATTAATTTTCTTGGCGCAGTAGATAAAAAAACAGGAATCATCAGAGATCAAAGCCATGATCTTTATCAAAAGTCTGTTAGAGATGTTGTTCTGGTTTTTCCACATGGAATAGGTAGTAGTGTTGGTGCATATACAATTTATTCGTTAAAGGCAAATAATTCAGCTCCGCGTGCAATGATTTGTCAAAAGGCTGATCTTACCGTAGCCTCAGGTTGTGCACTTGCAAACATTCCACTTGTGGTTGTCACAAAAGAAGAATATGACTCATTAGTAAATGGTAATGAAATAACAATTGACAATGACTTGATAAAATAACTATAGTTATTCTCTCACAACTTTGCCTTTAGGCGCCTCTTCCTTGAAAACAACACCTTCAAATTTTTGTACTTGAGTTTCTTTATCTCTCCAACAATCCTTGGGCAGTCCAGCCTTTTCACATGTATGACTTAGAAATTCTTCCTCTGTCCATCGATACTCTATTGGAACTTGAGGAAGTAGTATACCAGAATTAAAGCCACATTTTACTATCAAACCATCCCTTCCCACTTTAATCTGAGAGGGATACTCTTTCGTATCTGACACATGAATTACTTCAGGAGGAGTAAGAACTGTTACCTCAAATGTAATTTCTTCAAGTTCTTGAGCGTTCACTGATGGAAATCTAGGATCCTCAGTCGCTGAAGATATAGCAGCATCTACAAGTGCATTGTACAATTTTTTATCAGGAAGAGGATAGCCAACACAACCACGTAACCCCATCTGATTGTTGAGAGTTACAAATACGCCAGAATTGAACGAAAAACTAGCTTCAAATTTTTCATCAAGTTTAGCTTTTGTTCTTGAATTAAGATATTCTGTAACCACACGTCTTGCAGTTTTGACGAGTATTTCTCCATCTTCTTTAGAAATCTGATTATAATTTTTCATTTAATCCTATCACAAATTTTTGTAAATTCTTAATGTGGCTTCCTTCCCAATAGATTTTATCACATTCACTGCATTTCCAAAAATGATCTGTCTGTTCTAGAACACCATCTGGGACTTTGGTTGTAACTTGGTCTTTATCTATTGAATCTAATTGACCATTACAGATAGTACATCTTGTCTTGGCACTACTGATTACAGACTTGGTAAATTCTAAATTTTTATAGATTTGTACTATCTGCCCAACTTCATCATTTTTTGTTACATGAATAAGTGGCACATTCTTTTTTCTGGCTTGGTGTGAAAGCAGTTCATCTTTTGTAATTATAATACGATTTTCTTTCTTGGCTCTCAAGACTAGTTCATCATCATTCATGTTAGATGAATATTCAGAATCATATCCCAACAATCTTAGTTTTTTAGCTATATTTCCAAGCATTGCATCTACTAAAAACATTGGTTGTTTACTACTCAATGGATACTTTACCTATGCTTGATTCAACAACGTGACTTTTTCCTGCAGGTAAAATTCTCGTAAACTCATCTATACTCATTAATTTTACAATGTCTTCCTTCCTTCCCAAAAATTCTTTTCTAATTTTTTTAGCAACATCAGTCATTTCTAAACTACCAGGTTCAATGATACTATAACAAACACAATTCTCTTTAATTGGTTTTATTGGTCCACAAGTCAACAAAAAATTTTCATCTTTTTGCAAAATACCCACAGCAAGTTTTAACGAGGAAATCTTTACAAAATTTCTTTTACCATCAATTGTAAAAGAACCCTTTGGAAGATATTGTCCACTTGGCGCCGATTTTTTAACTTGTTCTGGATTAATCCAATAAGCACTCATTCCATACATTGCTTCCCTCCACGCTCTACTAAAACAAACAGTTGCATGTGCAACTTCGTTCAGACTTGAAAGGGGTGGATCACTGTTATCTTTTAAAATAAAAAAGGGTGAACCAAAAACTTCAGCATGAAAAACTTTGTCGTTTTTTTCTAAATGTTTTCTAACTAAAGCAGAATTAGAAGAAGAGTCACGACCACCTATTGCTAAAAGTCCATCAGATGTGTAGAACCATCTATATCTCTCAAACCAGTTTTTCTTTCTTACTTCTGAAAACGTAACTGATTCTTCAGCAACTTTGGCTTGACTTGAAAGTTTTGTAATGTCCTTCTCTGTTTTTTTCATTAGTTTTTGTATAGAGTTTGTTGCTGCTGATTGTTTTTTGGATTCATCAAACAGAATAGATGCTATTGCAAGGAGTGAGGACTTGGTATCAATCTTTATTTTTTCATCAAGAATCTTGAGGGCAAAAATGCCTTTCTCTTTGATTAATTGAGCATGATTTTTTTCAAGAGTCTGTTTGGCTTTGGTATCTTCAATAGATGTAATTCCCTTCGTGTTCATGTCTGATATTGATTTTGCAACAGTAACAATTGCTCGGGATTTTTCTCTAACTTGATCAATTGCTTTTAATTGTTCTTCTAATTTTGTTTCAAGATCATTAATTTTTTTAGTTACAGAGCTTGATTGAATAGTTTTTCCGGCAACAACAATATTTTCAGTAAAGACTGTATCCAAGCCCTCCATAAAACTAGACACCTCTGAATAGTTCTTGATGCCTCCTAGTGTTACAGGAGATATGTCTGAGGTTTTTTCACCATGTATAATAATTGGATTATGTTGTCCCTTCACAATTTTATTTACTAGTAACATTGTTGATTCATAGATTTGTTTTATATCATCATTAGCAAGTTCAGGCCCTTTAGTCTTCGGATCAACATTTGACATATGAAAAATTTCTTCCACGAATCTCTTTGGTAATCCCAAAGTTCTACCAATCCAGTTGGCTGCAGGAATTGATGATGTTTTGATCTCTGCAATTTCTTTCTCAGTAATATCAAAAATGTTGTACCCTTTTTGTGGGGGTGGCGTATATTGTAAACCCACTCCTAATTTTCTATGCCGAACATCAATAGAATGTAATAATGCAAGAATTTTCATTTCTTTGTTACACAGGATAATATTGCCATCACCAAAAAATTCTCCAACAAGAACAAACTCCTTATCAAAACCCGAAAAGGTTAGATAAGCAATCCTTTCATCTCCTAGCTGTTCTATCTTTGTAATTTTTAGTCGTAACAGATCATTTCTAAAACGTTTGAGTAGTTTATTCTGTTCAATTTTATCTATTTTTACAGAACTAATCCACAATCCAAACGTTGAAACCATTAGCAGTATGTCGTGTTCTTCTGGATGATGTAACTTGAAAAGTAAACTGTCCTTTGTAATACCATAGATATTACTTACATAGTAGCCTCCCGTACTCTTGGAAATTTCATTTATCAGATATCTCAACTCAATTCCTGAAAGTGTCATACCAAAACATGCACAAAGTCTGAAATTATATTCTTACTACTTCATCCGAGCCTCTCAGCCAAAGATTTTAAACGAGGCAAATTCTCAGTCAAGCTAGAAATTTCATTGGCTAAGTATAAGAAGAAAAAATCACCACCGACACCAGACCCAGAGGATGAAAAAAAGTCCGAACCTGAACCAGATGAGGAACAAACCCCACCTACAGAAAAAGACATTCCTCCAACAGGACCTGTAGCTAGTGAGTATGAGACAAGCCGTAACAAATACATGATAAACAAGTTGTTTTGGCTACGTATTGCACTTGCACTAATTGCTGGAACTGCAGCCACCTTCATTTTCGATTCTATTGAAGGCGAAGATAGACGTTGGGCTTCGGTTGCATTCATGATTATTATTTTCATTGTTTCTGTCGGAATCGCTAAAGGGATGAAAATGCAACTACCTCGCTCTGATAGGAAAAAACTTGTTACAACAGCTATTGGTAGTTTTG
This sequence comes from Nitrosopumilales archaeon, assembly GCA_016838845.1. Taxonomy (GTDB): domain Archaea; phylum Thermoproteota; class Nitrososphaeria; order Nitrososphaerales; family Nitrosopumilaceae; genus DRGT01. The sequence goes on along the minus strand of JAEHKV010000161.1, from coordinate 33,817 downwards.
TATTTCTCTATCTTTTCTCATGGATTGTATCGTATACCCTTGTGAATATCACAGGAAACGAAAGTGGTGTTGCAATACCATTTCCTTAGTTTTGAGTTGTGACTAGTCAAATGTGGAAATACAAAACTCCTGGTATACCCGATGAGGACTTTGAGAGAACAGATCAAGTTCCAATTACCAAAGAAGAGGTACGAGTTGTACAAATCGCAAAAGGAAGACTAGAACCAGGATACACAGTTTACGATATTGGTTGTGGTAGTGGATCAATTTCTGTTGAGACTGCGCTTCAGATAGAACCTTCAGGAACGGTTTATTCTATTGATATTGATCCTAAGGCAATTGAACTTACTAAGAAAAATCTTGAGAAATTCGGTATTTCAAACGTAACTGTAATTTTGGGTGATGCAAAAGAAAAGATCTCAAAACTACCCCAGGCAGATACTATCTTTATTGGTGGAACAGGAGGTGATACTAAAGATATAGTAGAGATATGCAATTCTAAATTAAAGCCTGAAGGACGTATTGTCATTGGAACGATCTTAATTGAAACTTTGTTTTCAGTTCTAGAAGTAATTAATAAACTCAAGTTTACGTCTGTAGATATTACTCAAGTTACTATTTCTAAAAGTCGAAAAACTTCGACTGGAACGATGATGCTTGCACGAAATCCAGTAACTATTATTTCTGCAACAAAAATTTAACACCAAGTCTAGATTTTAATTTAGGAGAAAGACAGATTTTTTATGCCTGAATTAATTGCTGTTGGTTGTGGTCCGGGCGATCCAGATCTTTTAACAGTTAAAGCTGTTAAGGCTATTCAAAATGCAGATGTAATAATGTGTCCTACATCTAAAGAAGGCAAACCTAGTTTTGCATTATCAGTTGTTTCTCCAATACTTGACAAAACAAAGAACCAAGAAATCACAAACTTGATTTTTCCAATGACTAAAGATAAGGACATTCTTGAAACAACTTGGGAAAAAAATTCACGAATTCTCGCAGAAAGTGTCCTTTCTGGGAAAAAAGTTGTATATCTAACAGTTGGCGATCCATATCTTTACAGCACATGGATCTACTTACACAGAGAACTTGAAACCAAATACCCAGAAATCAAAATCACAGTTATTCCTGGAATAGTTTCCATGTTTACCTTTGCATCTAAAGTTGGCATCAGTTTAGGAGAAGGCGCAGAAAAAATTTCTGTCATTCCATCTTGTTATGATCTTTCTAAAGTCAAAGAACTAGCAAAAAATTCAGACACAATGGTCTTTCTAAAAGACGGTAAATATTTTGATCAAGTAATAGAGCTATTGAAGGAGGCTGGTTTTCCAGATAACTCAATTTTTGCAATTGGACAAGATCTTGACACCGAAAATGAAATCGTAAGGAAACTTACACTGGGTCAGGTTACTAAGGATACCTTAACTACAAAATATTTTTCCATAATGGTGGTAAAGCGTGTCTAAAGTTTACTTTGTGGGATGTGGACCAGGAGATCCTGAACTACTAACTATAAAAGCTAAAAAACTTATTCAGAAAGCCGGCGTTCTAGTTTATTCTGGTTCATTAATTCCATCATCAATTGTAAACCTTTGTAAGAAAGGCGAAAAACATGATGCAGCAAAACTTGTACGCGAAGAAATTTTTGATCTGCTAAGAAAGAATGCAAAAAAAGGAAAACTTGTTGTAAGACTTCATGATGGAGATCCTACAATCTTTGGAGCAATCAAAGAACAAATTGATAAACTAGATGATGAAGGGATTGAATCAGTTATAATTCCAGGGGTGACATCTTTTTTGGCTTCTGCTGCAGCCTTGGGTACACAGCTAACTCTTCCAGGCGTAACACAAACAATTATCGTAACGAGGGCAGAACATAGAACTAAAGTTCCAAAACAAGAACAGATTTCAGAGTTAGCAAAACACAAGGCTACAATGGTATTTTACTTGAGTGTTCATTTGCTACCTGATATTGTAAAGCAAGCAATTGAGGGAGGGTACAAGAAATCAACTCCGGTCGCAGTAGTTTATCGTGCAAGTTGGAAAAATCAAAAAATTCTCATTGGCACTATCATGGATATTGCAAAAAAAGTTCGAAAAGAAAAGATCGCACGTACTGCTATTGTAATAATTGGAGACGTTATAAAACCAAAGTCCTATGAATTTTCACGATTATACGATAAAACATTCAGTCATGGTTTTAGGAAAGCAAAGATTAAGATAAAGACAAAAAATTAATCTTGTTTTTAATTCCAATTTTCCTTAATTGTCTTTGAAAAGTTTGTGTGTTACCAGATGTAAAAATTTTTAGCGAATTTTTTTTGGATCTTTTTTTTATTGTTAGTTTTTTCACTTTATTAGCTACTTCTTGAGCAGGATCCAAGAAGGTAATTCTTGGAAATTCTACTTGTAATATCGATTTTAGTAATGGTAAATGTGTGCTAGACAAAGTCACAACATCAATATTATTTTGAAAAAAAATATTATGAAGAGTTTGTTTTATAATCTTTCTACATAATTTCTTGTTAGTAATAAATTTTCCAGATTCTACTAGCTCAACCAAAGGCGACGCATTGACTTTAATTACATTAGTCTTAACAGATAATTGATTTTTTTTAATATAATTTGATAGTTCTTTACTTTTTGTTGCAGTCTTTGTTGCTAGTATAGCAATGTTTTTTGTCTTTGATATTTTTGATGCTTCTTTTAATGGTGGCAAAACTCCTATAATGTTTGATGTAAAAACTTTGTCTAAAAGAAGTGTTGGAGTGTTTGATCCGACAATTATCAAGTCTGGATTAAATTTATTTTTTAACAAATCAATAGTTTGTTTTACAATAGTATAAAGTTGAGATTTTGTCTTTTTGCCATAGGGAAAATTCTTTTGATCAGCAAAATAGATTATTTCAGACTTTGTTGTTTTTTGAATAGCTCTTATTATTGGAAGCGAGCCAAAACCTGAATCAAAAACTGCTATTTTTACCATTTCTGTGCATCATCCATTCGTATTTGTTAGCTAAATTTAGTCTCAAGTTGATCTAAATATACACCCTCCATTAAGAGTATAATCCAAAAGTAGCACGCATGCCAAAATTCGAAAAGACTTGGTCTCGTCAAGAGACTCCAAGTGTTACGAGCAAAATTCGTGATGTATGTAAACCTCAAGGTGCATTGAAGCCACGAATCCAAAACGCAGTGAACAAACTTCAAATCCAAACTTCCAAGATGGATTCGATGTTAACAAAACTACGTGAGAGAGACGCACAACTCTTCCAAAGAGTTGTTACTGCAATGCAACAACATGATACTACTACAAGCAGAGTTTTGTCAAACGAATTGGCGGAAATTAGAAAGGTTACTAGGACGCTAGGCAATGCAAGGATGTCATTAGAACAAGTACAATTACGATTGACAACCATTCATGACTTGGGCGATGCTATGATAGCAATCGGACCCGCAATGTCAACAATGAAAGGCTTGAAATCATCACTAGGACGATTCATGCCAGAGGCAGATGCAGAATTAAACTCTATGACACAGACATTGAATGGTCTTATGATGGATTCACTTGCAGGCGATTCATTCAACATAGAATCAGATACTTCAAGTGAAGAAACAGAAAAGATTCTACAAGAAGCATCTGCAGTAGCTGAACAACAGATCGGAGACAAATTCCCATCTGTGCCATCCGCACCAGGTCTTTCGTCTCCAACCACATCTACATCTACCTTTGAGTAGATAGCAAGGACGAAAGCCATCCCTTTTCTTTTAATTTAACCCCAAAGTTTTTCTTTGAATGTCCACTTTTTATTTAAAATAAAGTTACTAAATGCTGCCGTAAATACTGCAAGCATTAATGCTAACGGATAAGTTATTTGATGAATCTCTACCAAAGAAAATACTAAAGATAATTGAATCAATGCTCCAAGTGAGCTAAATCCTACAAATTTTCCATATTGTTCAAGTGTATTTTTAGTTGAGAAATCTTTGTCCTTAAATGTCCAAATTTTATTTAGTATAAAGTTTGTAGTCATTGAAACAACAATCCCAATCATATTTGCATGTAGATACCATAGATCTGATGATCCACTAGCAAACAGAAATGAGATTAAGTAATTGATGCCTAAACCAGAGGCTCCAACCGTGTAGAACCTACCTGCTTTTGAAAGAAACCTCACTGAGGAACGTTTTTCTTCCTTTTGTAGCGATTTATCATATCGATATAATTTCCAAACTGATTTGATATAATCAATTACAGTTGATGTAGAAACCTTACTTGAGCCAAACTTTCTGTCAGTAAATGTGTAAGGAATTTCCTTAATGGTTGTTCCTTTTGTTTTTACTAAAATTTCAAGAAGCATCTTGTAACCAATTGCATCAAACTTGAGACCTTTGATTACAGCACGATTAAAAGCAAAAAAGCCTGACATTGGATCAGAAGTTCGTACCCCCAAACCTTTTTTGGCAATTACTGTTGCTAATTTACTCATTAGTTTTCTCTTCAAAGGCCAACCATGTATGTTACCTCCTTTAACATATCTTGATGCAACAACAATATCACATTGGTATTTCTTTAGAGCATCTAACAATCGTGGAATAATTTGTGGAGGATGTGAAAAATCACTATCCATTACTATTATTGTATCACCTTTAGCGTATTGAACACCTTTTAAAATTGCAGAACTAAGTCCTTTTTTTGCAGTTCTATGTATTACATCGATCGTGTAATTAGCAATTTTTTTAACATTAGTTACGTAGTCCTCTACAATTTTTCCAGTACCATCAGGCGAATTATCATCAATAACTATTGCTTCTGTCGAAACATTTGGCAGCAGATTTTCACCTATTGATTTGAGTATCTTCAAAATATTTTGAGATTCATTATATGTTGGAATGATGATTGAAACTTGAGTTTGATTCCTGTGATTCTTCATATTAGGATTCATATATTTCAACAAAATATGGTGTTATAAAATTTTTAATTCGTGCTCTATAATTGAATTTGTCCAGCCAGAAAATCCTTATATGCTGAGGTAAAATATAACGAGGAAAATGAGGCTATATCACATTAATCGGAGGACTTGGATATCCTAACACAAATACTGGAAATGTCTTAACTAGGAATTTTATGAAATAGATAACGGATTTATGCTAAATTGCTATCCAGAATGGTTAATTATCACAGAACCTGATTTATTAAAAAAAATCAAAGAGTTTTAGATCTTAACTGCTGTGTAAAAAGCGATTAATAGAACTGATAAAAATTTAATAATGATTAGATTTTATTCGTTTAGAATTTAATTTATTTTATAATTTTGATCTAGTATATTTAATTAAAAAAATTAGTGTGTTGAAACCTACTAAGCTCCAACATCAATAGTCCAAGTGACTTGGAGTGTATCTGATCCACTAAGAGCTGTTCCGCCAGTTGTTTGTCTTGCAAACATGTTTCCACCAGTAACAGCATCGAACAAACCAAATTCATTTATGGTTTTAGGGCCACCCATTGTGAACTGATCCACTATTGAGATTATGGATTTTGTACCTGCGCCTGCACCTGTAGCATCTTGTGTTACGGTAACACCACCGTTTGCGGTTGCGTTTAATCTAGTTTCTGATGCTTCAAGTACTAAGGCTGTCTGGTCTGAATCAGCTGCTGTGGCAGTTTCTCCAATTCCAAGCCAAGTGAATCCGCCAGTAGCGGGTCCATGTCCACCATGACTTCCGCCAATTCCAGCACATGGTTGTGAACCACCTGAAGCTATGTTAAACAGAACTTCTGCAGTACAGTTTTCACCAACATTCACAATCTGGTTGTCAGTTTGTAGATAGCTCTTGATGTCTCCATTAGCATCATATGCGATCACCGTAATGTGACCCATCATTGGACTATATTCCACATTACTGGTTTGTGTAGAGGCCAGAAATAGTGGAGTTGTCAAACTAGCAGATGCTAAACCAGCACCTACGAGTCCAGCTACGAGTATTCCCATTAGGGCATATTTTGTCTTCATTATAGGCATTGATCCGATTATGACCTATTAACATTGTGGAATTTGCATAACTTCACAAGTTCCATTTTGGCAATTTATGCTACAAATCAAGGCCTTTGAACCACATCGAGAGACTCTTGTAACTCAACCGAAAAATGCTTGGGCTCTGTAGGCTCAGCCTCTTCAAGTTCAACTAATTCAGGTGAAGAATCTGATATGGTAGAAGAAACTGCAATTCCTATTCCAATGGCTATAAGAATTCCCGCAATAATAATTCCAATCTTTTTTTTATCCAATAATTAATCTAAATTTTAATGAAATTTACTGATATAAATATGACTAGTAATAAAAAGAAGGAAGATTTAGTTAAATTTCGATAACCATGAAAAGATTGGCAATTTGTGTGTGTGTTATAATTTTATTTTTATTATTACCAAGTTCGTATGCATCAGAATCTATTTTGATTACAAAATCACATAACATGAATGAAATAATCTTTGATGGAAAATGGACTACAGACCAAGAATGGAAACACACCTCTTGGGATGAACTGAAATATAATGATGAGTTCATTCATCTCAGAACTGCCCACCAAGGTGAGTTTATTTACATTTTAGCAGACGTCATTTTGGATAGGACATATGATCATAAACAAGATAAAGTTACTGTGTGTTTTGACTCCAAAAATAACAAATCAGCGGTAGCAGACTCTGACGACTTTTGTTTTATGATCACTGTTGGTGCAAATAGAGGCGTAGTAGTTCAAGGAGGATCAAAAATTGGTTTTAACAATAATTTTCAATCAATCCAGAATCACCCCGACTTTATTGCAGTAGGAACTATTTCTGGAGAAAATAATAGATATTCTAAAACTCCACATATGATTTATGAAATGAGAATTCCAATCGAATTATTGGGAAGAAGTGATGTTTATGGATTTTATTTTTCATATTATGAACAGAATTCTAAAAAGACATTCACTTGGCCCCAAGGATTAGAAATAATGAGACCAAATCAAATTCCAGTTCCTGCAGACTGGGGAGAGATAATATCGCCAGACAAATCTCTCCCTGAATTTGGATTTCCATTATTGACACTATTACCAGCTTTTATTTCGATCATACTGATTAACAGACTTAGAAAACATGAATTCTTTAAAGACACTAGATAATAGAATCATTTAGGTATAAACACCATTTTTTATGTGCTCCTATCCTAGAAGGCAAATACTCTAACGGGATGATCTGATTGGAAATATTGGAATAGTGTCTGATCTGATGGCCCTAGAATGATCACAGAATTTCCATACATTTCTTCATGTGATATAGATATCATGGAAACGCAGTTTTTTTGTAAAGAACAGAATCTATTTCAGAAATTTTAATTCTATTTTGTTCCATGGAATCACGATCCCTTAACGTAACAGTATCATCTTGTAAAGTTTGATGATCAACTGTAATGGCAAAAGGTGTACCAACCTCATCCAATCTTCTATATCTCCGTCCAATTGCACCAGAATGATCCAAAAATGAATCGTATTTTCTTTTGATTAATTGATATATCTCGTCCGTCTTTTCTTTCAAACCATCCTTCTTTACTAGAGATAATATTCCAACCTGAACTGGAGCAAGGTAGGGTTTTAATGATAACACAATTCTATCATTCTCTTTATCATTTTGTAAACAGTGTTCTAAGATAGAATACAAGCTTCGGTCTATTCCCATAGAGATCTCAAACACGTGAGGTAAAACCTTAACATCATCATCCATCACCTCAAACTTTTCCTTACTCTTTTTTGCATGGCTTCCTAAATCATAGTCAGATCTATAATTACACGCAACAAGTTCAAGCCAACCAGTTGTTGTCTCTACTTCAAAGTCAAAAGCCACTTCTGCATAAAACGCCTTTTCCTTTTCCCCTAGTTTTCTAAATCTACTCCTAGACATGTCTATGCCAGTTTTTTCATAAAATTCCGCAAGGATTCCTAAGTAGTATGCAACAAACTTGTTTGGAATTGTTCCAGAATTGACAGCTTCTTTACACGTCATCTCTTTGAGTTTATCTAGCTGAAACCTAATTACAGTGTCTTGAACCTCAGAAAATTTTTCTAAATCATTTAATTTATTTGGATTACAAAAAACCTCAATCTCTGCCTGGTAGAATTCTCGTAATCTAAGAAGACTCTGTCTTGGCGAAATTTCATTTCGAAAACTTTTACCAACTTGAGAAATCCCAAATGGTAGTTTTCCCCGCATTGTTTTGTAAAGTCTGGGAAAATCAACAAAGATTGATTGACAGGTTTCAGGTCTAAGATAAGCAGGCTCACCATCAGGCCCTATCCCTACCTTAAACATCATGTTAAATTTCCTCGTGGCTTCAAAACCCCCTTTACAGTTTGGACACTTTAGATTGTTTTCGGAAATTGCTTTATCAAAGTCTGTCAAGTCAGCACTTTCTGGAATCTCAATCTTTGTAGATTCAACAATTAATTTATCAGCTCTAAACGTTGACTTGCAATTTTTGCATTGTATAATTGGATCTGCAAAGCTTGTAAGATGTCCTGATGCCTCAAAAACAGACTGTGACATTATTTGCGAGCCATCAATCTCCAACATGTTGTCTCGCCTTACAAGTTCTCTTCTCCATAATTCCAAAAACTTGTTTTTCAAACCTACTCCAGAAGGTCCATATTCCCAAAATCCAGCCTGTGCATCCGCATATATCTCACAGCTTGGAAAGTAGAATCCACGCTCCAATGCAAGTTTCATTACATCATCGTAATTCATACCAGATCGACTAGTTTAATGAAATAAATTCTTAGTCATGCAAGCTCCTTTGCTTTTTTGATATTTGCAAAATCATCACATGTATCATCAATCGGTGTTTCCAAAATTATTGGAATTTTCTTTTTATTCATTAATTTAATTACTGCAGACATCCCCTTTACACCAATTCCTCCAAGTCCAATGTGATAGTGACGATCCAGGTTTGAACCTAATTCTCCTTTAGAATCATTAAGATGTAAAATCTTCAAATGTTCAAGACCAACAGAATCATCAAATTTTCTAAAGGTTTTCTTTACATCATTCTCTGTTCTAAGATCATATCCTGCAACAAATGTATGGCAAGTATCAAAACAGACTCCAAACCTATTTGCTGGTTTCAATTTAGAAAATATAGAACCAAGCTGAATAAAATCTGAACCAACAGAATTTTTTTGTCCAGCAGTATTTTCCAGTAGAATCATTACATCATTCTTTAGAGTCACTGCCTTTTCTAATCCTTTTACAATTCTTTTGATTCCATTTTCCTCTCCCGTACCTAAATGACTCCCCAAGTGAGTTACCAGATATGGTATCCCAAGCTTACCACATCTTTCCACTTCTTTAACCAATGTATTCACCGATTTTGTATAGACATCTTGATTTGGTGTTGCAAGATTTGGCAGGTATGGCATATGAACTACAGTTGCAAATCTATCTATTTGGCTCTGATCAAGTTTTTCTTTGTACCTTTTTACATCTGCATCTACGAGTTCTTTAGCATGCCAACTTCTAGGGCTTCGTGTAAAAATCTGAAATGCAGTACAATCTCGTTCTATAGCATTATCAACTGCCTTATCAACAGAGCCAGATATTGAAACATGACAGCCGATCTGCATATTGGAAACTCAAAAAAACATAATTTAACCGCTGTGAGTGGAAAAACCCACATCCTTTAGAGGGTGGGATGAGAGCGAGCCATATCATAATAACCAAACATTTTAGCCAAGATTATCTTCAATCCAATGCTATAATACTAGTATTAAGAAACTACAAGTTCCGTTTGTATCAAATGTAATTTAAAAATTGAAACCAGTCCGATGACAGTTGGGCATTGGGGATGCATGAGTGCCAGGACCTCGGTTTCATTACAATATCAAAAATTTAGTTTATAAAACTTTTCATCATTTTATATTTCACATTAAATGTTAATTTTGATATTGTCCGATCCATTTTGGATCTATTTTTGAAGCAATTTTTCCAGTCTTCTTATGTTTTAGGCTGTGTTATACTGTATTTAGAGAATAAAGCAAAGATGGCACATATGCCCCAAACCCAATGCATTTTTGCCAGCTTTATTCTTCCCTATCTCTTTTACATTTCATAACAACTGTAAACGGAACTACCAAGACCCAACCCGTTTTTGGGATTAGTTTAGACCCAAAAATCAAAGATATTTTTTGTATTCCTTGATGTATCTCTTTACGAACCACTGAAGAAATATTCTTTCTTCGTTTTTCACCTGTGATCTTTCCAAGGCATTGTAATAGCTATTTCTTCCCTCATATGGAATATCAAGCATTGGATAGTTTTTCCTGTTAAGGACAAAGTTCATGACAAGTCTAGTGATCCTACCATTTCCATCACCGAATGGATGTATTGTAACGAATTTTAGATGTGCCAGTGCGGCAAGCTCAACTGGATGAAGCTTATTCTTGCTTTTGTGGTACCATTTGAAAAAATCTGTCATCATAGGATATACTTCTACTGGTACGGGGGGCACAAACTTGCTACCGCTAATTGCTACCTGATATTTTCTTATCTTCCCTGCTATGTCGGGTTTTGTCAGATGGAAAAGCTCCCAGTGCCAGTCCAGTATTTCCTGTAATGACAAGTCTTTCTTCTGTTTTAGAATTTTATAGAACAGATCCCTGTGTGCCTCAGCTTCTTGCACATCCCTCATTGGTTTGCTTTTTGGTGCAATGCCCCTTTCCAGAAGGTCTGCCGTTTCCCTCCTGGTTAGAGTTGATCCTTCTATCCTTTGGGTATCATATGTGAATCTAGTAGCAAAGCTCTGCAGCTCCTTTTCTTTGACAGATTTTGGTACTGTCCTTTGCTCTTTGTAGAAACGCTTTTTGATTATGTCAATGTCAACGTACCATTTTTCTTGGTATATCTCATCAAGGAATTTTTTCTTGATCTCGTCAATGCTTTTTGGGATTTTTGTGCCTAGGTAGAGCTCCTTCTTCTGCACTTTCTTGCCGTCCCTTGTGCTATGTTCTAGATAGTAGTAAGTCTTTTTCTTGAGTATCTTCTTTTTTATGGTAGCCATAATATTAGTTACCCCTACATATTTATATAATTTTCATTTTTATTGAAAATGTAGGGGTAAGGAAAACCAGACAGGCTTGGCATAACCAGACCCGATGTTTCAAAAAATAATCATGAGTAATTTAACATCGGCATTAGAGGGACCAAGTACGTAGTTTGGTCTTATTTTAGACCCAGTTAACAGTCCGTATCAAATGTTAATCAGTTAATCTCTTTTTGTTAATCCTATACTCAAGAGAAAAAATTATAGCTTAAAACGAGATTTAAGATACTTATTACGTAATCCTAGTACAGATTACAAAGTTTGAAACCATGGTTACAATATAATGATTTAGATATCAAGACCAAGTTTTTTATTCCAGTTTTCTTCTGAGTGCCTATCCAAACTTTTTCTCAAAAGTTTATAGCCGCTACTTGATGACAAATCCGAAAGTGACTTTCTATATTTGACATCTGCCTCGTGGGCCTTTTTGTTAGAAACTAGTTCATTCCACCATTTCTCATTTACTTGTGGCCCAACCATATCAGGTGAAATTTTCAGCTTGTACTCGGTTCCATATCCACCCCTTCCTTTTGATATGGTTCTTGATTCCACAAGGCCAGAATTTTTAATCTCAACAAGAAGGTCTGCTACACGCCTGTACGATAACGGTTCTGTAGCATTATCTACGGCTTTATCTACAGAACCAGATATTGAAACATGACAGCCGATCTGCATATTGAAAACTCAAAAAAACATAATTTAAATCACAATTTTAGAAACAGTTGAGATCTTACATCAAACCAGATTTTTAAGGAGAGATTCAGAATAGTCTATATGATAAATTTGGGCCAAGATGAGATGGCAAAATACCCATTCCTTGCTGATTCAGGACAATATCTTAAGGATAAGGGATTCACCCTAGAACAATTTGGGACAGATCCAGACCTGAAACTAATTGTGGATAAGGCTTATCACAGAATTGAGGCGGCAGCTGAAGGCAAAATCTATCGTTCAGATATCGATGAACATGCCAAAGACGCAATGTTGCCCCGAGAGGTATTTTCATTTCTATTAGCTGTGGTTCTTCTGAAATTAAGTGGTATGCAGACACTGATCAGAAGATTTTCCCTCGCTGAATCTAGACGAGCCGAAAAATTTCTTGAAAGGGATTTGTCCAAGTTCTCTGAGAAAAATAAAGAAGATTTAGCAATTAGAATACTAGAAGATCTTTTTTCCATTCAAGTGAAAAAACAAAATAATTATTTTGTAATTTCTGTTTCTGATTATCTTGAACATTCAATCAGTTTTCACGAAAGAGAATGGAAGCTTGTTAATAGACGAGTAGATGCTGGACTTGTTTTCCTAACTTCTCATGAAACAGTTAGACTAGTAAGAAAAGAGCTTGGAAGTTACATTAATTCTAAAATCCAGAACGCAAATGTTCCAACAATGTCTGATTCATTTAAAGAGCCAGTAAAGAGATTAGAGTCCTTAGCGAAGAAATTTCCAACCATAGTTGTTTCTTCAACTGAATATCCTCCATGCATAAAACATGCTATAGAGGTTCTTGAAAAGGGAGAAAACTTGCCTCATTCTGGAAGATTTATGCTTGGCACATATCTGTTAAGTAAAGGACAGTCTGTTGAACAGATTGCCCCATTATTCAAAAATGCTCCTGATTATAATGAAAAAGTAACATTATACCAACTCAATCATCTAGCTGGCAGTTCAGGTAGCGGAACAAAATACATTTGTCCATCTTGTGAAAAACTGAAAAGCCAAGATCTTTGTTTTATCATACCTGAATGTGATGGAATAATAAATCCACTTCAATTTGGAAAGAAAAAGATTGTAAATGCATGAAAATGATTTAAAATTATTAGAAGAATCTTTCAAAAAATATTATTTTGATCATTTTGATTTAATTCATGTTCCAAATCGACCTTCAGAAAGAGAATTTGGCTTTCAAAGATTTGATTCTGGTATGACCAGGCATCTTGCCATAAAGGACGATAAAGAACTGCACTTGATGTTAATGAATAATATTCCCTCAGACGTCTATTGTTCTAATGCATGTTATTCCTTTCCAAATCTACCTATGCGAGAAAAAGATTGGAAGGAAGCAGATCTAATATTCGATATAGATGCAAAGGATCTAAAATTAGATTGTAGAAAAGATCACACTTGTAATAAATGCCAATCATGTGGTGAAGTGTCTGTAAATTCTCCTAATTGCCCTAAATGTCAATCTTCCAAGCTTGAGCAAAAGTCTGTAACTTGCAAAAACTGTATTGATATAGCAAAACAAGAAATAAAAAAACTAACTGGTCTTCTAGCTGATGATTTTAATATTGAGCGAAAAAATATTCAAGTTTATTTTTCCGGGAATGAAGGATTTCATGTATACGTATATGATTCACAATACCAAAAATTAGGATCCAGGGAAAGATCCGAATTAGCAGACTATCTAATGTTTCGTGGTGCCATTCCAGAAACTTTTGGTTTTAATAGATATAAACCGGATAGATCATCTTTCTCTGATCTTAATGAGGAAGGATGGCGTGGAAGACTTTCAAAACATATCTTTAGTTCTAAATCAAAAAGATCAAAAATAATTTCACAAATTTTAACAAATGGCTATTCATCATTTCAAAATCAACTTGATGAAGCTAAAAATGAAATTGGCGTTGTAATAGATCCTAATGTAACTATGGATATTCATAGAATTTTTAGACTCCCTGGCTCGTTGAACAGCAAGAGTGGACTTGTAAAGCAAAAATGTGACAATATTGAAGAATTCAATCCCTTTACAGATGCTTGTTTCATTGATGATTCTACAACTGAAGTCTTGGCAAACTGTCCATTAGTTTTCAATTTAAAAAACAAAAAATTTGGACCATATAATAAGGAAAAAATCACGATACCAAAATTTGCTGCAGTCTATATGATTTGTAAAGGATTAGCTACATCAGCATAGAATTTTCACTAGTTAACAAATTCTTAAAGAAAATTATGATAATCAATGATTTTTTGTCTAGAACGTCTTTCTCTCTAGAGTTGGCAAGACATTAATTTATGATTCAATAAGCAAATTTGATTTTGTATAGTAACAGTACTACTGAGAATGCTCCACCGCCTGATACTGCAAAGTACCTTAGATTAGGCATAGTTGTAGCCATCGGTCTAGTAATTTTTGCTATAGTTGGAAGCCAGGGCGTCATCTTATCAATGAATTTCACTGAATTTGAGGACAAATTTACAAAGCCATTATACTATTCAGTTATTTCAGCCATTATTCTTTGTGCAATAGTACTAGTTCGAGTGAATATAGTTGGCCGTTCCTCAATTTTTTGGTATGGCGTTAACACAGCAATTTCATTCCTCAACAAAGGAGGCAGAGATCCTATTGCAAACAACATTTCACGTTTTCAAGATTACAAACTAAGTTCTCCACAATTTGTAATCTGGCAAATTACAAAAATTCTACTTTTTGGTGCATTTTTCTCAAACGTTATGTTTGGTTTTGCAGCAGTAGCGTTCTTTGATGGAAACGATTTTGGTGTAGAAAATCTTCCAACATTGTTTACATTACCATTTGTAACTCCACCCACCGATCCTTCTTATGCAACAGAAAAGGTAGTACCAATGATTCCAGCTCTACTAATTCTAATACCGCCACTTCTTGCAGCTATTGGACTACGTCTTGCTTTGTATGTTGGATTACATTCTGTAATTAAGGTTGTAACATCGTACATCCATGATTCATCTGAAGGAAAGCCAAGATATCTAAATTATGTTTCAACTATGGAAGCAGTAATTGGTATTGGTGTTCTTTGGGGCGCCTTTACTTTCTTCTTTACCGCTGACATTGATTACAATACAAGATATGCAATTGCAGGAACACTTGTAATAGGATTTGCTTTAATTGCATTTTCATTTGTGGATAGAATTAGAGCTCGTATACTTACACACATGCTCAAAAGAGATGTCTACATTAGAATTTTGACAGTTATTGCAATAGCAATAATTGTAGGCGGATTAATGTCAGTAAATGACAGCATTGCTGATGCACGAAAGATAGAGTATCTTGGACCATACACTGCACAGCAAATTGGAGTAAATCGATATTTAGGTGAACTAGATAAAATTGTTGAAAATACTCATAATGTAAAATTACAATCAATTTCTCCAAATAATATAGAAAATTTTATTAAACAAAATAATGATGTGCTCGATGTCATACGAGTGTGGGATTGGGAGGCTGCATTTGCAAAATTAAAACCAGAAATCGGTTTGATTCCTTATGTTGATTTTGAGGATAATGATATACTTCGTTTCAATAATACCTTGTATTGGACAGCTTCTATGAAACCAGTATTGCCATCTTCTGTAGCTACAGGAGATAGATGGTATAATGAACATCTTGTCTATACTCACGTTCCAAATGGTTTTCTAATCTTAGAAGCAACTGATGGTCTGATTGTAGACAGTAGTAAGTTTTTCAAACAAAGAGCGATCTATTATGGAGAAGGTGGTCTGCTTGAACAGACTTGGTCAGGATATCCCGTAAACCGAGGAGATGAAAGTGACGAGTTGTTGGAAGCCTTCTACAACGGTGAGGGAGGGTTAACTCTGTCACCACCAATAAGCTGGGTTTTTGAACCAAACTTTATGTTGTCGTTTCCAACAGAACCTGTCCATGTAATGCGATACAAGGATATCGAGGAAAGAATGCAAATACTCTATCCATACTTTCTATATCATTTATTTGGAAGTGAATTAGACTCGCTTCCTGTTACTGATGGAAAAAATTCCTATTGGTTAATGCCACTTATGGCTGGTTTTGATACAAGTGACGTACCATGGTCAGCTGGTAATCCGTATATTAGATTGGTTGGATATGCTCTACTTGATACCTACGATGGCAGCATAACGTTACTTCAAGTAGGAGATGATTTCTTTACTGAAATGTTTGTCTCTCAATATTCTGATCAATTTATACCAATGCCTACGTGGCTTGAAGAACAAATTCGATACCCGGCCGAGCTATTTGATTGGAGGACTGAGATGTACAACATCTATCATGTAACTGATGTTGATACATTTATTCAAGCAAATCAATTCTATGAGATTCCAAGAGGATTAGAAACTTACTTTATCGAAGCAAAGCCCCCTGGATTTGATCAAACGGAATACATCGGACTGCTCTCATTGGAACTTAGAGGATCTCAAGGACGAAACTTGGCTGGATTTATGATTGTAGAAAACGATCTTCCAAATCTAGGAAAGCTTCAGTTCTATGAAGTTCCTCTAAACTCAACTACCAAATTAATTGGTCCTACGGCAGTTCGTGAAGCACTTGATAGGGATCCAGACTTTGCACAACTAAAAACCCTATTAAGAAATCCTAGAATTGGTGACAACATTTTGTATCAGGTTGGTGGACATGATACCTACTTTATTCCGGTGTATACTGCAGGTGCTGGAGGAGTTGTTGCCCAACTAGGTACTATCGCTGCTGTCGGTGCTGCCTTTACAGGCGAATATTACGTAGGTCTTGGTGATACACAAGAGGAAGCCTTTGAAGCTTATCTTCAAAAACTTTCAGGTGTAGCTACTACCCCAACTACAACTAATGGAGAAATTACTGAGCTAAGCAAAGCAGATCGAATTGAAACTATAAAATCCATTTTTATCGAACATGAGATAGAAATCTTAGAGCCAACTAGTATTCAGATTCCATTATCATTCAAAGAGGGAGAGATCGTCTTCTTCACTGAAAGGGAACAAGAAGATACTGAAAAACTAATTTCTGAATTCATTGATGACTTTGTAAAGCCCCGAAGTGATAGAATATTCTTATGGGAAGATGACAATGTTCTGAATTTTGGAACAATAATTGTAAGAGATGGTGTACCAGAGATACATTATATCGCCATTGAAGTAGGCATCTAATTGTTATTTTAATTTCTAAGTTATGGTTAAATCTCGAAATTTAGGAATTAAATGACATTTGTTTAATCAACTATATTTTCTAAACTTTCATAATGTTTGATTTTGTTTTTCAAATAAGGAATAAGTTTTCCTAAATCTTCCATTGAATTATAAATTATATTTCTCTGATACTCACCAAGTTTAGAACCCATTCTATGCTCATACTCTGAAATTTCTAGAGAAAGTTTTCGAACATTATCCATAAGTCCATGTGCTTCTTTAACAGGAGCTGAATAACCATTCCACTTGAAAGTAAGTTTTGTAATTTTTACAGCCAATTCAGAAACTTGTATATCCTTAAGTAGACCTTCCTCATCAAAATTTTCTGTCATATATAATACAATATTTGGAAACAGCTTTTAAGTATTCATACACCTTAGGCAAGAACAGCACAGCCAAGTTGGCCGTTTGAATGACTTTTGTAACAAGAAGAATGGTTTTCAAAAAATTAAATTAGCTGGACATTTTTTTATAAATAATTGTTATTAATTGTTGATAATGGCTCTGTATATACAAAAAATCTCATTGACTTTCTTACTAGTAAAATAGAATTTGAAAGTATACCATATAATAAAATTAATCTATCATCCATAAACAAATACAATTCTTTTATTCTATCTGGAAGACGCAAAAATGTTCAAAAAATAAATGCGTTGAATTCACAAATTGTCAAACACGCAATTATCAAAAAAAAACCTCTTTTGGGAATTTGTTATGGAGCAGAAATCTTAACTTTAACTTTAGGAGGAACAATAAAGAAATCTGTTTCACCACAAAAAGGCAACCAAAAGGTTGCTATTACCAAAAAAAATCCACTTTGTAAGGAAAAAATTGACGCATTTGAAAGCCACACTTATGAAATTTCAAGACTTGCAGATTCCCTAGTGAGCATAGCCAATTCAGATTCCTGTAAAAATGAAATCATAAGATATGGTAATTCTAATATTTTTGGAACTCAATTCCATCCTGAAATGACTCTTGATGGAAAAAACCTAATTGAAAAATTTTGCAATTTAAAATAGATTTTTCCTACATAAGTTGAAATATAGTAAAAAACGAGCTTAGAAAATTGATTAAAAAATTAGAAATTAAAGTAAACGAAAAAGGAGAAATTGTTTCTCCATCTTATCCGGAACTTGTATCGAAAATTAACGAATTAATTGAAAAAAGTAATCAACAAAAAGATTAGTTTTTTGTTGAATTATTTGAATTTGATTTTATTTTTGTCATAAATAATATCTCAAATGCGGAGTGCGAGATTTGAACCCGCGACCTTCAGCTTGGGAAGCTGACGTCATACCAGTCTAGACTAACTCCGCGCACGAGCCATTTGAATTAGTATTATATAGATTGATGAGATATTGTTTTCATGGATGCAAAGTGTCCCAGATGCGAAAAAGTTGCAATTTTAGATGACGAGATGAAATCTGTAAAATGCCCTCATTGTAATTTTGAATCTGACTATGAAAATTATCTTGAAATAATGAAAGATCAGGCGATTAATATGACTGCTGACTATATTCCAGACAGACCAGGATTTTAACTACCAGTAATTTCCTTTATCAGAACAATCTAAGTGAGCTCCACAGTTTGGGCATAACATATGACAAGGTTGCATTTGTATCATCTTATTGTCACATCGAGGACATTTAATGTCTTGAATCATACCATCTTTGTTACATTTTAGTTTAAAAATAATGTCCAAACGTTAATTAGTAGTTCAAATTTTTTTTGAAATACTTGGCCAACTTCAAGCTAACCATATCTGATAGCAAAGGAAAATCCATTACAAAAGAATTGAAAGATGTAGAAGCAAATCCATTACTAGGTCTACAATTAGGTAATGAAACAGATGCCACAATTATTGGACTACCTGGAAAATTAAAGATAACTGGAGGAAGTGACAAGTCTGGAGTTCCAATGCGTCCTGATATTCATGGTGCATCTAGAAAATATGTTTTATTATCAAAAGGAGTTGGACTCCAAGATGCTGAAAAAGGACAACGAGTACGAAAACTAACTCGAGGAAATTCTATCTCTGAAGAAATCTATCAGGTCAACTGTAAATTTGATGGAATTCTACCAGAGGAAACAACTAAAACTGAAAAACCTGAATCAGATAAAAAAGATGAAAAAGAACCAAAAAAAGAAAAATCTGAATCAGATAAAAAAGATGAAAAAGAACCAAAAAAGGAATAAGTTAACATAACCCAATTTAACATTTTGACCATTGCACTGGAAAGAAACCTTACCCGAAAGTTATATCAAAAAATATGGATATCAGCCTTGTGTAAATATTGGAACCGCGGGGCATGTAGATCATGGTAAAACAACTCTAGTCCAAGCACTAACAGGAGTTTGGACAAGTGTTCATAGTCAAGAGCTGAAAAGAGGAATAACTATTCGTGTAGGATACTCTGATGCTGCATTTTACAAATGTAAAAACTGTGAAGAGCCTTTAGGATATTCTACTATTCCAAAATGCCCTAACTGTGGTAAGGAAAGTGAATTGTTAAGAGTTGTTAGTTTTGTAGATAGTCCTGGGCATGAAAGTTTAATGGCAAATATGCTTTCAGGCTCCGCTTTAATGGATGGAGCTTTACTAATAGTTGCAGCAAATGAAAAAGTTCCCAAACCACAAACAAAAGAGCATCTTCTTGCGCTTCAAACCTTAGGAATAAAACAAATTGTTGTTGTTCAAAACAAAGTTGATCTTATTACATACAAAGATGCGATGACAAATCATTCTGATATATCAAAATTTTTAAAAGAAAACAAAATCACCAAATCCCCCATAATTCCAGTTTCAGCTCAATCTGATCTTAACATTGATGCACTAATTGGAGCAATTGAATCAACTATTAAAACACCTACTAGAGATGAAACTAAAAATGCTGTAATGCATGTTTTAAGATCTTTTGATGTGAATAAACCAGGTGCAAAAATTAAAGACATCAAAGGTGGAGTTATTGGAGGAAGTTTAACTCATGGAATTTTAAAAACTGGAGACGAAATTGAAATTAAGCCTGGAATATTAAATGAAAAAAAGAAAGTCTATGAAACAATACAAACTGAAATAGTTTCTTTAGGTACAGGTGCAGGGATTGTTGATACAGTAAAACCAGGAGGTCTTGTCGCTATAGGTACTAAACTTGATCCATCAATGTCTAGAAGTGACTCACTGATTGGTTCAGTAGTTGGAAAACCAGGAACACTTCCCGAAAGCTCCTCCAATGCAAAAATAGCTACAAGTTTGTTTGATTCAACAGTTGGAATAGCAGATGGAACTAAAGTATTGCCTATTCAAAAAGGCGAATCATTAAGGCTAAACGTTGGTACCGCCCCCGTTCTTACCAAAGTAACTCAAGTGAAATCTGAACAAATTGAAGTAGAATTTAGAAGACCTGTTTGTCTTTTCAGTGAAGGTAATGTAGCAATAAGCAGAAGAATAGATGATAGATGGCGATTAATTGGAGCAGGAATAATTGGTTGAGGTTATTTGTGATTCGAGTTTTCTAATACATTTAGCTACTAAAAAGATAAAAAATATGGATAATTTAGATACAGAAATTGGGCAAATCCAATTTATTGTACCTGATGTTGTTAGAAAGGAATTACAACAGCTTTGTGAAAATAAGTCTAAAAGACAAGCAGTTTTGTTAACTTTAGATTTTATAAAAAAATTAAAAATTCTCCAAATTTCAGGAAATTATGCTGATGAGTCTTTGGTTTCATATGTAAGAGAGAATGGCGGGATTATTGCTACTGTTGATAAAGAATTGAAAAATAAAGTGAAAGAATTAGGCGGATCCATAATTTCATTATCTAATGATAGAATTGTTTTAGAATCTTAGAAAAATTTAACTTGAGTAAAAATCAAATATTCATACATGGGGGAATTAAAACTCGAAAGCACTACCTTCTCTGATGGAGAAGAAATTCCTAGAAAATATGGATACAAAAATGGTAATGTTAGTCCGCCTCTAAAAATTAGTGGAGTTCCTTCAGAAACCGAATCACTTGTTATTATAATGGATGATCCAGATGCACAGGCTGCTGTAGGAAAACTTTGGGTTCACTGGGTCATTTGGAATATTCTTCCAAACACTACTGATATACCAGAATCATCAGTACCTATTGGTGCAATTGAAGGTCAAACAGATTTTGGGGAAAATCACTATGGTGGACCTGCCCCTCCAGATAAAAGACATACCTATGTCTTTAGGCTTTATGCACTAAACACAAAATTAGACTTGCCACAAAACTCCAATAAAACAGATGTCGAAAATGCTATAGAAAATTATATCTTAGCAGAAACAGTCCTCAAGGGTACATATGCACCATAGAAAACTTGGATATTTTGCTAATCAAGAACCTAAAAAATTTGAGTGCATAAATTTTTCAAAAGAGTAATAAGTTATGTTCAGGCCAAGCATCATTATTGTTATCTAATTCTAATTTATTTACAATTGGAAATTTTAATTTTAGATTCCATCACCTTTTAATTATTGGAATTCTTGCTATTTCATTCTCAATTTCATTTATGATTAGATCCCAAGCGGCTGATTATGGGTTTGAACTGAATGAATTTGATCCTTTTTTTAATTATAGAGCAACACAATTCATTGTAGAAAACGGAATTGTAGAATATTTTAATTGGCATGATGATATGAGTTGGTATCCTGAAGGGAGAGACGTTTCTTCAAATTCTCAAGTAATCCTTCATATTACTGCAGCGTCACTATATCCAATTTTTGGTGGCAATTCCTCTCTTTATGATTTCACAATAATTTTTCCAGTAGTTTTTGGTTCTTTAACAGCAATCATATTATTTGCTTTTGTCAGAGTAATTGCTGGAACAACAGCAGGTCTTTTCGCATGTCTGTTTTATTCAGTTTCATTGCCAATTATTATTAGAGGTTCAATTGGCTGGTTTAAATCAGAACCTCTTGGTTTATTTTTTGGATTATTAGCAATGTATTTGCTTCTAAGTGCTTTAAGTTCTAGAAATTACAAGATTTCATTTGCCAAACTCATAGGGGCTGGAATATTTTTTACATTTGGCATTTCAGCTTGGGGGGGAATCCAATTCTTCATAATTCCCTTAGGATTATTCTTCTTAGCGCTCCCATTTTTGAGAAAGGATCATGATTTCATTAGATGGGCCATACCAGTTTTTACAATTTCATTTTTGTTAACAGCATTGGTTTTTGAGAGACCAGGAATCAATTTTGTTTTTGGTATACAAGGATTTTTGATAATAGGATCAACAGTTTTTCTTGTTATTTGTACTATGATCCAAAAGTTTAGTAAAGAAGAAAAAAAATTACGTAATGGTCTATACTTCCTTATTGGAACAGTTCTCTCAGGTATTACACTAATTACGATAAATACTAGCTCAGCATTCTTGAGATTACCTTCATTTCGGTATCTTAACGCTGTGAATCCCTTTCTAACAACTCAAGACCCCTTGGTTGATTCTGTCGCTGAGCACGCAACAACTACTTTGGCACAATCTTTTTACTTTTCATCAATTCTGATGATTTTTGCAGGCATTGGGATCTGGCTTATTCTAAAAAATAAAGATCCAATACACCCTTTCTCTAAATTGAGAAATGATATGATTGTGTTTGCTCTGATTATTGGTCTTGCGGGTGTTTATGTCAGCTCCGCTTTTATTAGATTAGAATTGTTTGCTTCTATTTCAATAATTATTTTATCATCAATTGGTTTGTCTGTATTAACTTCGGTGATTTTAATTAATAAAAAAATTAAAGATAAAATTAAAGATAAAAAAATTTCTAACAACCCAAGAATTATAACCAGAATTTCCTTTTTTTCTATAATAATTATTTTACTTATTTTACCATTAACAATACCTGAAAATGGAAACTGGGTTATTGCTTCTAAAGCTCCCCCAACAATTCTTAATGGAGGATCAACCTTCAATATTGCTACTGATGATTGGCATAATGCAATGGAATGGTTAAACAAAAACACACCTGAAGACGCTGTGA
Organism: Nitrosopumilales archaeon; assembly: GCA_016838845.1. Classification (GTDB taxonomy): domain Archaea; phylum Thermoproteota; class Nitrososphaeria; order Nitrososphaerales; family Nitrosopumilaceae; genus DRGT01. Next base: position 10,737 of record JAEHKV010000161.1, on the reverse strand, counting down.
TAGCTTCATGGTGGGATTATGGTTATTGGATTACAACATTAAGCGAGAGAGCATCTCTAGCCGACAATGCAACATTATCAACATATAGAATACAACAAATTGCTAAAACTCTACTTTCCCCACCTGATGAAGCGTGGGAAATGCTTCAGGAGCTAGATGCTGATTATATTTTGATATTCATTGCAGCTCAAAAAGTAGGAAATGATGCCAATGGGATATATCTTCTCCGTGGTGGTGGTGGTGATGAAAGTAAAAAACAATGGTTTATGCTAATTGCAGAAGAGCCTCTTGGTAAATATCTGCATCCGGATGGAGTTAGTGGGACAGATTTATTTTGGCAAAATACATTATTTGGGAAAATGATTCCATTTTCAGTTTTAACCTATGCCAACTTGGTTACCAATATTCAATCTGAAAATTTTCAAATTGGCTTTACGGAAATTTTTGTTAAAGATATTAAATTTCCAAACGATAGTAATGGTCCAATACGTCTAGTCTACTCTTCCCCTTCTTTTGATAGAACAGATAATGGTCCTATTATAGGAGTTTTTATTTATGAAATAAATCAGGATTATAAACCAAAAATAGAAAATTAAGAATTGTTATAACGTTCAGCAAGTCTATATCGAATATATTTATCATCAGGAGAAAATTTTGCAGGATGCACAGAAACTGTATCGTGTTTACATTCCACACATTTGGTTTTTAATGTATATTTTTCACACTTTACACATTTTCTCAGTTGGAAACGCATCTCATCCCTCACGAATTTTTTTTGATTCTTCTCTAGTAAATTTAAAGGCGCCTTTTTTACTCTCTATCTCTTTTTGAATTTCTTCAAGTATTGGTTTTAATTTTTTTTCTGCAGGTTTGAACTCCTGCGCAGTTACTGCTAACCGATATTTTGGTGCGCCCAAGTAAGTAATTTGAATATTTTTTCCTTTATCCCCAGTTGTAAAGTTAAGAAGAGTATTTTTGATAACTTCAACCCCATCCGGTCTATGACTAGAAATTTCTAAAATGCCTCTAATTTCAACAGAGGGTAATTTAATTTTGGAACTGACTTGATTTATTACATCTAGAGTTTTTTTAGGAATTTTTAGATCATCAAGAACAGAGATACCATGTCTGGCAATATCCATAAAAGCATCGTAAATAGAATCATATTTTGAATAGAAATTATCTTCCAGTTTCGTTAAATCACTTTTTGACAGTTTAGCTTTTTCTTGTACTTTTAAGATTAAGGTATTTCCTTTTTCATGTCTTTTCACTTCTAAAAGTTTTTTCTTTTTTTGATCAATAGAAATCTGCTTTAGTGATAGATCAATATCTGATCTTTCTGCACGCACTCTCTTTACAAGAAGAACTTTTTTTTCACCATTTTTTACAAATCTGCTAACAGATCTAATCCAACCTGGAGCAATCTCTGAAATATGCAAAAATCCTTGTAAACCATCGTATTCATCAAGGGTTACATAAGCACCATGATCCATAATTTTTGTAATTGTTCCAAGCACAATCTCTCCTTGTTCCGGTAATTCTTGTACTTCTGTTGACATTGCCACAAATTTTCTAATGTGTAATTTAATGTTGCTGGTTAGAAATCAATTCCTCTTTTTGCCTTGATACCTGATTTGAAAGGATGTTTAATTTCATTCATTTCGGTAACAAGATCCGAAGCCTCAACTATCTTTGGTTTTACATAATTTCCTGTAAGTACAAGATTAAGATTAGATGGTTTTGAATTAATCAAATCAAGAACATCATTAACATCAATTAAATCAAGATTTATTGCATAATTTACTTCATCAAGAATAATAATATCATACTTTCCAGATTGGATTTTCTCCTTACTAATACGAAGTGCTTCCTGTGCCATTCTTTCGTGCTCTTCGCGTGGACTCTTATCATCTATAATGCCAACAAAGCCTTTTCCAGCTGTAATTAATTCAAATTCCGGCTCCAATCTTTTTGAAGAATCTAATTCTCCATAGTGCCATGACCCCTTGATGAATTGAATCATACAAATTTTTAGATTATATCCAACTGCTCTTAATACCATCCCCAAGGCTGCAGTAGTTTTACCTTTCCCATTTCCAGTGTAAACTATTACTAATCCATCTTTTTCCATGATTTTAGTTCTAAAAATACCAACTAAAAAGATTGAGAAGTAAATTTTGTTTTATTCCGCCATAATTTAAATAAAAAACCAATCTATTAATGCGAATTGAAGATTCCTCGATTAGTTATTGCAGGAACAACGAGTGGAGTTGGTAAAACAGCGATCACATGTGCGATCATACACGGAATGAAAAAAAATGGTTATTCCGTTCAACCGTTTAAAGTAGGACCAGATTATATTGATCCAAGCTACCTTTCCTCAATTTCACAAAATAATGCAAGAAATCTTGATGCTTGGTTAATGGGAAATCAAGAACTACTTAGCTCTTTTACTAAAAATTCCAAATCAAACTGTTCCATTATTGAAGGTGTTATGGGATATTACGATGGTTTCTCTGGGTTATCAAATTATTCAAGCACGCACCATGTGGCATGTCTTCTCAAATCGCCTGTGATTCTAGTGTTAGATGCTAGTAAAACTGCAAGATCTATTGCCGCCACAGCACTTGGATTCAAAAAATTCCACAAGAATTCACGAATTGTAGGTGTAATTTTAAACAAAATTGGAAGTAAAAAGCATGAAATTTTATGCAAACAGGCTCTGCAGTCATTGAAGATTACAGTTTTAGGTTCTATTCCAAAGGATCTTGAACTATCACTAGCTTCACGACATCTAGGATTAATTCCTGTTAGTGAAAACACATCAATGAGAAAAAAGATTCACTCAGTAGCGAAAAAAATTGTTGATTTTATTGAAATTGATAAATTAATTGCTATTAGCAATAACACAACTTCGATTCCAAAACAAAAAAATAAAAAAATAAAAAAAACAAAAACAATAATTGCAGTTGCTCTTGATAATTCTTTCAATTTTTATTATCGAGACAATATAGATGCATTAAGAAGAGAAGGAGCTAAAATTAAATTTTTTAGTCCAATATCAGATTCAAAAGTTCCTAGTTGTAATGGAATCTATATCGGTGGTGGGTTTCCAGAAATTCTTGGAAATTTACTACATAAAAATCATAAAATGAAAAAAACAATAAAAAATTTAGCTGAAAAAGAAATTCCAATTTATGCTGAATGTGGAGGATTGATGTATCTTACTAGATCGATTAATTATGGAAGTAAAAAATTCAATATGGTTGGCTTATTTGATGCAGAAACAAAAATGACCAAAAGAATGAAACTTAACTATACTAAAGGAAAAATCAAATCTAATTGTATTATTTCACCTAAATCAAAAAATCTTCGTGGTCATGAATTTCATTATTCTGAACTTAATTCCATTTCATCTGACTCTAAATTTGTATATCAACTATCTCTAGGTGATGGAATAAAAAACAAACAAGATGGATTAATAGAATACAATACTTTAGCCTCGTATGGCCATCTTTATTTTGACAATTCTGATTATGCTCATAGATTTGTTGAAAGTTGTGTAAATGCATCTAAAAGATGAACCTATAACTTGACAGAACTAAAAGACGATTTAATTAATTAACTTGTAAAGTGCATTAACAATAGCTGCAGCTGATGAGCTTCCACCTTTACGTCCTTTATTTGTGATAAATGGAACATCAATTTTATGTAATTCGTCTTTAGATTCAGATGCAGAAATAAAACCCACAGGCATTCCTATTACTAAAGCTGGTTTGACAACATTTTCTTTAATCATTTGAATTATTTCAAGCAGAGCAGTTGGCGCATTACCAATCACTACTATTCCTCCATCAATATCAGATGAAGCAATTCTCATTGACATTTGTGATTTGGTTTTGTTTTCTTTCTGAGCTTGTTGCATTATCTCAGGATCAGATATCTTACAGACAATATTATTATCAAAATTTTTAGAATTTTGTTTGTTCAACAGACCTGCAACTCCATTCACATCTACAACTATACTACAACCAGCTTTTAGCGCATTTAATCCGCTTTCAATAGCATCTTTGTGGAAGATTATTGCATTTTCTCTAGCAAAATCAAAATCTGCAGTAGAATGAATAACTCTTCTAACTATGGGCCATTCTTTCCCACTATACGAATGGGAACCAATTTCACGCTCAATTACCTGCATACTGGCATCTTCAATTGATTGCCCTTTCCTAGTTTGCATTTTCTACCTCTTTAGCTCTTTCTATGATTAAATCAATCATTTTCTCATCTGTACCAATATGTTTTGTTATCAACACCTTGTTTAATTTGGATTTTTCAAGAACAGGATTAAGATCCTCATAAATATCTCGTTTTACATGTGCACCTTCGTGAAGAAAATAAAAAACAATTACTAGAACTTGAGGATTTTCTTTCTCACATTTTAAAACTCCCTCTAAAATATTTGGTTGTTCAATTTCTAAGAAACAATGACTTACGTTTCGATAAGTCGATCTTAATCCATCAACAACATATTTGATCGATAATTGAGCATTTGGATCTTTGCTGCCATGTCCAATGATTAAAACATCAACATTTTTTTTTGCTATTTTAACTCCGTTAGTTTCAAGCGATGTTGTCACTCTACTGTCTACCAAATTAATCATTGTTTTGTGCATGGTCATTGGCTTTGTAACAACGAATTTTACATCAGTTTTAGCCTGAAATTTTATTGCCTCATTTACAGCTGCTTTAACTTTCTTGCCAGGATAAAGGAAATAAGGAACAATAGTTAAGGAATCAATCTCACTTGTTAGAGATTTTTTAATACCTTCTTCGATAAATGGAGGTATAACTTCTAAAAAACAATAGTTAGAAAATTCATAATTTCCTTTTTCTTTTACCCTTTGACAGATCAGCTCAAGTTCATCCTTGACCTCATTTTCTCTACTACCTCTATCAATCAGGAGTAATCCTCTTTTCAATTTGGAATCCTCGCTATTGCAATAGTCAAATTTGGAGGAAATTTCTGCTTTTGCACAACCAATTGTCCTCCAGACGATTTAATCGCCGAAGCCTCTGAAACACTAGGCGTTCCTTCAAAATCTTTGACAGTTTGAGATGGGTTTGGTACTTGAATATTTGTTAGATCATCTTTTTCAAAATATTCAATTGGAACATTCATTTCCTTACCAATTTCAATTAAACCTGTAACGTCTTGTGGTTTTTTTAATGAAACAAACTTTGCAATTGATAAAGGACTAAGGTTGTTTTTTTCAAAACATGATTGCAATCCTTCCTTGATTGTTTCTTTTGATGTATCCCAATGCAATCCAACTCCTACAACAAGATTAGGCGGTCTATATACAACAGCATCTTTCAAAACTTCTGATTCAAAAATTTTGTCTGAAATAATTAAAAATCCTTTTGATTTCGAATTTTTTAATTCATCAAATGAAGAATAAATTTTAACATTTTTTGGCAAATCAGCTTTCCACCAATTTTTGTTTCCAGCATCTTGATACACTCCAATTTTTTCCTCATTAACCATTAATGCACTGATTTTAGTTACAGTAGAGTCGTCATCAATCCTCCACCCAAATTCTTTTCCTACAAGATCAACTGGTATCGTTTTGTTTACATCGGCAGCAGTAGTGATTACAGATGTCGCACCTAGTTTTTTGGCAATTTGCTCAGCTAATTCATTTGCGCCACCAAGGTGGCCTGAAAGAGCACTTATCACAAAATTTGTCTTATCATCTATAACAAGAACAGCAGGATCAGTCTTTTTGTCTTTGATATGAGGAGATATCAGTCGTATTACGGCACCAAGTGAGAATAAACAAATCATTGCATCATTTGTTTTGAAAAGTTCAGAAATTTTTTCACCAGTAGGTTCTGAATACCACTCTATTTCCGCGCTATTATCAGAAAATTTAGCTGGAGCAAAAATCCTCCATGAAGGATATTTTTCTTTTAATGACAAGCCAATTTTTATGCCATTTTTTGTAATTGCAAGAACTGAAATTTTTTCCACAATACGATCCTTTTTGATTTAATAAAATATCTTACTTTTCAGGATATCTAGATAATACAGATCCATCAAAATCAAATAGGACTACCTCAAGCACAACTTTATTCTCAGATTGTTCTTTCATGTGGTCATAAACCTTGGAACAAATTTTTTTAAAAAATTCGTGCAATTTATTCCCTTGAATTATTTCCTGAACATGTCTAGCTGAATTGGCTTTTTTTATTTGATTTACTAGTGCCTCATGTGCACCACAATTTTTTGCTAAATCTGCAAGAAAACTCATATCAACTTTTGAGCCTTTAACATGGGTCTGTTTAACGCCCTTTGCCATTTTTGAAAGCTTTCCAATAAATCCAACAACATAAGCTTTTTTGATTCCTTTTTTTGCACACTGTTGAATTGTATAACTTGAGAAATCTCCCATTTTCACAAAACAATGTTCTGGCAAATCCACCAGTGTTTTTGAGAATTCTTCGCTTCTTCCACCAGTAGTTAATACTGTCGTATCATCACCTAATGCTAATGCAACATCTAGGTTTTGTCTTATGGATGCAGCAAATGATGCGGTCGAATATGGAAATACAATACCAGATGTTCCAAGAATTGATATGCCACCAATAATTCCCAATCTAGGATTATCAGTTTTCAAAGCAAGCTCTTTACCTTTGGGAACTGAAATTACAACCCTAATTCCACTTTTTGAAAGTATATCTTGAGCAATTTCTTTCAAATTTTCATTAATCATTTGTTTTGGAACTGGATTAATTGCAGGTTTGTTAATCTCTAATCCAAGACCTGGTTTTGTAACAACTCCAACTCCTTCTCCACCATCAATTTCAATCTGAGCAATATTATCTGTCAATGATAAATTTACAAAAATTTCAGCTCTATGTGTAACATCAGGATCATCTCCTGCATCTTTAATGACTGAACAGCGTGCTGAATTTTCAGTAAATTCACAACTATGAATTTTTATTTTTATTGAATTGCCTTTTGGTAAAGTGACGTCAACACTTTCAATTTTTTGTTGTTCAATTATTGATAATATTGCAGCTTTTGATGATGCAGTGGCACAAGTACCAGTTGTAAAACCCTTTCTGAGTTTTTGTTTTTGTAGTTCTTCCAACGTCAAATCAAGAGTACCTTTAAAATTAAATGTTATAGAATTTCCCTTATGAAGAAACTTACCTCTCGGATTGTTATAACTGGTGCCAATGGCTTCATAGCAAGGAATCTTCGCAGATTTTTGAATGAAAAGAAAATCGCTACAATTTGTATTGCTAGGAGAAATTTTAGAAATTATAAATCTGAAACTAAAATTATTTCTACTGAATTTTCGCATATACCAATTTCTAAATTAAAAAACTCGAATTCGTTAATCCATCTAATTGGAATCGGAAAGGAAACCCCTGAAAATAGTTACCAATCTACTAATATTGAATTAACTAAAAAAATTATTAGACTATGTAAAAAAGCAAAAATAAAAAAAATTATTTATAACAGTGGACTCGGCGTTTCAAAAGAAACTGCTTCGAGTTATTTTAGCTCTAAGTTAAAAGCTGAACAATTAATAATCAATTCTGGCTTAGATTACACAATTTTTAGACCATCATATATTCTTGGTAAAGATGATCTTCTTTCTCAAAATCTGAAGAAACAAATCAAAAAAGGCTCTATTATAATTCCTGGTTCTGGAAATTATAAACTACAACCAATTTCTGTGAATGATGTTGCAGAAATAATTCTGCAAGCAACTACTTCAAAAAAATTTTCTAAAAAAATAATTGATCTAGTTGGACCTGAAACTGTTAGTTTTGAAAATTTTGTGAAAAGATTTTCCAATTTAAACAAAATTAAAATTAAGAAAATAAACCTAGATGATGCTTACTTTGATGCACTTTATAATCCAAGAAGCATCTACAGTGTGGATGATCTAAATATTATGTTGGGCAGCTATACAGGAAATTTTAGAACTTTGGAAAAAGCTTCAGGTTTGAAATTAAAATCATATAAGGAAATTTTAAAGTCCAGCAGCTTGTCGTAAAACATCTGCTTTATCAGTTTTTTCCCATTTGAATTCCGGTTCGTTTCTACCAAAATGACCATAGGCTGCCGTTTTTTTATAGATCGGTTTGTTCAAATCCAAATGAGATATTATTGCTGCAGGCGTCATTTCAAAATGTTTTCTAGTCAAATTTTCAATATCTTCTTCGGGTATCTTACCAGTTCCAAATGTATTAACCATAAGAGAAAGGGGTTCTGCAACTCCTATTGCATACGCAACCTGTACTTCACATTTATCGGCTAAACCAGCTGCAACAATATTTTTTGCTATATATCTACACATGTAAGATGCAGATCTATCCACCTTTGATGGATCCTTCCCAGAAAAAGCTCCTCCACCATGTCTTCCGTAACCTCCATAGGTGTCTACAATAATTTTTCTTCCAGTGAGTCCTGCATCACCATGAGGACCTCCAATCACAAATTTTCCTGTGGGATTAACATGAATCTTGATATCATCACTCCATAGTTCAGCACATACAGGTTTGATTACCTTTTCAGTGATTGCATTGGTCAACTCATCGTTTGAAACACTTGGATCATGTTGAGTTGAAATTACAATAGTCTCGATTTTTTTTGGTTTATCATCTTCGTAGAGAATAGAAACTTGAGATTTCCCATCAGGTCTCAACCATGATAGTTCTCCTGTCTTTCTAACATCTGCAAGTTTTTTGGTCAGTTTATGGGCTAATAATATAGGCATAGGCATTAGTTCCTTAGTTTCATTTGTTGCATAACCAAACATCAGTCCTTGGTCTCCTGCCCCAAGTTTTTTTTCATCCGTGGCAGTTACACCTTGACTAATATCCTGACTCTGAGCATGCAATCTTAACATTACTTCACATGAATCAGCATCAAAAAGTAATTCCGGATCATCGTAACCAATCTCTCTAATTGTTTGTCTGACCAATTTTTCTTGTTCCTGTTTATCAAAATTTGCCTTAGATGTAACTTCTCCTGCAATTGCTACAAAGCCAGTGGTCGTCATGGTTTCAATTGCCACTCGTGATTTCGGATCCTGTCTTAGATACTCATCTAAAATAGCGTCTGAAATCTGATCACAGAGCTTATCGGGGTGCCCTTCAGTAACAGATTCAGAAGTAAAAAGGAAATTTTTTGCCATAAAAATCTCTAATTTTTAGAGTTCATTTTCTAATTTGATAAATAATACATTATTTCCTCTTAAAATAACTCGACCATAATTTGCAATGACCTTGCTATCATGAAGCTCTTCAGCGTCGGTCATAATCAAATTCATATAGGAATCTACATTTTCCATTTTTCCTTTGTATTCTACTTCATTCTTTAGTCTAACAATGACATTTTTCTTTGTACTCTTCTGGAGTGTTGTAAGAGGTCTTTTAGCAATTGATTGTGACACTTATTTTTCACTTGTCATGCTTTCGATGTTCTCCAGAATAAAAGCCTTGCCTATTTAGATTTCAAAATAATTCCTTTAGTTTTTACATTTCATAATCATATACATAATAATGATTTCAACGTCCATCAAAAAATTAGATCAGATTCTTGGTGGAGGTATTAAGGATGGTCTTATCATAGATATTTTCGGTGCTCGTGGAACAGGCAAAACAGAATTGGCGATGCAGATAGCAATAAACTCTCTACTTAGTGGTGGTAAAGTCTTTTTTCAAGATACAACAGGAAAATTTAGACCAGAAAGAATGCACAAAGTTATTCATGAACGCCAATTAGATGTGTCTTTATTGGAAAATGTTCAGGTGGCTAGAGTAACTAATACTTCAGAACAAATTCACTATCTATCAAAAATTAAAGACTCTAATTTTGCTTTAATCGTAATCGATAATATTACTGACTTGTTTTCGTTTGAATACTCCAAAGATAAGCTATCATTAGAAAAAAATATTTCTTTCATGAAGTACATGCGTACTCTATCACTATTTTCTATACAAAACAAGGTTCCTATTCTAATAACAAATATGATCAGAACTATCGACAACAAAGAAATTGAAAACTTGAAAAATTCTATCGACATGTTTACACATATTAAAATCAGACTCTCAAAAGAAGGTAACAAATTCACAGGAAATGTGTATTCACCCTTTGAAGAAAACAAATTTTATTTTGTAATCTCTGAGATTGGATTACATGATCAGTCTTAAGCTATTTAACCACGGTTATTTGAAAGAAAAATATGGCAGGAATTTTCGATTCTATTCCAATTATTGTAGTTATTTTATTTGCAATTGGGCTTGTTGGTGTAATAGTATATGAAAAATCAAGGTCTAAGCAAACAGAAGAATCAACTTCTTGATCCATTTCTTACAAAGTTTGACTCCTTTGGATTCAAACATTTAACTAAAATTCAAAAAAAAGCCATCCCAATTATTTTTCAAAAAAGAGATTCACTTGTAATAGCCCCTACAGGTTCTGGAAAAACAGAAAGTTCAGTCATCCCAATTTTTTCTCTTATTAAACAATCAAAAAGAAATGGTAAGATTAAAGCGCTTTACATCACTCCATTAAGAGCACTTAACCGAGATATATTCAGAAGAATTATTCGTTATGCAAAAAATGATGGTTTAACAATAGAAATTAGACATGGTGATACATCTCAATCACAGAGAAGAAAAATAACTAAATCTCCTCCTGACGTTTTAATTACT
>JAEHKV010000160.1 GCA_016838845.1 Nitrosopumilales archaeon | reverse complement strand
TTCTCTACGAAATGGATAGTTTTCTATTCCCATGTATTTTTTAGTTAGTTTGTTTATGTGTACGTAATCATAATCTGGTAAAATTTCAACAACTTTACCGCGAATTGTTGTCATGTCCAAAGGGTTTTCATTTGCAACAACTGAAACAGCTACCCTAGTATCGTTTAGAACGTTTTTGTGTTTTATTCTTCCTTCGGCAGTGTTTACCATTACAAATCCATCTTCATAGTCAGCCCATACTGGAGACAATTGTGGGGAACCATCCTTCATTAACGTTGCAATAAACACAAGATTCTTGCCTTTTAAGAGATCGATTGCCTTTTGTTCCAATTTTATTGCTCATATCTCCATATTGTTGCCTCTTATAACACTAATTTACAATTATTATTTAGAATGATGATTATGATGACCGTTTTCTAATACGTTTGTCATAGCACGATTTACTATTTCTATCATGAGGTATTGAGAATATTCTTTTGAATCATTCGTCTTTTGGTTTTTGGTTTTAACCATTGTTTTGGAAGATATCCCTTTAAGGAGTTTTTCCATCTTAGTTGAAGTTTTTTTAATTACTGACGAGTATTTGGTTTCAAAGTCATCAGGAATGTCAAAACCCAAAAGCTTTGTTGATGTGCTGTAAAATTTTGTTACTGCGCCTCTTGTTTCCTCCATCCTCACCATTTCAATCAAACCAGTTTTTTTGAGAATTTCAAGATGATGTCGTATTGTAGTTAATGCTTTTTTGTGTCCAGTTTTTCTGAGGCTATTCGTAATTTGTTCGGCAGAAAGTGCTTTCTTGTAGAGAATTTTTATGATTGCAGCTCGTGCAGGATCTTCAATTGCCCTAGCTTGGTTTGAATTTAACGTGAGAATACGATTAACTTGAATTTGCTTTTCCATTAGGGTTGACATACGTATTGTTTGTGTGAAATTAAGCTAAAAGATCCTAATATCACATTTTTTTGTCCTCTCGCATCAATTTATTCCCATTATAAAAAAATCATGACCGCTACAATTTCAGTAGTAACACTATCAACTATCTAGATATGCTATTAAGAAAATAATAGCAATTTGAGATTGTTTGGAAATTTGGGGTTTTGGGGAAATATTACCATTTTTACGTCATCGGGGGCTTATTTTACAAAAATTAGAAAAATTGTTTAATCAAGAAAAATGAAATTCGAGTTAAAGAGAACCGTCAGTCAGTCTTTCATATGCTGTAACATATCTTTCAGTCATTTTATTTATTAAATCAGAAGGAATTTGTGGTGCTATTGGATTTTTGCCAGCAGCCCTTGCATCATCAAATTGTTTTTGATAACCATGTTCAGTTAACCAATCTCGTAGCAATTGTTTATCATATGCTTCTTGTGTTTTTCCTACTTGATAAGCCTCTTTCGGCCACAGTCTATATTCATCAGGACCTATAGAATCCCCTAATACAATTTTGTCATTAGATTTTCCAAATTCTAATTTCAGATCTGCCAGAATAAATTCTGCTTTGTCAGTAACTGCCACCATTTGTTTGTAGATTTCAATAGAAGTTTTTGATAGCCAATTGTATTCTTCTTCTGTTACTAACTTTTTGTCTATTGCCATTTGTTTAGTAACAGGAATGTCATGTTCAGCTTTTGTAGTAGGATCAAAAATTGGTTCAGGTAATTTTGCAGCTAATTGTGTATCAGTTCCAGGAGGTAATTCTATCTCTCCATTTTTCCATCTATTTACCAGACTCCCATAAAAATAACCTCTAACTACGCATTCTATTGGCAACATTTCCATTTTTTTAACTATAATTTCAGTATCAGATTTTCGGTTTACAAAGTGATTTGGAGTTTGTAGTTCATTAAACCAAAACTCGGCAAATTTACAAAGAACCTCTCCCTTTTTGGGAATATTTTCATTGAATTTTACATCATATGCAGAAACCCTATCGCTAAATTTGAAGAGTAGAGTACCGTCTTCCAGATCATAGAGATCCTTTACTTTTCCTGAACCTAAGAACTTCAATTAGAAAACCTAGTTTTAATGTCATGTAAATTTTCTTAAACGGGCATTAAAGTGCCTAAAAGGGCTATTTCATGAATAATTTTGTTCCCTAGAAAGTACCATATTAGAAAAAATTTTAAGATTTTAACAGGAGTTCATTTGAGGAAAAATAGATGAGTCAAGACAAATCTGATGATAAAATTTACTCGCTTTCAGAGCTTGAAAAAGAACTGCAAGATGCTATGAAAGCATTAGAAACCATCAAAAAAGGTGGCAATATTTCAGTTGGAAGAGATCCTGCAATACAAAAATATGAAGAGCTAAAAAAGAAATTTGAACAAAAATCTAGAGATTATAAAAAGTTAGAACAACAATTAGAACAATTTTCCCAAGAAATGTTAGAATTACGACAAGAGAAGATGATGTTTGAGAAAGTTACTAGTATGACAGAAGATGAAAAAGAAAAAATGCAGAAAGCTCGTGATGAAATGAAAACAAAGCTAGAAAAAGAAACACAGACTGCGATTGAAACAGAACAAGAAAAAATGTTCTTAGAAAAAGAAGTTGAAATTGAAAATAAAGCAAAACAAGCTGCTGTAAAAAAATACTACAAGACAGGAGTTATGGCTGTAGTTGCAATTGCAGCAATTATAGGAGTTTATTCATTTATGTTTGCACAATTAGCTGGATCAGAATACCAATCACAAGCGATTAACCAACCCTCGGGCTTTGCAATCCAAAATCTTAGAGGAGAGGAAATTGACACATGGATAGCTTGGCTTGTACCTGAAGGTGAGGTGATACGTATATCGGTGTCAGGAAAGGGTCTTACCGATGAACGGTTTGAATTAGTAAAAGCAGTTTTTATGGATGAAGAACCAATAGAGATAGACAACTCTTTACTTAACAAAGGTGAACAAGGCACCACTTCAATACTTTATCCAGGATGGGCTGGTGCAATGTTGGCAGCTGCTGAAACTCCAACCGAATTTTCAATTCCAACAAAGTTTGAAGTAACCGAAGGTAGTGGATTTGGAGACATCAACATTATACTAGAAAGTGCTATCAACCCAGACGGATATGTTGGTTGGACGAGTACAATTATGGATGAAGTAAATAACCAGATTCTAAAGGCAAGTATTAAGATTTATGGAACGAATGATTTTACTGATGAGCAACTTGCTGGCGTTATTCGACATGAAGTAGGACACGCACTAGGTCTTGCACATTCAGAGGATCCTGATGACCTAATGGCACCTAAAATGACCACCGAATTTCCATTCATTTCTGCATGTGATGTAGACACTATGGTTCGCTTGTATGATCATGGTGGTAAAAGCGAAGTAGCGTGTTAAGTTTAAAATCATTTAAGCGCCAAGAAATTTTCTAGGAACCCATCATTCCAACCATTTTTGGAGGAGTTCTGTAGGCCTTGCTCACAAAAATATCTGGATCAGCTGTAACCTGGACAAATTTCATTTCATTTTCAGCAGGTGGAGAAAGAATAACTCTTTCTCCCGCGTCAAGAGTGCCAAGTTCTAAAATGTCGCCACCACCAAAATTAACTCTAACATTAGTTAATGGTTGAGACCCAGTATTTTGAATTGTAACTCTACCCATAACAAATAGACTTTGTTTATCAATAAGTGGGTCTACGTAAATATCATAATCCTGTGTTGCAATCGCCACTTTAGAGATATCAAGAGTAATAACTAGAGCAATAATTACTATTCCACCAATACCTGCACCAATTAGCATGGTGTAATTATTCACTGGTTGATATCATCTGATCCTATTATTAAGAGTGTTTGGAGATATTATTCCAAGTTAATCTTGTTCAGGGATTATCGGAAGTGTTGTTGTAGACAATACATGTTCCGTTTTTCGTATTTGTTTTGTGACAATGTCCTCAATTTCTTTGCTAGAATTCGCTTCAATTTTTACAAAAATATCAAAAACACCAAAAGTACCTTTCGCTTCTTTAACAGAATCCAACTTTAACAATTCTCGCATCACATCCATTTCGTGAGCTATTTCACTTTTTACTAAGACATATGCAGTTTCCATTGTTATTCGCCTTTCAGTTCTTCTCTTGTCTTAAATTCTGGCTTTATGCCAAGAGAATCATAATTTCCTGTTGAACAAGTAAAACAAAGAGAATCTTTTGGAATCCCAACTGCGTTTGCTAGATTTTCTGCATCATTATATCCTAGAAAGTCAGCGCCTATATCCGACCTAACTTTTTCAATAATTGTTTTTTCATCTTGATTTCCTCCATTTACAAATGTGGCGAGTTCCTCTTGTGATGGGAAATCAATTCCTGCATAACATGGATAACGAATTGGCGGATAAGTGACCAACATGCTAATTTTTTTTGCGCCGGCTCTTCTTAATGCTTTGATAATAGCCTTTGAGCTAGTTCCCCTAACTAAGCTATCATCAACAACCACAACATGTTTTCCTTCAATTATTTCAGTGATTGGAATAATCCATCTGTTAATTTCTATTCTATCGCTTTGATGAGGTTCAATAAAACTTCGTAGTGGTCCTTTTCTACTGTATCGATCTTTTAACAATCCTTCATCAAAAGGTACTCCAAGTTCTTGCGAATAACCTAGTGCTGCAGGTCGTGCAGAATCTGGAACTGGAATTACTAAATCAGCGTCTTTAATTGGGAATTTTTTTGCCATAAATTTACCAATTCGTTTTCTGGCCAAGTA
>JAEHKV010000159.1 GCA_016838845.1 Nitrosopumilales archaeon | reverse complement strand
TTTTCTTGAGATAAAATAAGCAACAAATGAGAGAATAATCGGTGGAGTTCCAAATCCTATTCCTCTAGCCATTGCATCTAAAGGCAAAAATCCTTCACCGGCAGTAGTACCACCTGCAGCCACATCAGCACCATAGATTACCAATAATGCAACAGAAATTCCTGCCAAGATCAATGAAGCCTTTAACGCCATGTTTGGCATCCAATTTTTGTGTTAATAAACTATTATGAGTTGTTTATAGATACAATCTGAATTGAGTTTTTAATTTTATTAACACGTTCTAGAAGATGGTCAACGTTTTCATTATTTCGACCTACGACATTAAAATGTCCTAATTTTCTTTTTGGTTTTGACTCTTCTTTTCCATACATTTTTAAAAATACATTATCAGATTCAATTTTTACTGGCTTGTATTTTCCCGTAAAATCTTTTGGTCCCAGAATATTATACATTATTGTATGATAAACAAGTTCTGTATTTCCTAATTCTAAGCCCAAAATTGCTCTAAGATGTTGTTCAAATTGAGTTGTCTTACTTGACTGTAAAGTATGGTGTCCAGAATTGTGAACTCTAGGCGCTATCTCATTTATCATTATATCATTATTTTCAGTTACAAACATTTCAATCCCAAACACTCCAGCTCCTTTTAAAACCTCCATTGTTCTAATTGCAACTTGTTTTGCTTTTTCTGAAATAGCAGATGATACTCGAGCAGGTGCAATTGTCATTCGAAGAATATTTTCTTCATGAATATTTTCAACTAGAGGATAAGTTGCAATTTCACCCTTTGTGTTTCTTGCAGCAATTACGGAAACTTCCATTTTAAAATCAATAAATTTTTCCAAAAATAATGATTTGCCATCAAAACTATCGTAAGCAGATTTTATTTCAGATTCTGAATTTATCTTGATGTTGCCTCTACCATCATAAGCATCTCTTCTAACTTTTAATAAAACTGGAAAGCCAAAGTTTGGAATTTTATTCTTTAAATCAGATAATGATTCAATTTCAAAAAAGTCAGCGACTGGAATATTATTTTCTGCAAGAATTTTTTTTTGAATCAATTTATCTTGAATTATTTGCAAAGTTTCTGGAGAGGGATTAATTTCCACCTTATCTTCGACAGATTTTAGAACCTTACTATTTCCTGATTCAATTTCATAAGTAAGAATGTCTGATTGATTTGCTAAATCAACAATTGCATTCTCATCTTTAAAACTAGCAACAATTTGTTGAGCGCCAACTTTGGCTGCGGGGCAGTTTAATGTAGGATCCAATACTATTATTTTAGAAATTTTTTCGGGCATCTTTTTTGCTGCTTCTGTAAGCATCATGCCAAGTTGTCCGCCTCCAATAATCCCTAATACTTTTCCCATGAGTCATGCAATGATATTGGATTAATTTAATTGTAAGAAAATGTCAAATTTTGTCATTTAATTTTCAGGATTAACATTTGATACGAACTGTAAATTGGAAGTAATTTGGATAATCATTTTTAAATCAAATTTACTTGTTGCTCGGTATGGAAACATCTAGCGAACTTGAATGCCCATTTTGCCATGAAGGAACTATGAGAGAAGATAGTTGTGGCTGTTTTACATGCAGAAAATGTCATAGGGTTGAAGGAACAAATTGTAATATCACAGGTTGCCAAAACGCTCGATTTTCGACTTGCACTTGAGATAAAACCAAATAACTAGATTTTGATTATTAATTATGTCAAGTATACTTCAAAAAAGAAGGACAGAACTTGGACTTATCATAATCATAATTATTCTAAGTGGAGCTTCATCAAGCCTGTTAATTTTTGCTCCTTTGGGAATTATTTCTTATGCAACTTACCGAGATGTTGTAATTATCCCATCTGTGATTGCAATATTTGTAATAGGAATCTTATCCCGCTCAAAATTTCCACATATTACAAATAGATTGTTTGTAGGAATGGGAGCTGGTGCGATTGCATCATTTGCACTAGAAGCAGTTAGGATTCCTAGCTACATGTTCACAAAATGGATACCAATGGACAGCATGATCTCACTTGTAGGATTATTTCTAACAGAAAAAATTACCGCACTATCTGAAGTAAAACAAGTAATAATGCAGTCAGGTGTTCCAATGAATCTGTATCATGCCCCTCTAGATGCGTTTATGGCTGGAGCTCTTTGGCATTTTTGGAATGGTGCTACCTTTGGAATAGTCTATGCCTTGGTCATAGGAAAAGGAAAATGGTGGTATGGAATGATCTGGGCGTTTATCATAGAGATTGGAATGATGCTTGCACCATATTTGATAATAATGAAAGGTGCATTTGGTGTTGAACACATGGACGGATACAACTTGTTTATGATGACATTAATTGCTCATCTTGCCTTTGGCGCTGTGCTGGGGATAATTGTTCAAAAATGGAAAAAAGAAGAAAAAATTGATTAAGAATTAAGAATTTTCAGGATTAAGATCTGATTGTAATAAAATTCGTTATAGATAAAAACAGCTCTTTGTTTTTGAAATACGTGAATTATAGAAAAAAAACATTAATTGGCATAATTATGGGCTCTAGTTCTGATAGTAGAATTATGCATGGAGCAGCAGAAATTTTAGATAAATTCAAAATAAGACACGAAGATCAAATTATCTCTGCACACAGAACACCATCTAGATTAGAAGAGTATGCAAAACATGCGGAAAAAAATGGTTTCAAAGTAATTATTGCTGGTGCCGGTGGTGCAGCTCATTTACCTGGAATGATTGCATCACATACTGTTATTCCAGTTATTGGTGTACCAATTCTTGTTTACAATGATAAACATGAAAAAAAATCTGAAAAATCAAAATTCTCTGCCTTTGGTGGATTAGATTCTTTGCTATCAATATCTGAAATGCCTACTGGATCACCTGTAGTTACAGTTGGGATCAATAAAGCTGCAAACGCAGGAATTTATGCAATGAAAATTCTTGCCATTGAATCTGCAGATTTGAAAAAGAAACTTAAAAGCCACAAGTCTGCTCAACATGATTCTGTTTTAAAAGAATCAGAATTGCTTAGAAAACAAGGATTAAGTAAATTTGTGAAAAAAAAGTTCAAATGAACATTACGTCATTAATTTGAACTGTATTTGTTTATCTTTTAATCGTTGTATTAATTCCTGAGCACTTTTTTCTCCTTCTGTCTCTAAACTCAAGGTAACACCTGCAGATCCAGCATTAATATCCAAACTCAATCTATCGTGAACAACTTCAACGATGTTTGCATTTGCGGAAGTGATTTCATCTACTACTTCTTTTAATGCCCCTGGCTTATCAGGTAAAAGAATGAATATCTTAAGCAATCTTCCCATCGCTGCAAGTCCTTTATCAACAATTTGTCCTAATAAATACATGTCAACATTTCCTCCTGCCAATATAGTAACAACTTTTTTCTTTGAGGAAGGTTTGTTATCAAGTAGGTAAGCCAGACCTACAGCACCAGCTGGTTCTACGACAATTTTTGCTCTTTCCATTAACAAAAACATTGCTTTGATTATTTGTGAGTCATCAACCAAAACTATATCATCAATCAAGTCTTTGAGTATTGAAAATGTTAAAGAGCCTGGTTTTTTCACTGATATCCCATCCGCAATAGTTCGTGCTCCTCCTGTTGCTTGAAGTGAACCTGTTTCTAACGAATTTTTCATCGCTGGAAAAGATTTTGATTGTACTCCAATTATCTTTACTTTGGGATTTTTTGTTTTTACAGCAATTAAGACACCCGCGGCTAAACCACCTCCCCCTATTGGCAAATAGATTTCATCAACATCTGGAAGGTCTTCCAAAATTTCTAAACCGATGACTCCCTGTGCAGCTATCACTTGAGGATCATCAAATGCATGAATAATTTTTGCTCCAGTTTCTTCAGAAATTTCTTTGGCTTTGGCCCAAGATTCATCATAATTATCTCCCTCTAGAATTATTTTTGCGCCATATCTTCTGGTTGCAGCAACTTTAGCTGGTGATGCATGTTTTGGCATTACAATTGTACATGATATTTTTTCTAATGATGCCGCAAAAGCTACACCTTGTGCATGATTTCCTGCTGACGCTGCAACAACACCTTTCTTTTTTTCTTCATCAGTCAATGATTTGATTTTATAATATGCGCCACGAATTTTAAACGAGCCAGTTTTTTGTTGAAACTCAGATTTAAAATAAATTTCAGAATTAGTTAATTGACTAAAATATGGTGAGTGAAGTAAAGGTGTTTTCTTAATTACATTACTTTGTACCAACTGACATTTTTCTATCTCTTCAATGGATGGATTCATGAGGTCTTTTCGTTTTTTTACGGCATATTTGACTTGTTCTAATCAATACACTATCAAATTGAGTTACACAAACATGCGTATAATTGAAGAAAAGCCTAAATACTTACAATTAGCCGATCAAAATTAATCGAGGGATCGGCTCTCCCCTTTGAGGACCTCGCCTCAGTTTGCTGGTCTCTCGATGTAATATTTACAAATTAATTCCTAGTTATAAGTGCTAATTATTATTTTTTAAAAAATTTGAAAATTGATCCATGCGTTGAATAATTTTTTGCTTTATATTTTCAGGAATTTTTCTTGTGTCAAAGAGACCTTCTTTGTTTTTATTTTTAATAAATTCGAGATCGAAGGTACATAAACAACCTTCTTCTCCAGAAACAAGTTTTGCGTCATCTAGCAAAACAGATGTGGTTTGATATAATTCAATTAGCAAACTATCTAATTCATTGAAAAGTTCAGTCTTTTTTTTAACTAATTTCTGAAAATCTATATCTGATTTTTGTTCAATATTCTCATAGATCTTTTCCCGTAATTTATCATCACTAAAAAATATTTCAAATAGTTTCTGATTATCTAGATCAGAATAACCCATTTCTTTTAATTTATCCAGAATAAATTTGTCTCCAAGACTAGCCATTTTGGATTCACCATCCTTTGTTTTATCAATAATTTCAGCGAGCTCTTTTTGACATTCAATAACTCGTTGTTCAAGTTTATAATATAACAAAACATGAAATTGCTGAGACATATGTCCAGATAAAAGATAATTTCCTTCCTGGATTTGAAACTTTGTAAAAATTCTTCTTAAACCCTCATTATTTGTAATAGTAATATCTTGAACATTCCAATCATGTAATTTTTTGATAATTTTTTCATAAAAATTTTTGATTAATATAGGATCAAACGTAGATTGTTCTGTAACCGTACTATCCCCTAACATAACTTTGACTGAAACCATTTTTGTCATGGTTTTGATGTTATTCAAAAAATTTTTCTGTATATCGTCATATTTTTCATTCAAAATTTGAGAAAACTCATCCGAGGAGTTAGTGCCTATACGCACAAACTTGGATTAATTTTACTACCATTAAACCTTACATCGATACATTTTTTTAAATAGCGAAAATTAGGATTCTTCATATTGGAAACAGAAAAAATCCGTTGCACAAATTGTAATGCTGAGATCGTTGAATATCATAATGATGGTTATAAAGGAAAAAGAGGTCATTGCCCTATCTGTAAGACTGATTTTCCACTAGAATAGGTGTTTTTTATGGCTGAAAATGATAATGATAATCAAGGAAAACAGAACCATCAAGAAACAACCCCAAAAGATGATTCAGCGCGCAAATTAAGTGGTATGTCAATCCGACGAAATGACCAACAAAAAGTAGTTGACCCAGAAACTCTGATCAAAGAAACACAAACACGAGTTTGGGGGGCCCTCAAGAAAGGCTATGAGTATGTTGGTTCGATTGATGAATCTGACAAATTTCTCCGCCAACATGTATTTTCTAAGATTGATATGATGGTACTTTATGTCGATCTAGTTGGATCTACAGCAATGATGTTGGAACTTCCTGAAGAAAAATTAGCTATAATAATCAGCTCATTTGCTCAAGAAATGGCTGCCGTAATTAAACAATTTGATGGTTATGTGTTAAAATTTGTTGGAGATGCAGCGATAGGTTATTTTATAGCAGAAAAAAGCCAGTTAAGAATTGCTGATAACGTTGTAAATTGTGCAAAATCCATGATTGCTGTAATAAAAAAAGGAATCAATCCAATTCTAAACCAATATGACTACCCAGACTTGATGGTAAAAATTGGGATTGATTTTGGTAAAAATATAATTGTTCGATATGGTGCAAATGCAGAAAAATCATATGTTGATCTGATTGGGCCCCCAATGAATATCGCTGCAAAAATTCAATCTTTTGCAAAATCTGATCAGATTCTAATTGGAGATGACGTGTATACTCGTTTACATCCATCAATTCAAAAATCCTTTACAGCTGTCCGTTGGGAGAACGATGAGTGGAATTATCGCTCAAGAGTTACAGGAAAAATCTATCAAGTCTACGAATACAAAAATTAGATTGTAAACCTATTTGTGCATTCAATGTGTTCATAATGATGCTCAGAAAATTTTTCATCAACTACATAAATTATAATTTTATGTAAATCTGAACTCTTAATTTCTTTTTTACATTTTAAACAATATTTTCTTTGTTCTCGCATTTTCGTATTAGCGATCTAAAATGACTGTTGTATAAGGATCAGCGATCAGCTGTAGTTGAGCTACAATGACTGTAAATTGACACTCTACTATATCAAACGAACAAAGACAAAGCAGAAATAACCGAAACATGGTGTTTGGTTAATGGATGATTCTACAACAAAGCATTTGATGGACCTTTATGGATTAAATCCCAATATTCTTCCATACGCATTTCAATTTCCAAGAATCCCCCCTAGATTAACTCCTCTAACGTTCACTTCAACAACTGAATCTGTAAGAAAGAATTTTTCTCGACAAAATGAATCACTTTCCACAAAATTACAGGATTTCCAACGAACATATCAAAAATATGCATCAAGTTTGTTTGATATGACTTTCCTTGGAATCGTGCCGCCAGGCCATCCACTATTTTCAAGACAATTTTCTGTCGAAGTAATAAAATCTGAGCGTGATCAGTTACAAAAAGAAAATTTAGAATTGAAGAAACAAGTTGAAAAGATTTCAAAAGAAAAACAACATCAAAACTAAAATATTTTAACAACATTTTATGATAATTTTTTATTGTGTGAAATTTCCTCAGATTTTTAGGAATCCTTATAAATTTCAATTCAAAATTTGATCATGATAAAAACTCCCGAACAAAAATGGAAAGAATCTATAATTAACTATAGGAAAAAATGTCAAAAAATTTTGAATGTTTCTAATAGTATCAGATATGCAGGAACAATTAATGAATATGGTAGAACGCTTAGTGGAATTATACGACCTGGAAAAAAACCTTTGCTGAAATCCGATCAGGCAAAAAATGAATTTTTTACAATTTCGACCCTAAATACTCTTCGTAAAAAATCAAGTTCTACATTAGGTAAACTTGATTATTTATTAATAAAACACCAAAAGGTTTCCGTCCTTGTATTTCAAAAAAACAACATTACATTTTATGTTACAATAGAATCTAATGAAAAAAATCTTAGTAATATTGTTGATAAAATTAAAAAAATAATTTAAGCAGGGGTAAATCCTTGATATCCGCCAGATTGTTGAGTTTTATCCTTAAATGATGGTTCAAACAATGAAACCAAATATCCATCAGGATCTAATACAATAGCATTTTTCCCCGGTTCTCTTTCAACAGTATCACGGAAAATTTTCACACCTTTTGACTTTAATTCGTCTAGTGCAGATTTCAAGTCGCCGACTAGAAAACCAATAGTGATACCATTATCAATTGAACCACCTACAAGTTCTGCAGTTAAAGAGGCTGGATGAAGACTAAGTAATGCTCCAGATATTCCTAAATCAATCCATGTTCGTCTCTGATTTTTAATTGGTAAACCAATAATTTCGTGATAAAATTTTAAAGATTTGTCTAAATCCTTTACAGCCAAAATAACATTGCCAACTTTTTTAATATTCATAGAATCACTAATCTTTAGGGGCGTTAAAATCTTTATTATTGTACCTCGACCATAGTTTCAGTTCTTTCAACACCATTAATTTTTTGAATTTCTGTAGTAATATCTTTAATTTCAGATAATTGTTCAACTTGGATTTTTGCAACAGCATCAAACTGTCCACTTACAGGAAATGACTCATAAACTGATTTAACTTTCCTGAGTCTTGCTGCAATTAGTTTTTTTGGAGAGGTAACTAATACTATTGCTCTTACCATCCTAAATCAACCTCAACTTCAATTAATGTTTCAGTATTAACTATCTCTTTAATTTTTTTAAAATCAATAACCATATTATTTATGTCTTGAATTGAACCTTGTAAAAATGCACAGATATCAGCACGGCCAGTGACTATCATTACTTCTTTAACGGATTTTCTTTTTTTGTTTAAAATTTTAACAACAGTATCAACCTTACCAGGTTTGATAGTAACTAGACATAATGCACGCATAATTATTCATTATTATTAAACTGGATAAAGATTACCTTAATCAGATGATTCTTGAGAGCGTGCTTCCTCTAAATATGCCCGCCTTTCTTCCATTTCTTTTTCTTTATCTATCGTTAAATCGTCATCAACAATTACAATAACATTATTATCTAATGGTACATTTTTAGAATTTTTAGCAGACTTTGATTTAGTTTTTTTAGATTTTGATTTCATTTTTGTCTTTTTAGTGGTTTTAGTTTTTTTTACCATGAATGTCGGATGAAAAAGAGGATGCCATATTATTAAACATTGTGTAGATTTAGTTTAGCATTATTTTATGTGCCAGGGGCGGGATTTGAACGCGCGACAGCTCGGTCTTCAGCCGAGTGCTCTCCCGGGCTGAGCTACCCTGGCACATCAAAATTTTTTAGGCAGAGGGATTAAAGTGTGTCTTTTTTTGGTTTCCAAATAATGTCTGGAACAGCAGATCTTTTGTTAATTATCCTAGCTAAAACAAAAAAAAGATCAGAAAGTCTATTAAGATATTTTTTACATGCATCGTTAATCTCTTCATCTTTGGCTAATTCTATTAATTGTGTTTCAGCTCTTCGTGTAATAGTCCTCACAAAATGAAGAAGTGAAGCATTTTTTGTTCCACCAGGAAGGATGAAATTTGTTATTGGGGCCAATTCTTTTTCAAAATTATCAATTTTACCTTCAAAGAATTCTGCCATTTCTACTGTAACTCTTTCACCTTGTTCATTCAAATCAGGATTAGAAAGATCAGCCCCTAGTGAGAATAAATCATTTTGAATCTTTTTTAATAATTGTTCTATATCCTGATCTAGCTTATTTGTAAGAATTACTCCTAGAATGGAATTAATCTCATCTATAGTTCCATATGTTCTTATTCTAATATGAGATTTTGGAACCCTCCTACCGCCGCTTAATCCTGTTGTACCATCATCTCCTGTTTTTGTATAAATTTTCAACAAAATAATGAGGGGTGTTAGGGTATTATTTTGTTCGAATTATTTAATATACACAGATTATACTTGCTTCGTAATGAATGACATGCAATCAAATTATTTCTATAATTTTATTCTCGAAAGTAAAGTACTTGGCAAATTCATTAGTCAACGTTACTATAATTCTAGAGTTTTAGCTGATACCAATACAAAACACTGAAATCTTGATTGATGAATTTTTTAAAACAACCATAAATTTAAAAAAAATACCTAGGCAAGGATGGAAAAATAAGCTTGGAATGACTAATCCTGAATCAGTAGCAGATCATTGTTTTTCGATGTCTGTCATCGCTATGGTTTTATCAGATTTACAGAATCTCGATACAACAAAAGTTTTGAAAATGAGTTTGATGCATGATCTTGCGGAATCCATTATAGGTGATTTAACTAATGAAGAAATTTCAAAAAAAGAAAAAGAAAAACTTGAAAATGAAACAATGAAAAAAATCTTTAATAATTTACCAGATAGTTTAGTTGAAAAATATCTAAGCATTTGGAATGAGTACCAAGAAAGACAAACTGACGAAGCTGTATTTCTTCATGAAGTAGATAAATTAGAAATGGCATTTCAAGCGAATGTTTATGCTAACGAAGGAATTCAAAAACAAAAACTTCAGCCATTTTTTGATACAGCAAGTAATGAAATTAAAAATAAATATCTCATGGAGATTTTATCTAAACTCTCACAATAATCTTAGCAAAGTGGTGAAATAAAATTTCTGAAAAAAACAATGATGAGTTAATTCAGGCACAAAATCAAGTTATAGGGATTTTATTTGAAATAATAAAAAGACTTCAATCTAATAATGATCTAGATGAAGAATATTTTCAGATTATCGAATCAAAAAAATCAGTGGCAAAGAAAAAAAGATTAGAAGAAATTCTTAATGAACGTAAAGAAAATACTAAACTTGTAAATCGATTACTTAAACAATTAGAAATCGGAAATTAATACCTATGATACAATTTTTATAATTATTAGATTCTTGAATATTTGTGCAATATTTTCAAGCACTGAAAGTTGGGCAAAAAAGAGTAGCAGAAGCCAGAGAATATCTTAACAAATTAACAGATGGTAAAGCTATGCCTGCATTGGCTTTGAAAAATAGTAAAACAAACGTCTGGGAGCCTGTTGGAGAAGAAAATCTCTACGCAATAGTTGATGAGTCTTCTGGATTTGTATTAACTGATACTAGTGGCTATATTGTCGCACTGGTCGATAATAATGGATATTCAAAAACTCTTGTGCAAGGTGTGAATAAAGAACAGAAAGAAAATTTAGAAAAATTATTTCAAGCTGATAAACTTCTAGAATACAAAGGTAAAGTGTCCCTTCCTGTTTAACTCCCCCACATCTAATTCAGTCTTTTTAATGGTAAAGATTTTAGTTAGTACTTATTCTTAGTTTCATTATGGCTAAATATTCACAAGTGATAGAGGTTCGTGGACACTTAATTGATTCTCTGATACTTACTAAAATCTTTGATAAGATCATGGATGTGAATGGAGAGTTTGAGGTCCAAGAAATCAGTATTGGTAAGAAGAAAAAAGATCAAAGTTATGCAAAACTTCTTGTTCAAGGCAAAAATCAAAAACATCTAGATATAATTTTAGATTTAGTATATAGAGAAGGTGCTACTGCAAAATTACAAAAAGTGGTATTGTTAAAAACTACATTAAAAAATATGGTAATGCCGGAAAATTTCTATAGTACTACAAATAATAATACGCAAATTTTTTACAAAAATCGTTGGATAGACGTCGATAATATGATGATGGACAAATGTATTGTAGTTAAAGGAAACAAAGCAACTTGTGTTCCTGTTCGAGAAGTAAAAAAAGGTGACAAAATTGTTGTTGGTGAAAGAGGAGTCAAAATAACTCCTCCAGAAAGACCAAGAGAGGGAATGAATGTTTTCGAGTTTATGGGAAGCAATACTTCTAGTGAAAGACCAACACAACATATTGCAAGACGTGTTGCAGAAGATATCTATAAAACAAAAAAATCTGGCGGAAAAATTGTTCTGGTTGGAGGACCTGCAATAGTTCATACTGGTGCAGCAGATTCGATTGCAAGTCTCGTAAAACACGGGTTTATTGATGCTATTCTAGCTGGTAATGCACTAGCTGTTCATGATATTGAATATGCTACATTAGGAACTTCATTAGGAATGAATGTACGTGATGGCACTTTAGCAGTTAGAGGTCATCGAAATCATATGGATGCAATTAATGCTGTTTTCAAAGCAGGATCCATTTCCGGCATGGTGAAAACTGGCAAGCTCAAAAAAGGAATCATGTATGAGTGTGTGAAAAGAAAAATTCCTTTAGTACTGGCTGGCTCGATTCGTGATGATGGTCCTCTTCCAGGTGTGATTACAGATGTTACAGTTGCTCAAAAAAAATACAAGGAAGTACTGAAAAATGCTAAAATGGTGATTATGATTTCAACAATGT
This sequence comes from Nitrosopumilales archaeon, assembly GCA_016838845.1. Taxonomy (GTDB): domain Archaea; phylum Thermoproteota; class Nitrososphaeria; order Nitrososphaerales; family Nitrosopumilaceae; genus DRGT01. Next base: position 9,996 of record JAEHKV010000159.1, on the reverse strand, counting down.
TACACTCTATTGCTACAGGTAATATGTTACCTGCAGATGTGAAAGTAATAGTAATTGATATCAATCAACCTACCGTGACAAAGCTAATGGATAGGGGTACCTGGCAAGCATTAGGGATTGTTACTGATGTTGGTGCTTTCTTGCCTTTAGTTACTAATGAAATGAAAAAATTAATGTAAAATTACTTTGGAGTCAGACCAAAGTGAATCAAACAATAATTTTTTTGAATAAATCATTGATTTAGATGTGGTCCACATTGCTGTAGGTTTATCAGTGGCACTATTAGAATTTTTTAAATAAAATAATACTTCATCATTATCCTTAACAATAAAGCACAAGGATTGTTCTATTTCAGGAGAAAGTTTTCTTACACTTGTTTTTTTAGTATTATCAAAGATGTATTGTGTTTTTTGAGATGAAGATGTTAAAATTTTATGATCAAGTTTAGATCCAGATAGTGTATCTATAAAATTTGCATGATAAAATTTTATCAAATCTTTTTCTGAACCAAGAATTAAGAATGTACTGTTGGCGGTTGTTAGCATATTGTTTATTTTACTATGAATTTGGTTTTCGCCTTGTAACATTTGAAATTTATCTTCATCAGTTTTTTGTATCTCATTATGGAATTCTGGGATTTCATTCCATAACTGATTTAACTCGGATTTCTGATTTTCTAAATTTTTGATACGCTCTTTTTCCGTATTAATTAGTGAATGTACTGCTTCAACTAGTGGAATTGCTGTAAATTTAATCGGATGTTGAAATGAGGCTGAGACCATACCTTTGTTTTGCAATGTGGTCAAAAGTTTGTATGTCTCTGTTCTAGGTATTTTTAGAGATCTACACACATCTGGTGCTGTTTTAGAGCCATATTTTCCAAGAAAGATGTAGACCTTACATTGATTTGAGGTTAATCCAAATGATGATAATTGGAGTAAAATCTTCTCTAGGGTTTCTCTATACTCATATGCAGAGGAATCAGGGTCTTCTGTGAATATCGTGCCCACAGAGGCTTGACTCTCCATTTTTGTGGTCATGGAGATCGATCAATTGAAAGGCCGGATTTATCCCAGGATGGTAAAATATTCTTGATCGAGCTGATCGAATTTCCGATCAGGGTTAAATACTAACTTCGTTTTAGGCATAAAACCATGCAATGATTTAGCCTCATTTTGAGCCTAACAGGTGTATTTATCGAAAATTACATACCCGTTCTCATATAGCAACACGCTTCTTCATGAATAATGTCAAAGGTCGAGTATGATAAAAAAGAGTTATTCAAAAACTGGGACGAATGTGGAGTAGATTTAGAAAGTTACAACAGGGCAATTCGAGAAAAGGTTAACAAAATTGAATTGATTCTTGAAAAGTCAAAATGGGATTTAGAGAATCGAATTGCTGACGAATCACATTCAGATATGATTGAACAAGAAATAAACCCAACAGCGAAAGTCAATCAAACACTTCAACAAAGAATCATAGAATTAGAAAAAGCAAAAGATAAACTCGAAATGCAGGTGCTTACAGATAAAAAAATTCATGAATTAGAAAAATCAAACATAAAACTTCAAACTCAACTTACTTCAGAATCACAAAATTTACTAGAATTGAAAAAAGAGAAGGAACTCTTAACTAAAAATGTAGTTTCAAAAGAAAAAACAAGTTTTGTTATGATGAAAAAATATTATACAACAATAGCTATTGCTGGTCTTATAATAGGCGGTTTTGTTGGTGTTTTTACTTTTTATGAAAATAATGTTGAAAAGGATTATGTTATGGTTGTTGGAGAATATGCAAAATCAAAATATCTAGTACAAAATCTTAAAGGGGACACACTAAAAACATGGTTTCCTTGGATGATCGCTGGAAACCAAGCGCTTCAGGTTAATATTTTAGATAATAATTTAGCTACTAAAGAAAAAATAGATCTAATTAAAGGAGCTATTTCCTCAGAAGAAACTTTAGAAATTGATAATTCATTTACTCATAAAGGTCCAAAAGGTACTACATCTACATATTACAAAGGTTGGATAGGTGCATTGCAAATAGCTGCACAACAAAATACAGAATTGCAGATACCAACAAATTTTGAATTTTTTAATTCTAAGAAACCAATTGGTGACATAACTATTGAATTATTATCCCTTAGTGATCCTGATGGATATTCTGGTTATACAAAATCAATTGTAGATCAAGGCGAGATATTAAAAAGCCATATCGTAATTTATGATGTAAATTCTCTTTCAGACGACCAATTAACTAGTATAATGAGGCATGAATTTGGTCATTCATTAGGGCTTGCACATTCATCAGCTCCTGAGGATTTAATGTACCCAATCATTGAGACAGAATTTCCATATGTTTCGGAATGTATGGTTGATGCGATAGCTGGATTGTATGATGGTAAAAAAACGAGTGAGGTAGAATGTCAAAGTTAATAGTTACCAACAGGATTGGAGGTTTCAAAGATGACAATTAGAGCAGTTGTTGTTGATGATGAAAAAGATACACTAGATGTATTTAGTGAGTTACTTGCTAACCATGAGATCAAAGTAGTTGGTACAGGATATAACGGTCAAGAAGCTGTATTTCTTTTTCAAAAACTCAAACCTGATATAGTCTTTCTAGATATGTCTATGCCAACTTATGATGGAGTATATGGTTTGAAAAAGATCCGTGAGTTAAATCCAAATGCAGTAGTAGTTATGATTATTGAACGTATGACATTAAAAACAGAAATGGAAATGAATAGACTAAAACCATCTGCAGTATTTAGAGAACCAATAGACATTAATGAAATAATTCGAAAAACGCATGAATTATGTGCACCATCTAAAGATGAATTAGAAAAAATGCAAAAAACACTTGTTACATTGGCAGTAAAAAATACTTTACTAGAATTAGGAATGGAAGAGCTTGACAAAGTAATGACAATGTTACAAAAAGACTTCAACGCTACGCTTGATGATTGTTATGAAAATCCTGAATATCTAAAGCAAGTTTTAGAAGATTTGTACGGTGATTCATATCAAGACATCCTCAATTCACTCAAAGCAAACATGAAAGAAATTTCAATGAAATCATTTTCAACAGATTTCATACATGCATTAAATAACAAATAGATCTCTACTACAGAGAACAAAATAGCAGATCATAGTGAATTTTTTCCAAAATTTTTTAAATGCATTTAACTATTACTATAAAGACGTTCATAGCTATACTGCGTTTTTTTTAAAAATGAAAATACATAATTCAACCTAATGAATGAAAAAAAATCAATTTTTTCACTCACGGTAATAGGAATACTCGTATTTTCAATCATTATGCCCGCATATGCAGAGGTAACTAACCTCAAAATTGACAAAATTAACCATATACTGGGTGACGAAATTACTTTTTCTGGTACAGTTGAAGAAGGATCATCCGGTCTTGTAAGTGTAATAATTAGAGATCATACTAATGAATTTGTTTTACTAACTCAAGCTCTCATAAAACAAGATAATACCTTTCAAAGAAGTGTGGATACCAATCAAAAATTTACAAAATTTGGATTATACAATGCATCAGCATTTATTTTTAATATGACTGCTGGTGAAAGAGTAACCTTTGAATTATTTGATGAGAGTTCATTGCCTGAGGTTTCCCAGTCAGAAATAGGCACACCAAATGAGTTTGAGATAGGCCTGCAAGAAACAATTGTTGTGGATGAACAAGATGATTTGTTATTAAACCAAAGTTCACAAATAACTTCTGAAAAAATAGATAAAAAACTTGCTGATTTTGTAGATCCGAATAAAAACCCACAACATTATCTTGATAGATATTATAATGAACCAAGTTACAAAGATTGGTTTGATAGAAATTATCTAGATTTGACAATTGAAGAGGCAGTTGGTGTATCAACTAATTTTATAATAATTGAAACTATAGAAAAAAATATAGAAAATATTATTCCAGAAGAAATAATTCCAGACGCTGAAGCAATTTCAGTAATTGTAGATCCGCTAATTTTAGATAGTACTAGTTCAAGAGAAGCCGCATTATTTGGATTAGCACTTGGAGGATTAGCGGTTCTATTTACTGCTGTATATGGGATTAAACAACGAGTTGATACAAATTCTGAAAACATATCAAATAATCGTGAATCAATTAAAAAGAAAATGTTTGGTGTACTACTTAGTAAAGATCCTATGAATGTAGTAAAGAATAGGTTAGCGCGGGGGGAAATAACTGTAGACGAATATAATCAATTGAAAAAAGCATTACAAAAAGAATAATTATCTAGAAACTATTACTGAATCCAATTTAATTTGGGAGCTAGAATCAGCATTCCTTCCAATATTATCAAAAAACAATTCTAATTTTTCTAATCCAGCTATTAATCGTGGAGCGTTAATTTGTACGAATTCTTCTTTTTCAGAGGTAGATCTTGGTGGATTCATTTGATAATATTCATAGGCTTTGGACCCATCATAGTCGACGTATGCCATCCTAGCGCTAAAATCAGTTCTTTCTAGAACTAGTCCATCACCAGCAACAATTGCAGTATGATATGGATGTTGAATTAAAATTTCAGCAAGTTTCTGTGAAGTTGTAATTCCAGATTTGTAGAATTCTGATTTAAAACGATTAAAATCAGCAAGAAGATAATATGTTGCTTGAGGTTTTGTTGTCTCAACTCCATCAATTTTGTTTAATGTGTTATAGGTATACTCGCCCATAATTTGATGAATTCTTCTAGTAATTTCAAAATACTCATCCATTTCTTTATTGATTTCAAAACCAGCTATAGCTGCATATTGTATTGGTGTTGAAACCGCAGTATACTCAGTAGCTAGAATTTTTTTAAATTGTGATTTAACATTCAATGCATGTTGTGGAAAAATTACATAACCTAGTCTATAACCCCCTGAAGAATGAGATTTAGATAATCCATTTGTCACAAAAGTTCCTTCGGGATAAATTTTTGCCATACTTACAAATTTATCAAAATCATATGTTGTTTGAGCATAAATCTCATCAGATAGTACAATTATGTTCTGATCACGGCAGACTTTAGTAATTTCTTCTAATTCTGATTTATCATAGATTAAACCTGTTGGATTATTTGGATTATTCAAAATTAGAATTTTTTGTCTGTCAGGTAATCTTAATGAGATTTTTTTAAGATCATACGGAGAAATTTTTTTATTTGAACTAGTTGACAATAGGTGAAAATTTTTCTTTAGGAATCTAATTTGTGGAAGATACCCTAACCAAGATGGTGAAGGCAGAATAACTGTTCCATGAAGAATTTCAAGTAAATTATAGAGTAGTTCTTTAGTTCCAGGTCCAACATAGATTCGTTTTGGGTCTACATCAATTCCAAAATAATATTTATTGTAACGGGAAATAGTTTCACGAAGTTCTTCTATTCCAGGCACCGGTGCATAAGTTCCTTTATCAGCATTTTGTTTTAGTGCTTCTTGCATCGATTTTGGAACTGGGAAAGGAGATTGGCCAAAAGCAAACCCATAAAACCCAAAATTACATTCTTGATGGTGACAATCGGAATGAAATTCCTTCAGAAATGTGTTTAATTTTAAATTTTCAGGCATTTCTATGTCTTCAACTTGTTGATCAACTATGAATCTCACAAGATTTTATTTCATCATAGGAATAAGGCCAACAATGTCAAACTGAGTAATCTTCATGTAAGATTTTCTCAACCCAAGGATGGAATTTCATCCAAAACCTGCGGATTTTCAAGAGTGGATAAATCCCCTAGAGGTTTATGTAATAATTTGGATTTTAAAATCCTTCTTAAAATTTTACCAGTCCTTGTTTTAGGTAAATCAGTCAGTGTGAATACATTTTTTGGTTTTGCTATTTTTCCAATTTTATCAATTATATATTGATTAACTTCGGCTTGCAAATTTTCATTTTTAAATTGCATTTCTGGAACAATAAAAATTATAATTGCTTCGCCGGTAATATCATCAGGGATTGATATTGATGCAGCATCCGAAATTTTTTGGTGGGAGATTACACAGTGTTCAATTTCTGCAGTGCTTAGTCGATGACCTGAGATATTTATAATATCATCTACTCTGCCATGCATATACCATAAACCATCGTAATCCACTAGCACATAATCTCCATGAAACCAAACATTTTCAAATCGTGACCAATAGGTTTCAATAAATCTTTCATCATCATTTAACAAACCACGCGTCATCCCAGGCCAAGGGTTTTTCACGACCAAATACCCTTTTCTGTTTTGAACTGAGTTACCATTATCATCAAATACATCAAGATCAATTCCTGGGCATGGAATTCCTACTGTTGTTGGTTTTAATTTCATTCCTGGAAAAACTGATAACATTGCTCCACCAATCTCAGTACCACCAGATAAATTCATAATTGGAATTCTTTTTTTACCAACTTTTTCAAATAGCCACCACCATGATTCTTCATCAATTGGTTCACCTGTTGTTGGAATATTACGAATTTTTTCTAAATTGTGATTCTTTAACGGTTCAACGTTATTTTTTTTAAATAATCTAACAGCAGTTGGAGAAATCCCAAAGATTGTGACGTTGTATTCATCTAAAATATTCCAGATTGTATCATAGCTAGGCCAATCAATAGAACCATCATAGATTACAGCTGATGCGCCAATTTCTAAAAGCCCATAAACATTCCAAACTAAACCCGTTATCCAACCAATATCTGCAGGCCAAAAAAGAACGTCATTTTGGTGCATGTCAACCAAATACGCTGCCTGATGACCTGCAAAAACCGAGAATCCACCATGAGAATGAATTACGCCTTTAGGTTTACCAGTGGTTCCTGAAGTGTATAGGATAAACAATGGATCCTCAGAGTCCATGATTACAGTTTCACAAGAATTAGATTGATTTGAGATTAATTCATCATAATAAACCAGCGAATTAGATTTTTCATAATTATCCACAGCTTTATAATTAACTATAACGATTTTTGCCAATTTGGTATTTTTAATTGTATTTTCAACTACAGTTTTTTGTGAAATTGGTTTACCTTTTCTTTGAAACCCATCAGATACAAAAAGAAGCTTAGCATTACAATCTTGTAATCTAATTTGTAGTGATTCAGAACTATAACCAGAAAAAATTACAGTCTGTATAGCTCCAATTTTTGCGCATGCTAAAATTGCAATTATTGATTCCTTAATCATTGGCATATAGATAGCAACTACATCTCCCTTTTTCACACCAAGTGATTTCATTCCATTAGCAAGTTTGTTTACATTAATCTCTAGATCTTTGTAAGATAGTTTAGATTTTATCGAATCTTCTGAAACAAAATAATATGCAATTTTATGTGGGGTTTGATTTGAAAACTTTTCAATAGATGATTTAATTATGTTGGTTCTACCACCAACAAACCATTTTGCCCAGGGGTATCCTTTAGAAAAGTCTGATACTTTTTCATATTTTTTATCCCAGACTATTCCAATATCTTTGTCAACTTCTTTCCAAAACCAATCAAGATTTGTTTTTGCTTTTTCAGATAGTTCTGATAAAGAAGAAATTCCGTGTTTATTCATAAAAGATCGTATGTTTGAATTTTGGATTTGCTCTTCTGTCGGAATAAAAGCAAAATCTGACAATATGTTTTACAGCGCTAGTTTTTTCTTAATTATGTTTAGGGTAAGAGTGGGATCAGCTTTGCCTTTTGTTTTTTCCATAACTTTTCCAACCAAAAAGTTAATGGTTTGAGGATTTGTTTTTGCTTCCTCTACTGCGTTTTTTTCTTCAGAAAAAACCTCAGCCACTAATTTAAGAAGTTCAGATTCGTTGCCTACATTCCCCAAATTCATGCCTGAAATGATTTCAGGTATTGATAACCCAGTAGAAACACATTCTTGCAATGCCGTTTTTGCCGAGGTTCTAGTTATTTTGTTAGTTTCTATGGCATCTACAAGGTCAGCTAAATGCTGAGGAGTTAACTTTGATTTTTCACGTTTTTCATCTGTATCAACAAGGCCCATCAAGTCAGTGGTAATAATATTGGCAATATCCTTTACATTTGATTCATTGTGTGCATGTTCAAACATGTCAGAATAAAATTTGTCAGAGGATAAAACATCAGCTACTTGTGTAGGAATATTGTATTTCGAAATATATCGTTCTTTTTTTGAACTAATGCTTTCAGGCATCTCATTTTTTAATTTATCAAGTGTTGTGGGATCAATCAAAATCCAAGGTATGTCCCCCTCTAGGAAATATCGATAATCCTCTTCTCCTTCCTTGATTCTGGCCGAAACTGTAGTTTTTCTTTTATCATCCCAATGTCTGGTTTCTTGATCAATAGGAATCTCTCTTGAAATTAGGCTTTCTTGTCTTGTGATCTCAAAACGAAGCGCTTTTTCTAAATCATGAAAAGAGTTTACGTTTTTGATTTCAACTTTATTTCCTCCTTCAATTGATATGTTTCCATCTGCTCTCATAGCTCCATCAAGTGAAGGATTTGACACGTCAAGATTTTCTAGCAAGTCAGATAGAATATTCAAAAATAACCTAACTTGTCTTTCATTTTCAAAATCCGGTTCAGTTACAATCTCAACCAGAGGTGTACCAGCTCGATTATAGTCTACTAAAGTTATTTGAGTTTTTTCAGAAATTCCTTCATAAATTAATCGTCCAGGATCCTCTTCCAATTGAATCCGTCTTATTCTAATTTCTTTATCGTCTACTAAGATTTTTCCATTTTGCCCAATGCTGTGTTCACCATAAACATTTAGTTGAGTGATTTGGAAGTTTTTTGGCAAGTCTGGATAAAAATAATTTTTTCTAAAGAATGCAAGTTTATCTGGAGTATCACAATTTAATGACATAGCAATCATGGTTGCTTTTTCAACAGCTTTTTTGTTTAATCTAGGAAGTGAGCCTGGAAGGCCAATACACACAGGGCAAATGTTGGTATTTGGCTCAAAACTACGATAGTTTGCTTTACAAGAACAAAACAATTTGCTTTCTAAATTTGTTAACTGGCAGTGAATCTCAAGTCCAATCTTTGTCAAATTGGCACCTCGGGTAGGTTTACTGTGTTTTGTAGTGCATAAGCTGCTTGTAAAAGTGACTTGTCCTGTTTTTCATTTGCAAGTAATTGTATTCCTATAGGTAATCCATTTGATATTTCAAATGGCACTGATATTGCTGGTCTTCTAGTAAGATTTGCAGTGACAGTATTAAAATCTATTAGAAATAATGCTACAGGATCATCAATTTTTTCACCAATTTTGAACGGGAGAATTGGGACAGTTGGAGCAATCAAAAAATCAACCTTTTTGAATGTATCATTAATCTCATCGGTAAGTTTCTTTTTTACTTTAAGAGCTTTAAGAAAATATTTCCCAGCAAAACCTGCTGATGGAACAAATCCGCCTACAATCAATCTTCTAGTAACTTCAGGACCAAAGTTTTTTCTTGCTTTAGAAATGTACGAATTGAATTCATACCCCTCTAAAGAGAAATCAAAACCGTATCTAAGATTATCATATCTAGCAAGATTACTGCCAGCTTCCGTTGAAGTAATTGTATAATATGATGCAACCGAATAATCTACCATGTCTAATGATATTTCTTCAATTTTTGCACCAAGTTCTTCAAGTTTCTTTATAGCACTATTAGTAGCAGAAACTACTTCTTTGTCAGTTCCCTGACCAACCATTTCTTTAATTATTCCAATTTTTTTTCCTTCAACTCCAGCATCAATGTTAGAAAGATAATCTCCATTTTTGTTGTGTATTGTTGTGTCATCATTAGGATCAAAACCTGAAATAATGTTAAGAAGAAATGCAGTATCTTCTACAGTTCTTGTTAGTGAACCGATTTGTTCAATGCTGTTTGCATATGAAATTAAACCGTATCTACTGATCAAGCCATAAGTTGGTTTGTACCCAACTACAGAGCAAAAACTAGCAGGATTTCTTACTGAACCACCAGTATCAGAGCCTAATGATGCAAC
>JAEHKV010000158.1 GCA_016838845.1 Nitrosopumilales archaeon | reverse complement strand
TAAAGAGTTCTGGAATAACTTACAGAATAGAGTAACTGAGGCTAAAAAACATTATAGATTAAAAACATATTTTAGAATTAAACAAACTAAGATAAAACCGATGAAACCACCAGAAGATTTTGAGGGATGGTAAATGAATCTATATGAATGTACTTGTGGTTGTGGGTGCAAAAATATAACTAGTGATTATGTTTGTGATTCTTGTAAATCTGGAGTTTGTAGGACTAAGTTAAATGCCTGAGTTGTGAACGACTTTTTCAAAAAAGAAATTCCTCTAATTACATTTGATACGAACTGTTAATCCTGAAAATTCTTAGATCCTGTATATCAAGTGAAGAGAATGCTAAAATCTAAGTGAGGTTGTGAATTCAACAAGTGCCTAAATCTTTTGAAATCCTCACTCAGACACTTTGTAATACAATCCAATTCTTTTAAGCCTTATCCATACTTGAAAATAGCTTCTTTTATTTCATATATTCTTGTTCCGAAAAAATTGAAAAGCTCAGCTGATTCTTCTTTGTTTAACTCTCTTTCATTTCTCATCTTAAATCCAGCAATAAAACCCGCTTGAATTTCTGTTATAGCTATTCCTAAAACAAAATCTATGCCATCTTTATCTTTCAACATACTTTTAATTTCTGGTATTCTAGCTAGAGAGAATAATCCATCAATATTATTAACACAATGATCTACTAATTGATTCAAAATATCTTTATCAAAAGGACTTAATACCATACGAAAATTACTAATCTAAATTATTTAAAGCCCTTAACCACAGTTTGAAAATTCTTAATTAAATTTAGAACGTCTATAACATGAGTAAAAATTGGATTCTTTTCAAAATACTTATGATGATTTAGAAAAAATTCCTCAAACTTCTGGTCTTTATTATTTCTATGACGGTGATGAAAATCTTCTTTACATTGGAAGGTCGGCGAGGCTCAAAAGTAGAGTTGAGCAACATAGAGTTTACAATGATTTTCTTAGAAGAATAAGATATTATCAGACAATTAAAATGTCAAAAACTTATGAACGAAACGTGATTTTAGAGAGAAAACTCTATCAGGCTCTTTATCATTTGAAGTATACGATGGAAAACCCCTTAGTCATTGATGAGATCTTTCATAGAACAAAGAGAATTGAAATTGAGGAAATCCCTGTAGAATTTATAAAATCAGGAGAAAAGGAAATGATTCTAAAATGTAAACCTCTTTTTAATTACGAAACAGCTTGTGATGAATACTATTCAATACGATATCCTATAGATATGGATGAACTTCCAGAAGATATTCGGTATATGTGAAATAATCCTGAAAATTCTTAATTCTTAGTGTTTACTTGAAAGGTAATAAAACGTAGGTTGCAATTAACACTACAACAGCAGCAATTGCCATTCCAATACAGTAACCAGCACCCTTCATGCCCAAGTAATATGGTAATACTTTCAGTTAAATCGGATCTTAATCCTGAAAATTCTTAATTCTTAGTATGAGATAGAAACTTTATGTCTGTCTGTGAAAAATGCGGTGAGCCAGCTTCTAGAAGTATTTCATGGAACGAAGTGAAGGGCGTAACTAGAATACATTATTTTTGTAAAAATCATATTCCAAAATCTAAAAATTCTTAATTCTTAGTTTATCTCCTTATCTTTCATAATTTCTTCCACTCGAATTTTTTGCTCATTCAGTATCACTCCAAATTCTTTTCTGAGACGGTCAGTTTTTTCACGCTTCGAAACATCATCAAGGCCCGAGAAGTTAACTGCATTCATTTCTTGTACAATTGCGTTCATTTTGGCTGTTGTTTCAAAAATTATAGAATCAAGCCTTTTTTGTG
>JAEHKV010000157.1 GCA_016838845.1 Nitrosopumilales archaeon | reverse complement strand
TGGTTTTCCTCGCATTCCCCAAATGTCGTCATAGTTTAATGCTGCAGCTTTAACTTTGAAAACAACTTCTTTTAGTTTTGGTTTTGGTTCATCAATGTCTTTAATTTTTAAAATTTTTGCAAAATCATTATCAGTAGTATATTCTTCGTAAACTAGCGCTTTCACAAACTAGGATTTTTTCGATCTCCATATAATTATGGTGGGGCCGGTGAGATTTGAACTCACGACCACTAGCACCCCAGGCTAGCATCCTAACCAAGCTAGACAACGGCCCCTCACAAATCAAGCAAGGAGTGAAATAATTAAATCGTCGGTTTACTGGAATAGAAAAATTATCGTTCTTGAGTTGTTGGTCTTATTAGAACCTCATTTACATTAACATGATTTGGTGATTCTACTGCGTATAAGATTGCATTTGCAATGTCATCAGCTTGTAAAGATTGCATCTTTTTTGCACCTTCAACAAAGCTTTGTAGTGTTTCATCTGTTATGGTGTTAGTTAGTTCTGTTGAAACAACGCCGGGTTCTATACAGGTAACACGGATGTTAGATCTGGCACTAAGCTCTTGTCGTAGTCCTTCACTAAAGGCAGTAATGGCATGTTTTGTAGCACAATAAACACTTCCACCTGGAAAAACAATTCTTCCAGCTACGGATGAAAGATTTACTATATGACCAGATTTTTTTTCTCTCATGTGTGGAATGACGGCCGAGGTACAATACAAGACGCCTTTGATGTTGACATCAATCATTTGATCCCATTCATCCACCTTCTGATTTTTCAAAAAGCTTAGAGGCATTATGCCAGCATTATTTACTAGAATGTCCACAGAGCCCCATTTTTTTAAAACTGCATCAACAAAAGAGTCACATTCTGACTTTTGTGTAACGTCTAGTTTTTGAGAAAAAACCTCGCCACCATTCTGTTTTATTTCATCCTCTAATTTTTTGAGTTTGTCAGTTCTTCTAGCTCCGATAGCAACTTTAGCCCCAGCCTTTGAGAGTGCGAGTGCAGTAGCATAACCAATTCCACTACTTGCTCCGGTGATGATTGCAACCTTGTCCTTTATCATAAATTCACTTGATCGAGATCGACTCAAACAGCGTAAATATGTTTTCTAGCGCCTTACAATTTTTCAGGATTAATTTATTAGAAGAAAATGTGTTAGTGTACCTGTGGATCTAGAGGAGAAGTGTGCCTATTGTGGAGATATGACCGACATGCCTTTCGAATGCAATTAT
>JAEHKV010000156.1 GCA_016838845.1 Nitrosopumilales archaeon | reverse complement strand
TTTCGAATTTTTCGCTCAATCTGAGAAGTTAAATCATGTACTTCTTCAATTGACAAGTTCTTTTCAAACGAAATATCAATATCAATTTTTAAAACATCTTTAAAATTCAATGTAACAATTCTTCCAATTTTTTTAATTTCTTCAAATTCATTAAGTAGTTTATTTATTTGCTCACCCGTTTTTTTGCTTTCAACTTTAAGATTTTTAGGAATAGTCACAAATGGTTCTAGATGTATAGTCACATGTTCAGTTTCTGGTATCGCTTTTTGGATCTTATCTTCTATAATTTCAGAAATTTTATGAGCAGAATCAAGATTAATTTTTTGATCAACCATTACATGTAAACTAAGATAGACCTTTCCTTCTGAACTGTAGGAACTGATGTTATGAACCTCTTTCACCCCATCTATAGATGATACAATATCATTAACTTTTGAATTTCGTGGCACTCCTTTCCAATTTGGTTCGAAATGAATTGTAATTGCAGCATTTGGAATTTTATTTTTAATGTTAGTTTCAACATTGTTACTAATTTCATGTGCTTTATCAAAACTAACATCGGCTCGTAATGATATTGTTATATCCGCAAAAACTGTATCGCCAGATCTTCGCATTAGTATGGGGCCTAGTTCTATAACCCCTTCAGTATTTGTAACAATTTGTCTTGCCTGTTTTACTAATTCAGGAGAAATAATGTCTGTCAAATCCATTCCAGCTGTATAGATTAGCTTCAAACTTAGAATAGCTAAAACTACTCCAAGAATTAATGCAGCAATGAAATCTCCCAAATAGAAGCCATATGAAACTAAAGCTATTCCAACGATTGCGATCATTGTAGACCCAAAATCCATGAACGCGTGGTAATAATCAGCTTTAAGCGTGGTGCCTCCTATTTTTTTGATAGATTTCCTTAGAAGGATGATTCTAAAAACATCGACACCTATGGTGTAAAATCCAGCAGTTAAGGCAATAAGACCAGGTAATAGAGTTGGAGGCGGACTCTGAATTCTATTAATTGATTCATAAATAAAAAATCCAGCAATTAGCAATATCGCTATTCCTCCAATCAAACCACCAAGTGATTCAACCTTTCCATGTCCATAGGTGTGTTCAGCATCAGGAGGTTTGATCGCCATTTTTGCAGCTACTAACAAAACAATCGTCACAACACAATCTAAGAGTGCATGAATACTATCTGTAACAAGCGCTAAACTATTTGTGAAAACCCCAAAAACAAATTCCACTACAAAAGCCGAAAGTATTGCAAAAAGAGAAATCTTCAGAACTTTGGTTCTATTAACAAATATGGACATTTCTTCATGTTTTATGGAATTGCTGACTATTACTAGTATGGGTAAATTCAAAAAATTCTCTGTTTGAGGATCATCTTTTCAAATTTTTTGTTTTTACTTAAAAACGAGAGGAAGTTTTAATCAAGACATTATGATGTCAAATTTTCTTTCACTTAATACATAAATACCCTCGAACGTTTTTAAAATTCAGCACATGACTATTCCAGGGCGCCTATTATTAGTAATGATGGTTATCTCAATTTTGTCCTATGGATTTTCAGCGTCTGCATTTGCTCAATTTGCTGGGTGTCCTGTTGGCGAAATAAGGAATGTTGAAGGAGAATGTGTTAGCGCATTTGATGGCGATTCTGGTCCACAAGCTTTTTCGATAGAAACTGATCAGCCATCTTATAATGAGAAAGACACTATAACAATTTCAGGAAACGTTGGAACTATTAGTGCATCTTTTCCTAACCAAGCTCTTACCATAATAATTTCTGGACCAACCGGCAATATAGTTGGAATTGCACAAGTAACACCAGACGCAAGCGGCCAATTTTCTCATAATATTACTGCTGGAGGAACAATGAATGCCAGTGGAGATTATAAAATTACTGCACAATATGGAGCTCAAAAAATGACAACCACATTTTCATTTACAGCTTCTGGATTTGTACCTGAACCAGAGCCGGAGCCTGAACCAGAGCCGGAGCCTGAACCAGAGCCGGAGCCTGAACCAGAACCTGAACCAGAGCCTGAACCAGTTTGTGGTGCAGGAACCATTCTAAAGAATGGTATTTGTGTTGTTGAAGAACCACAAGGCGGAGGAGGATGTCTCATTGCAACTGCAACATATGGCTCAGAATTAGCACCACAAGTTCAATTCCTTAGAGAAATTAGGGATAATACTGTTCTTAGTACTTCTTCAGGATCTGCATTTATGACTTCATTCAACCAATTCTATTACTCTTTCTCACCAGCTATAGCTGATTTGGAACGTCAAAGTCCAATCTTCAAGGAAGCAGTAAAACTATTCATCACACCAATGATTTCTTCATTATCTATTATGACCTTAGCAGATAGTGGTTCCGAAGTTGAAGTATTAGGATTTGGAATTTCAGTCATTGCATTAAATCTTGGATTGTATATTGTTGCACCTACCACTTTTGCTTACAAACTGCACAAGCACCTCAAATCTAAAAAATAAAATCTATCAACAACGCCGTAAGTTATTATATCCAAAATAATTCAATAATTATAATGCATGTTGAATATGAGGAATTTGAAACAATTGAAGATATTTTTATGTACATGTCTGCAGCTGCCCCCCCAATGAAAAACACGATGCCCGTCAACTCTTACAAGGGTTTTGTTATGGCATTCATTCCATTGAGTCCCGCAACTGGAGATAGCTATTTGATGATTTATGTAAAAGGTGATCTTGAAAATGGAATATATGAATTTGATATGAATTCAAAGACATACAAAAAAGTTGATTCTATTGAAAGAGCAGATAAGAACTATTTTGTCTGTATTACGCCAAAAAGAAATACCATAGCAGACGCAGCACTAGAAAAATTATAGATTTATTTTGTATATACTGGGGCGGTTACAGAACGACTCCTTGCATATTTCTCTATAATCTCATCAGGAGTCCTTCCATTGAAAAGATCTTTACACAATCCTCGTAAATATCGCATGATTGCCCAAGTACCAACTTTAAGAATTCCATACATAAACACTTTCATCGGTGGCCCATAGGTCTTGTTTCGAAGAATAATTGGAATGATATCATTAATTACTCTCAAATTATTCTCCCAACATTTCCAAAAGAGCGTAAACTGTGCTTCATTCAGATTACCAAAATGCATGGAATTTTTTTCGCCAAAATCTTGGTAGAGCAATGGAGCTACAAGCCCTCTGAAGTTAGTTGCTCTAAAGTCACCCATCATATCAATTGTGTATTGTACTTCATCAGGCATTTCATCTGGCCACCCAATAATGATTGTAGCAGCTGGGAACCAATGATTTTCATTTAAGATTTTAGCGCCCTCTCTTACAACCCATCCCCATTCATCATTTGAGAATGGTTTTGTTTTAACACCAAGATGTTTGTCCACCATTCTAGGTGCTACTGTTTCTATTCCCAAATTAGTTGAAAGCCATCTGCCATTATTGTGCATTTCATTCACTTCAGACATATCCTGTATGAGTTTTGGGTCAGCAACTACTCCAGAAAATGTCATATGTGTAGTTCCAATAAAGTTTGCGCCAATTCCTTTAAGTCCCTTCCATAATTCCATTATTGCATCATAATTTGGTTGGAAGTCTTTATTATCGCACCCATAAAGTAGCATCTCATCAGAGTGCAACCAAATTGAATCAAATCCATAATCCAAATTTATCCTTGCTTCATGCTGAAGTCTTTCTAAAGGTAGATCCTTCTTGGATCTTTTATTAACATCACAAAAGTCACAGCCTCTTCCACAACCTCGCATAGCTTCAATTAATGAATTCACTGTTGGTCCTTCTATAATTGGAATATTTTGAATATTTTTTACAAAACAATGCATTAGTTCAGGGGCATCATTTTTTTCTAAATCATTAAACAAATCTAATGCTAACTCATCTGCCTCACCAACAACAACTGTATCAATTCCATGAATCTTCATTCTATCTGTCTTCGCTAATTCCCAAGCACCATTTCCTCCAACAACGACATGAAAATTGTATTTCTTTTTCAACTGAATTATTTGTGCACACATTTTTTTGAACTTCATAGCCACATAGGATAATCTTTCTGGAGACATGGTGGTAGTTACTGGAGCCATCCCTAATGGATCCATAACATTTATTCCAACTACTTTTGTGTCACTCCCAACAGATTTTTCAAGATAATCAGGACTAGCTAAAAAAACCTCATCTCGTTTGTAACCTTGTAACAAAGCACTCTCAACCCTCCTCAAACCTACTTGTGCAACCTTTACTTCTCCGGTATTGGGATCAGTTTCCACTGGAGGACAAAAGACCTTGTCAAAAACCCATTCTGGTAGAACGTCGTATGGCCCACATGCTATGAAACCATATAGGAAATTGCCTCTATAATTTGTCATCAAACTACGATCTGCAGTTAAAACAATTCTTTTTCCAGCCAATATTAACTCAATTCCTTTAAGTATACTATATATCGTTTACGAGAAGATTTTTTTATTTTTCATAATATTCTGAATTTTATTTTTGATAACTCGACTCTAAAAAATGAAGGTCTGTGTAAGTGCTATTTTGTTGAAAATTATTTTATTCTATTTCTATTTGCTCTATTAGCTATGTTCGCAGCCACTGCTCCTGCCCCAATTCCATTATCTATATTCACAACAGATAACCCCAATGAGCAGCTTTGTAACATTGCAGCTAAAGCCCCAATTCCTTTTTCCCCATATCCATAACCAATCGATGTTGGAACTCCAATTACAGGAATATCCACTAATGAAGAAACCAATGTTGGTAAAGCTCCTTCCATTCCAGCTATTACAATTACAGAATCAACATCATTAGAAATGAACTTCTTAAGTATAGGAAAAAGCCTGTGCATGCCAGCTACTCCAACATCATAGCTGCAAACGCATTCACAATTCATAGCACGGCACATTAATCTGGCCTCTTCAGCGACACCAATGTCTGAGGAACCTGCACTTAGAATTCCTACTTTGCCACCAGAATTCTTTATTGGTTTTTTGTATAAAAGAATCGAGCTAGATTTTTTTCCAGTATCTATTTTTAGATTTAATTTTTTAGCATATAATTTTATTTTGGCACCATCTTTTTTCTTCAACCTTGAAACCAAAATAGAATTTGATTTTTTTAATACAGCTTGAATAATTTTTTTAATTTCAGATAATTGTTTGTCTTGTGCAAAGACTACCTCTGGAATTCCACGTCGTTTTTTACGGTCAATATCGATCTGAGCAAAATTCTCAATTTTTTGTATTGAATATAATGACAATAATTTGCGAGCCTTTGCACTAGAAACTTTTCCAGCCTTTACAGAATCTAAAATTTCATCTAATTCCAACGTAAACTCTAACTACTTTTTGGATAAATATCTAATTAGATTTTAATACCTGAGATGGCGTTTTTGACACTTTCAATCCCTTTGTTGAACATCTCTTTCTCTTCATCGTTCAAATCTAATTCAATAATCTTCTCAACACCATTTTTTCCTATCACAGCTGGTACCCCGATAGTTACATCAGAATATCCATACTCTCCATCAAGATAGGTAGCTATTGGCAAAACTTGCTTTTTGTCATTCACAACAGAATCAATGATAGCTGAAATTCCATTGCCTGGTGCATGAACTGTTGCTCCTTTAAGTTCTATTACTTTAGCTGCAACATTGCGGGTATTCTGAACCAATTCATCAAGTTTTTCTTTAGACAATAATGAGGTTAAAGGAATTCCAGACACACTTGAAAATCTTGGTAACGGTAACATGTTTTCACCATGCTCACCAATAACTAAAGCACGAATTGAATGACGGGAATGCCCTGTTGCTTCATGAATAAATTGTTTGAATCTAGATATGTCTAACATTCCTCCCATTCCAAACACTCTGTTTCTTTCAAAACCGGAAACCTTGTAACAGATATAGGTCATGGGATCAAGAGGATTTGTAACAGGAATAATCATAGAGTTATCTGCATATTTTTTTATATTTTCAACAACACTTTTTACAATCCCAGCATTTTTTTGCAAGAGATCCATTCTTGTCATTCCAGGTTTTCTTCCCAAGCCAGCAACAACTACAACAATGTTCGAGCCTTTCATATCTGAATAATCGTTCGAACCTTTAATCTCAACATCAATACCTTGCTCAGAAAGTGCATGGTTAATGTCCATCGCTTCGCCCTGAGGCAAGCCCTCAACAATATCCAGCAAAAGAATTTGATCATCTAAATTTCTGAGTGCAGAGAATAATGCAGCACCCCCACCTACCTTCCCAGCACCAATAATTGTAATCATGAAGTGCGGTCTGAATTATTAATAATTAAATCTAATGAACAGTCAGATAATTTTCAATAGAATTTATATTCATTTTTACTGAATTTCCTTCTATGGTAATTGTTATAGATCCACAAATAGCTGGTATTTCTGGCGACATGCTACTTTCCGCATTGGTAAATTTAGGTGCAGATAAATCAAAAATAATTGATGGAATTAAAACTGCAGAAAAATTTCTAGATGGTTCTGAAATTAAAAAAATTGATTTTGAAAGTGTAAAAAAACATGGAACTGAGGCCACAACACTTGTTCTAGAGGTGGATGAAAAAGTTCACGAAAGAAAAGGAGCTGACATAAAAAAATGCATTGAGGATTCTATGAAAAAACTAACCCTTTCAGAAAAAGCAAAGAATTTTGCTATATCCAGTATTGATGTTCTTATGCAAGCTGAATCCAAAATACACGGCTATCCATTAGAGTCTGTACACTTTCATGAAGCTTCAAGTATTGATACTGTTGTAGATATTATTGGAACTGCAATTGCTTTAGATGATTTAAAATTTTTTGACGATCATATAGTTACATCACCAGTTGCGGTAGGTGGTGGAACTATTACTTTCTCTCATGGAACTACTTCAAATCCTGCAAGCGCAATTCTTGAAATTTTTAGAAATTCAAATATTATAATTTATGGTGGAAATGCAAAAGAAGAACTAACAACTCCAACCGGTGCAAGCTTGTTGGTAAGTTTAACAAATGAATGTTCTGAATTTTATCCTTCCCTAACAGTAAAATCAATTGGTTATGGAGCTGGAAAAAAAGACTTTGAAGGATTTTCAAACGTCTTAAAAATAGTTCAAGGTATAGAAACCAATATTCTAGTCAAAGACTCTGTAAAAGTTTTAGAAACAAATGTTGATGATGTATCAGGTGAAATTTTAGGAAATTTAATTGAAAAGATAATGTCTAAAGGTGCTAAAGATGTCACAATTTCATATGCAATCACAAAAAAAGGAAGACCGACAAATCTAGTTTCTGTCATTTGTGATTCAAATTCTGTTCATGATATTATGAATTTGTTAATTAGTGAAACAGGAACTTTGGGCGTACGAGTCCGCACATCAGAACGTTTCATAGTACCAAGATCATTAGAATCAATTCCTGTAACTATTGATGGCCAAAATTTCACTATACACTATAAAACTGCTAATAAGGACTCTAAGAATTTTAAGCTAGAATTTGATGATGTAAAACAAATTTCAAATTTGTTGAATAAATCTTTCAGAGAAACTGGGGAATTAATCAAATTCCAAGTAAAGAAAAAGTTGGATTCCACATGAATAAATTAAATGAATTGATAAACTGGTTTGAAAATAAAGATAAAGTCATCATAGCCTTGTCTGGTGGTGTAGATAGTGCTTTGGTTGCTTATGCAGCATTTCAAAAGTTAGGAAAATCGGCCATTGCAGTAACTGCTGATTACAAAACTTTGTCTCAAGAAGAACTAAACACAGCAAAAAAAGTATGTCGTGAAATTGGTATTTCTCATCAAACTATTGAATATAATGAATTAGAAAATGAGGATTTTGTGAGAAATGATAAGAATAGATGTTTCCATTGTAGGAGCGAGCTTGCTTATCATCTTAACAATTTTGCAAAAGAAATTCAAGTCGATGTAATTGTTGATGGAACCAATCTAGATGACCTGAATGATTATCGTCCAGGAATTAATGCAATGAAAGATAATGGAATTCAAAGTCCTCTAGTTGAGACTAAATTTTCTAAAAAGGATGTAAGAGATGGAGCTAAAACAGTAGGTTTGACAATTTTTGATAAGCCGTCAAATTCTTGTCTCGCTTCTAGAATTCCTTGGGGTCAAAGTGTAACTCAAGAACGTCTTTTAAGAATTGAGATTAGTGAACAATTTGTGAAAAAAACACTTAACGTTAACCATATACGTGTAAGAGATCTCAATGGAATTGCAAAGATAGAACTTTTGCAAGACGACTTAGACCTATTAAAAAACAAAAAAATACTCCATACAATATACTCAAAATTAAAACAATTTGGATTTACATCAGTTATTGCTGATCCTGAAGGATATAGACCAGGGAAGATTAATGTAATTGCGGATTGATTATCTCAATAATCTTATTTTTAATTAATTAAATCCTATTTGCATTTTTTTCTTTGCAGATAAAATAATTACAGAAATAATAGACACAGCTAAAATCAAAGATGCTATTGTTCCAAATTCAGGAATAATAAAAGTACCAATAACCTCAATATCTGAATCTCCCTGTTCAAATTGAATTGTTATTGTTCTAGTCTTTTCGTTAGTTATAGATTCATCATAAATAACTTCAATACCATCAATTAAAATTATAAAAAGATCATCAGACCCATCTGACTTTGTTGCATCAATTGATACTCTGGGAAGATCAAGTGTCAAACTGCCATCACCAGTTGATTCAATAATTACAATAAGAGCAAAGATTTCTGGATCCACAATCATATCTTTCACTGTACCTCCTCTGATGATGTATTCAACATCAAAAGTTCCAGAACTACCAGCATCAACTTCAAAAAATTCTGACGTATCAGTAATTGCTATTTGTTTAAAAAATTCAAAACTTGCTTCTGCTATATTGCCCTCTCCATAAGCTGCTCTAACCGTATAATTGCCTTCATTTTGCCATAATTGTCCTTCAGCAAGTATAGTGTGTGTAAAGCTTCCATCTTGAGCAACAACAATCTGTGCTATCTCAATTAGATTGCCTTCATTAAAAATTTGAATGGTAACTGGCGTTTCAAGAATAATAATAGATACTTTTCCAGAAATAACAATTGTATCTCCCTCTTCAAATGAATCATTTGATACATTAACTGAAAGTATAGGTTCCTGAGCAAAACTTGGGGTTGTGAAAAAAAACAATATAATCACAAAAAAGAAAATTTTTGAGTTCACGAGGAGAGTGAATGGAAATTGTATATTTCCTTTACTATTGCATGATTTGAAAAATAGAAAAAGGAATAGTTAGAATTTTGGCATTACGCTTAGTCTGGTCTTGGCAGAAACCACAATTATTGATATAATTGCCACTGCAAGAATCAAGGCTGTAATGGTACCAAATTCTGGTATTGCGAAAGTACCTATGATCTCGATTTCTTCAGTTCCAGCTGGAAACATCACAGTTACTTCGTTTCCATTAATGTCTACATCATCCCACTCTTGACCATCAACTAGAACCATGAATATGCCTCTAATCGCATCGCTTGATGGATCCACGGTGAGTATACCCTCATCAACTCCTCCGAGTTTTACAGTAAGCGAATTTGTATCTGTACTAAACCATGCACCTGTTACTGTAGCCCCAGAAATGCTGAAAGGCACACAAGCTCCAGTTGCAGATAGTTCAGAAGATCCACATCCAACTGTTGGTTCTGAAGTAGTTTGAGCATAAGCAATTCCACCCGTTAGTTCCACAGAAACTTTGTTGTTTACTGCTTCGCCTCCATACTGAACTTTAATAGTGTAAACACCATCGTATTTCCACAAGTTGCCTGCAGTACTCAAGGTTATACTAAACATTCCGTTGTTATCAACAGATAGCTGAGCAACTGTAACTATATTATTAGATGGACTAATTACCCTTAAGGTAACTTCATTGCCTGATCCAGTATTAGCTACTTTGCCTTGAACATTAATAGCCGTTTCATGATCATAGATTGAACTATCAGTCCAAACAGATATGGGTATTTCATCAAGCAAAGTTTGTTGAGCTGTTATTGTTCCTTCTTCTACGGAACCAGGAAATGCCTGTTCAAGTGCAAAAGCAGATGAGATTGACATGGTTGCAACTGCGGCCAGAATAGCAATTAAAACATACGAGGTATGAACATTCATCTTATTTGCGTTTTAGCACCATCTCTATTTATGTATATTTAAAAAAATAAAAAAAATTTGATGATCTAGTATTTTGGCATTATGCTTAGTTTTGTCCTAGCAGAAACCGCAATTATTGATATAATCGCCACTGCAAGAATCAAGGCCGCAATAGTACCAAATTCTGGAATTACCGCACCGTCAACAACTAGCACTGCTACTGAATCTTGGTATGCCGAACCTGATCCTTGTTGTACATTTATGGTATAATCTCCATCTTGATTCCATAGCGGACTATCGGTACGAAATTCTGCCGTAAAGTCACCATCTGCGTCAGGCATTACTTGAGCAAGATCAACTCTATTTCCATTTGGTGAAATTACTTGAATGGTTATTGCACCAGAACGATCAGTATGACCATTGATGGTTATTGTAATTGATCCTTCGACAGCATCAGCTTCAATTGTCAAACCAGTAGCTGCTTTACCACCTATTATGGGACCAACTCCAGCAGTAAATCCTGCTTCTAGTGTTGATTCAGAAACAGAAGTTGTAACAGTAGTTCCCCCATTCACCTCAGCTTGTAGGTTAAAACTGTATAGTGAACTTGAACCTTGTTGAACTCTTATAGTATACATGCCATCCTGGCTCCATAACTTACCACCTATTTGCACATCCTTCATAAAGTCACCATCTGCATTAGGTGATACTTGATATGCCGAGATTATGTTGCCATTCGGTGCTTGGATCCTAATAGTAATGTCGTTATTTCCAACACTTGTATGGCCACTCACTGAAATAGTTGTAGAGCCCTCATCAGCATTTACTGATACTTCCATACCAGTTTCTGCATATGCGAAATCTTGAAATGCAAATCCTGAAAGGATAGACACACTCAGCAAGAAAAATGCGAACATCGTTGTCGGTCTTTTAAGACTCATCTTATCAAAGATGCAACAACGAGGGTATTTATGTATATTTAAAAAAATGAAAAAATTTGATGATCTAGTATTTTGGCATTATGCTTAATCTTGTCTTGGCAGAAACCACAATTATTGATATAATCGCCACTGCAAGAATCAAGGCTGCAATAGTACCAAATTCTGGAATCACAAAAGTGCCAATTATTTCTATTTCTTCAGTGCCAGCAAGGAATCCAATTGTTAGGGTTCTATCAGTTTCAGTTACTATTTCATCAAAGTCTACTTCTTCAGCATCAACTAAAACAAAAAAGTCATCATCAGCATCACCAATTTTTGCATCAATTATTTCTCTTGGCAATGTGATTGTTAATTCACCATCGTCTGATGCTTCTATTACGATAATTAATGAACTTTGATCAACATCTGGAATGATACTAACAACACTCCCACCAGTTATTTGATAGGTCAAGCCGAATTCCCCCTCAGTCAATGATTGTCCAAATGTTGGCGTTGTTCCGGTACCTGTTGTTCCTCCAAACTCAAATGTTGTTTCAGCAGTTCTAGCATCAGTTCCATGTTGGACCTTTATAGTGTAAGTGCCCTGTGAAGACCAAAGGGGTCCATCAGCACTTAATGTAGTGCTAAACATTCTGTCTGCACCAACTTGAAGCTGTTCAATAGTCACCAAGTTTCCATTAGCAGCTATTACCTGAAGAGTTACAGGAAAACCAGTCAAAATCTCCCTCACTTCTCCGGAAACTATGACGGTATCTCCTTCAGCATAAGAGGTCTTATCAGTTGTAACAACAATTAGTTCCTCTAGTGCAAATGTTGAAGAAACCCCAATACTTAGAACTAAGATTGTAGTTAAAGCAAATACAAGAAAATGAGATCTCATTGTGATAACGCCCCAATTAATATTATTTAAGGTTGTGAAAAATAATCTTGACCAAAAAAATGAATTTTTGGCTGGCTGCCAGATTAGATATATATTAACCTCTCGGTGATTTTTTTCTGTTTGTTTGTTCTCTATTATATTATAGCTAATGTTAGTTTTGAGGTTTTATCACATGGCCTCTAAAAAAAACCCCATTCTAGTTCCAGACCATGTATATGTTCCAAAACATGAAATAATGTCTAAAAAAGAAGCTGAAGAAATTTTAATAAAATTCAATTGTAAACTTACCGAACTTCCATTGATTTTTGTTACTGATCCTGCAATCATTGGTCAAGGCGTTAAACCGGGTGACATGATCAAAATTACAAGAAAAAGTAGTACTGCTGGCCACAGTTTGTACTACAGATATGTGGTGGAAGTGTAATTGGCAGAATCAGCAAACAAAAGATGGGCAATTATTCAAGATATTCTTAAAAGAGAAGGTATAGCCCGTCAACATTTGAATTCATTTGACGAATTTTTGGAAAGGGGATTCCAAAGCATCATTAACGAAGTGGCTCAAATTGAAATTGAAAATGCAGAATATCCTTATAAAATTCAGCTTGGTAAAGTAAAATTACAACAACCTAGAATGATGGAACTTGATGGTTCCATTACACACATCACTCCAGCAGAAGCAAGATTGCGAAATGTATCGTATTCCTCACCTGTAATGATGGAAGCTAGCGTGGTTGAAGATGGCAAAATTCTAGAATCTAGATTTGTTCATATTGGCGACATTCCAGTTATGGTGCGTTCAAATGCTTGTATCTTACATAATTTCCCTTCTCAAAAGCTTGTTGAACACGGAGAAGATCCAAATGATCCAGGTGGATATTTCATAATCAATGGTTCAGAAAGAGTAATTGTTGGATTGGAGGATCTTTCTTATAATAAAATTATTGTTGATAAAGAAACAGTTGGAGGCAACATAGTTTACAAAGCCAAAGTTTATTCTTCAATTGTTGGATATCGTGCAAAATTAGAATTAGTAATGAAACATGATGGTCTTATTGTTGCAAGAATACCTGGGTCTCCTGTAGATATACCCGTTGTAACTTTAATGCGAGCACTTGGTTTAGAATCTGACAAAGAAATTGCAGCTTCAGTTTCACTTGTGGATGAAATTCAAGATGAGTTAGAAGCTTCTTTTGAAAAAGCGGGTGATGTTCCAACAGCAAAGGACGCAACAGTCTACATTAGTAAACGAATTGCGCCGGGTATGCTGGAAGAATTCCAAATTAAAAGAGCTGAAACATTATTGGACTGGGGTTTGTTACCTCACTTAGGAAAGCATCCAGAGAATAGAAAAGAAAAGGCGCAATTTCTCGGTGAAGCTGCTTGCAAATTACTTGAATTAAAACTTGGTTGGGTTTATCCTGATGATAAAGATCATTATGGAAATAAAGTAATCAAATTTGCAGGTCAAATGTTAGCTGATTTGTTTAGAACAGCTTTTAGAAACTTGGTTAGAGATATGAAATATCAACTTGAACGATCTGGACAAAAACGTGGAATTAACGCAGTAGCTGCAGCGATAAGACCAGGAATTGTTTCAGATAAGCTAAACAATGCAATCGCCACCGGAAACTGGGGTAGAGGTAGAGTCGGTGTTACTCAACTCCTTGATAGAACCAATTACCTTTCAACAATCAGTCACTTGAGAAGAATCCAATCCCCACTTAGTAGGACACAACCTAATTTTGAAGCAAGAGACTTACACGCTACACACTTTGGACGAATTTGTCCTAGTGAAACTCCAGAGGGATCGAATTGTGGATTAGTAAAAAACCTGGCGCTTTCAGCGATAATTTCAGTAAATGTCGCTTCTGAAGAAATTGTTGAAAAACTATTTGATTTGGGCACAGTTCATTTTTTAGACGCAAAAGAAGAGATAAAAAAAGATGCAACTAGAGTTTTTGTAGATGGAAGATTAATTGGCTACTATAAAGAAGGCGAAAAACTAGCCGAGTCACTTCGTGAACTTAGAAGGAGCTCAAAAATTCATCCACATGTAGGAATCTCATTTTACAAATCAGAAATTATAGGTGCTACAAAAAGACTTTATGTAAATTGTAATGCTGGAAGAGTATTACGACCTTTAATCATAATTAAAGAAAACAAATCATTGCTTTCTCAAGAATTATTAAGTAAAGTTACCAAAAAATTACTTTCTTGGAATGATCTACTTAGGATGGGAATCATCGAACTAATTGATGCAAATGAAGAAGAAAATTGTTATATTACTCTAGATGAAAAAGAAACAAAAAAACACACTCATTTGGAAATATTCCCTTCTGCAATTCTGGGCGCTGGTGCATCAATTATTCCATATCCGGAACATAACCAATCTCCAAGAAATACATATGAATCTGCTATGGCAAAACAAAGTTTAGGATTTTCTACCCCTATGATGAATACTAGCACTTATGTGAGACAACATTTCATGCTTTATCCTCAAACGCCCATTGTTTCTACTAAAGCAATGAAATTATTGGGTTTAGAAGATAGGCCTGCTGGACAAAATTGTGTTGTTGCAGTTTTACCATTTGATGGATATAACATTGAAGATGCTATTGTTTTGAGTCAAGCAGCTGTTGATAGAGGTCTTGGAAGAACCTTCTTTTATAGAATCTATGATGCAGAAGCTAAACAATATCCTGGTGGAATGCGTGACAAGTTTGAAATTCCCAATGCTGAAGATAACATTAGAGGCTACAAAGGAGAAAAAGCATACCGTTTGTTGGAAGATGATGGTGTAGTTGCATCAGAATCTGTAGTTCTGGGTGGCGATATCTTGCTGGGAAAAACTAGTCCGCCAAGATTTATGGAAGAATATAGGGAGTTTGAGACCACCGGTCCATACAGACGGGATACCTCAATCGGAGTTAGACCATCAGAAACTGGTGTTATTGATACTGTCGTAATGACTCAATCCAATGAAGGCGGCAAGATGTATAAGATTAGAGTTAGAGATATGAGAATTCCAGAAATTGGTGACAAGTTTGCTTCTAGACATGGTCAGAAGGGTGTTCTTGGAATCTTAGCAAAGAATGAAGACTTGCCATATACTGCTGATGGAGTTGTCCCAGACGTTTTGATCAACCCACATGCATTTCCATCAAGAATGACTGTGGGAATGTTTATGGAATCAATTACTGGTAAAGCCGCTGCGTTGCGGGGACGAAAAATTGATGCCTCCGCATTTGTAGGAGAAAAAATTGATGCAGTCAAAAATGTAATGGAAGATGCTGGTTTCAAATATTCAGGAAAAGAAGTTATGTACGACGGAAGAACTGGAAAATCTTTCCCAGTTGAAGTTTTCATTGGAGTTGTATATTATCAGAAATTACACCATATGGTAGCTGATAAAATCCATGCTAGGGCAAGAGGTCAAGTTCAAATGTTAACAAAACAACCTACTGAGGGAAGAGC
Source organism: Nitrosopumilales archaeon (assembly GCA_016838845.1). Taxonomy (GTDB): domain Archaea; phylum Thermoproteota; class Nitrososphaeria; order Nitrososphaerales; family Nitrosopumilaceae; genus DRGT01. The sequence goes on along the minus strand of JAEHKV010000156.1, from coordinate 485 downwards.
TCGCGGTGGCGGTTTAAGATTTGGGGAGATGGAAAGAGACTGTTTGATAGCTTATGGGGCCTCTATGATTCTAAAAGATCGATTACTAGACGAATCTGATAAATCTGATATTTTTGTCTGTGAAAGATGTGGCTTGGTTGCATATCATGATGTCAAACAAAGAAAGTATGTTTGTAGGGTTTGTGGCGACAAAGCTAAGGTATCATCAGTTTCTGTAGCATATGCGTTTAAACTGCTTTTACAGGAGATGCAAAGTCTTAACATTGCCCCAAGACTTATGATAAAGGAGAAGGTATAATGTCAGTTCAAACTGTTAAAGCAATCGATTCGATAAGATTCTCAGTTTGGTCTCCAACTGAAGTTAGAAAATATTCAGTTGCTGAAATTACTGCCCCCGAGACATATGATGAAGATGGGATGGCTGTTCAAGGAGGACTCATGGATGGGCGACTAGGAACATTGGAACCTGGACAAAAATGCCTTAC
>JAEHKV010000155.1 GCA_016838845.1 Nitrosopumilales archaeon | reverse complement strand
GTACATATCGAAGGAATGGGCGCTACTCAAGGTGGAGCTATGGGAGATATCCCAGGTGTTAGATTCAAAGTGTTCAAGGTTAATGATACTTCTCTTCACGAACTAGTCATAGGAAAAAAGGAAAAGCCAAGGAGATAACTCAATGCCTGAAACTCAAAATCTTTTGTTATTTAGAAAATGGGATTTGTCAGATATTGAGATTCATGATCCTGGGTTAAAGACAGCCATCTCACTCAGAAAAATGATTCTCCCTATAACATATGGCAGGTCTGCTCTCAAGCGTTTTAACAAAGCAGAAGCAAATATCGTAGAACGCCTTACGAACAAACTTATGCACTTTGGAAAAAAATATGCAAAAAATACTGGTAGAATGGCTGGAAAAAAAATCCGTGTTATGAATACAGTTAAAACTACTTTAGAAATGATTCATCTAAAAACAGGAAAAAATCCAGTTGAAATTTTGGTTAGAGCAGTTGAAAATTCTGCACCAAATGAAGATACTACAAGAATTGTTTATGGTGGTACCGTCTATCATGTTTCAGTTGATGTGTCTCCTATACGTCGTGTTGATTTAGCTTTGCGCTTTATTGCAGATAGTGTCAAAGAAGCAACCTTTTCAAATCCTAAAGCCATTGAAGAGCATCTCGCGGAACATCTAATCATGGCAGCTGACAATAACCCAGATGCTCCATCTATAAAAAAGAAACACGAACTAGAAAGAATAGCTCAAGCATCTCGATAGGAAATAGTAGCCCGAGGCAGATTCGAACTGCCGTCCCCGCGTATCCTCTCGTTAGATCCAGAGCGCGGAATCCTTAACCTAAAATTATTTGGCCGCTAGACTATCGGGCTACTAGATCAAGTTTTACAATTTTAGAATATAATCATTTCATCTGTATTTCATGAATTGCAGTAGCATAATCACAATCGGCTTTTAATCTCATATATGCAATAAGTCTATAATGTATGGAATAAAGATTATTCTCTTTGTAAAGAAATCCTCTTTGTAAAAGTGATGCCAAGCCTCTCGATGTTGCAGCTATCGATGCGTTCTTTTTTTTGCAAACCTCGTCCCGTTTCTTTTGATACTGTTTTAAAGTGAAAGCAATATCATTGATTTCAAGAATTAGAGGCCACACTATCTCAGCCCAAACAAATCTACGGATTTCAGTAGCTGATGCGTATTTTCCTTTTTCACTCAACATTAATAACAATCAAAAAAGTGGTTATAACTGAATAGTTGTCTCAAAAAGAAATTGCTGAATCTCTTACACTATTAGAAAAAAACTGGGATATTGATCCTGTTCTGAAAGACTTTGAACTCGGGAAAATCTCTGACGTCGCTGACTATCCAGTTAAGGTAAAGAATGTGATGTTTCACATTCCATTTTTACTAAAAGAAAAAAAATACGTCCTTTGGAAGTGTTACTGGCCTGATTGCCATAACTGTTGTGACAGGCAAGGACGACTTCCACTAACCTCAGATGATTTAATTACAATTGGTGAAGGAATGAAATACCAAAAGACCTCCGATTTTATCAAAAATGAAACGTTGACCATTACATGGAGCGAAGCTGGATCAACTGGTCAATCAACAACCATGACTACAATTAATCTGAAGAGAAAAAAAGACGAGACTCCTGAAGACGATGGAACTCACATATCCTGTAGATTTCTAGATGAGGAAGGTGGATGTTCTATTCATCCTAGCAGACCAGGAGTTTGTTATCTCTATCCATTTTCCACTTGGCTTGAAAGTGAGAAAGGAAATGCCCGTGTTCATGCTTCATTCCAATTCACTGGAGACTGTCCGGGATTTTATTTGGAAGATACCATTGATCCAATGAAGGAGATTCTGGATGAGTATTCTGATATAGTTTATGATTATAACATGAAATCGAACAGAACTCTACGAGAAGGTTTTGGTTCTGTAAACTTTTAGACTCAAAACCTATGCCTCTAGTTTACATGCATAATACAAAATAGAGATTCATCTGATCTTATCAGCTAGTTGTAGATATTTACTAAGGATGTTCTGCTACCCAGTCAACAATTTTCATGATGTCGCCAATGTATTCTGGCTTGTCGCCTTCGACATGAACATATAGCAGATGATTATTTCTCATTGGAACTGTAACTCGCTTCAACTTTTCATAGCCTACT
>JAEHKV010000154.1 GCA_016838845.1 Nitrosopumilales archaeon | reverse complement strand
GTTGCACAACCAGAACCAGAAGTTGCACAACCAGAACCAGAAGTTGCACAACCAGAACCAGAAGTTGCACAACCAGAACCAGAAGTTGCACAACCAGAACCAGAAGTTGCACAACCAGAACCCATTGTACAACCAATTCCAGAACCAGAACCAGAAGTTGCACAACCAGAACCCATTGTACAACCAATTCCAGAACCCGAACCAGAAGTTGCACAACCAGAACCAGAACCAGAACCTGAGCCAGAACCAGAAATTACACAAACAGAACCAGAACCTGAGCCAGAACCAGAAATTACACAACTCGAGCCTGAACCAGAACCTGAGCCAGAACCAGAAATTACACAAACAGAACCAGAACCTGAGCCAGAAGTTGCACAAGCTCTTCCAGAACCTCAGCAACAGACTTTAGAAGAAACTGAAGAGAAGAAATCTGAAGATCCTGATTGGCTAGAAAGAATGGAAGGCCAGTAGTTTTCTAAAAAAACCTAGATTTTTCTGATTAACATTTAGAAATCCCTAGAGATACTGATCATTGAATTTGTTTGGCAGATGAATACAATATTGGTCTCGGAAATGATGATCTTGAGACTCGGAAAAAAGCCGAATTTGACTTTACTTCATTTTGGAATGATCAGGCTAAACAACTATCTTGGTTTCGACCATGGACTAGCACTCTAGATTGGAAACAACCATTCGCACAATGGTTTGTTGGCGGCCTCATTAATGCATCATACAATGCACTTGATATACATCAACAAACCAAAGCAACAAAACCCGCCATACTTTGGGAAGGAGAAAATGGCGAATCCAAAGTTTTAACTTACAAAGATTTATGGATTCAAGTTCAAAAATTTGCGAATGCCCTCAAATCATTAGGTGTACAAAAAGGTGATAGAATCACAATCTATCTTCCAATGGTTCCCGAATTACCAATATCGATGTTGGCATGTTCAAGAATTGGAGCTACACACACCGTAGTTTTTTCTGGATTTAGCTCATCATCCCTTAAAGACAGAATTGATGATTCTAAATCAAAAATTGTTATCACAGCTGATGGAGGGTATCGTCGAGGTTCTGTTGTAAAACTAAAAGAAGTGGTTGATGACGCAATAAAAGATTTAGATTTTGTACAAAATGTAATCGTTTTAGAACGAACAAAAAACAAGATACAACTTAATTCACGGGATAAACTTTGGAACGATTTGATATCGGAATCATCAGAAGAATGTGAACCGGAAAAACTAGACAGTAATCATCCATTGTACATCCTGTACACCTCTGGAACCACTGGAAAGCCCAAGGGAGTTTTACATGGAACTGGTGGCTATCTAACTCATTTGCATTCTACATACAAATGGGCTTTTGATATCAAAGACTCTGACATCTTTTTCTGTACTGCCGACATTGGTTGGGTCACTGGTCACAGCTATGTGGTTTATGGTCCCTTACTTCATGGTGCAACTGAAGTAATGTATGAGGGTGCTCCAGATTTTCCTGACGTGTCAAGAATGTGGGATATAATTCAAAAATACAAGGTCACTATTTTTTACACAACGCCAACAGCTCTTCGAATGTTTATGAAGTATGGTGATGATCTACCAAATTCATTTGATTTGTCTACTTTACGACTTTTAGGAACTGTTGGAGAACCAATTAATCCAGAAGTCTGGAAGTGGTATTTCAAAATAATTGGGAAAGAAAAATGTCCAATAATAGATACCTGGTGGCAAACCGAAACAGGAGGAATGATGATTTCACCACTTCCAGGTTTAGAAACAATTCCACTAAAACCTGGCTCAGCAACGAGACCAATTCCCGGTGTGAGTATTTCTGTAGTAGATGAGAAAGGTAATGATGTTGCAGCTAACACAAAAGGATATTTGGTAATCAGAAAACCTTGGCCTGGAATGCTCCTCACTTTGTGGAATGATGATGAAAAATACAAGAATGTGTATTGGTCGAAATATCCAAACTGCTACTATTCTGGAGATTATGCAATAAAGGATGAAGATGGGTATCTTTGGCTCCTTGGAAGGGCCGATGACGTCTTGAAGGTTGCTGGTCACAGAATTGGAACTGCGGAGCTGGAAAGTAGTATAGTTTCACATGAAGACATTGCAGAATCTGCAGTTTGTGGCGTTCCTGATGAAATTAAAGGTGAAAAAATCATTGCATTTGCTGTTCGCAAAGAAAGTTCAACAAAAGACATTCCAACTCTCAGAGATGAAATAATCCAAAAGGTTCGAAGTGGGATTGGCCCTATTGCAACCCCTGAGCAAATTTACTTTGTTTCCAAGCTGCCAAAAACCCGTAGTGGAAAAATAATGAGACGCCTGCTAAAGGCTATTGCCAGTAATGAAAAAATTGGCGATATCAGCACTTTAGAAGACGGTGCAGCAGTAAGTGAAGTCCAGTCTGCATTTGAAGAATTAAAAAAATCGATAAAAAAGAAACAATTTTGAATGACTCTAACAGAGAAATCGATATGGATGATTCTGATATAATTGATGCTCTTAATTCACTGTTGAAACTTGGAGTTGGCGATCCCTACAGATTAGAGCACATCAAGCAAGCATTCATCCAAAATAAGACTATCTGGGACACTGATCAAAAATATCTAGACCGTCTGAGAGACAAATACCTCTTTAGATTAATTCCCAAGTCTCAAGATGATACCACTGAGGATTCCACTACATCTGAACCCGAGCAACAAGACTTTATCCATTGTTGGCATTGTGGGAGCAAGAATCCAATTGCAGGAAATTTTTGTATGGTTTGCGGCTATACATTATTCGAAGTAGGCAAAGGTGAACATCCAGGATCTGAGAAAATTAGCAGATACGTTTCACAAACCAAACAAAGAACAACTAGCAAAAAAATTCCTATAATGATTGTGATACCTGTTTTAATTTTGGCAATAGTTGGAGTTGGAGCTAGCCAAGGATTATTTTCTGATGTTTTTGATAAATCTCCTTCAGAAGATATAACAGAGCCAAAATCTTCCACTAGTGAAAAAACCCAGTCCACAGAAACACACTCCAAGTGTGGTAAAGGAACAGTTTTTGATTCTAAAACGAATTCGTGTATCTTGTCCAAGTGTGGTACAGGAACAATTTTTGATCCTAAAACGAATTCATGTATCTTGGATAAATAGCTTAAAAGCCAATTTAGAAATTTTATTCCATCCACTGTTCTAATGTTTGGCTCTTTTTCTCAATTGCTTTCTTTAATCGATTGAGAGAGGTTTGTACTCGATCAGCAGAAAAACTTCGTTCATTAACTAGGTAGTTCTTGATTCCATCATAATCGATTTTACCAAATTTAATTTCAGGAACGTCAGCAACTTGAGGCTCTAAAAAGATTTTTCTTATCTGCTGGTAATCGATTTCACCCAACTGTTCCTGAATTTGAGGAATTTTTTCTAGCTTTGAATACTCTTTGATCATTTTGAGGGCTGTTTTTGGCCCAATTCTAGTAAAACCATCAGGATTGAAATCGGTACCAATCAAAATTCCAATATCAACAATTTGTTCCTTGGTAACTCCCAATTCTTTGAGAGTCTTTTCCGTATCGATAATCTCTGGTTCTATTTCGATGTAGGTATTTCTGTTCGGAATCTTTCTTCTTCCACTATTTGAAAAATTTCTGACCAGTTTTTTTGCACCAAATAAAATTGAATCAAAATCTTGGCTTGCTGATACGTCTGCTTGCCCAGTTTTTGTGAGGTGAGCTGCAGTTGCTTCTCCTTCTGATGGTGCATCGATGTATGGTATTCCAAATAATCGCAAGATTTCTTTGGAATCTTTTACCATTGTATCTTTCATTACGGTAGTCTGTTGTGCGAATTTTCTGGCGTCTTCCATGCTTCCTTCAGAAATAGCTTTTTCATATTTTATTGTAGCATCTTTTTTGATTTGTTTTCTGCGTTCTATTTCAGCCGTTTTCAGAGATGGTGGCTTTCCATCAAAAACATAAACTGGCTTGATCCCCAATGAAAGAAAATTGATATTTCTATACAAGAGACCACTGAGATGACTTGTCACTCTTCCTGACGCATCAGACAAATATGCTCCATCAGGTCCCCTGATAATTGCTAAAAACTGGTAAATTGCATTGTATGCATCTATCGCAACTATCTTTGACGCAAACGATTCTAACTTTACTCTTTCTCTAATTAACAGCGGTTTTAGATCTAATCCCATTTTCTAATATTGTTCCCTCTGGTACACTAAAGATGTTTTTGAATTTGTTGTTGTGATTCATACACTTTTCTTTATTTGGGAGACAATTCCAAGAATTATTGCCAGGTTAGCCAAGTGGTAAGGCGGCCGTCTCGAAAACGGCTGTGCATCTGCACTCAGGGGTTCGAATCCCTTACCTGGCGAATTCATGTTTTCATACTTTTTAGAGAGCGAACCTGGGTGCTGAACTCTTGGAATGGAGCCAAATTAATTCCAAAAACGGTTTGACCCTCGATAGAGTACAGCATTTACAGTTATTTTGAAATGTTAATGATGAAGTTCATACAATTTAGTCTCATTTAAATATGATATCGCAAATATTATGTTAAGGGTTTGGTTGGGATGAAAGCTGGTAAATTACTTTTAATATTATTCATTGCGAGCACATTGACGTTAGGATTATCTATGTCTCAGTCTGTCTTTGGTTCTGATAAAGGTGGTCCTCCTGGCAGTCCACATACTGTTTCACCACCCCCTGTAAACCCCCAAGATGATCCAACAGGAGATCCCCATCATGGAGCTTCACCACCACCCGGTTATGGAGATCCACATACTGATCCAACAGTACGTGGAGGTGGAACTCCACATCTTGGAGATAAAAAAGGAAATCCCCATGAATTTAGTCCCCTCCCTGGACATGCTAAGGGAAGTCCACCAAGTAACCCAGGTGAAGCCGCATCAAGTGCTTCTCATGGTGAACCAACATTCGATGTTTTCCCAGGTGAACCCGTAGCAAAAGATTTTCCAGGTGAACCTGTGGTCGGAAATGAATTCCCAGGTGAACCCTTCTCAAATGTTTCCTTTGGCGAAGCCACAGTATAGATTAATCTAGCTACGACCATTTTGAATATTAATTGAAACTTTAAATTAACAATATCCAACTGCTGAAACTTTTTGTTTTAGGAGATTCTGTTATGGTTCCGAGCTAGGAATTAACGGCTCAATGGAATCACATTGAAAAGTAAACTCATCCACTAATGCAAAACCCATACTTGTGGAAACATATCCTTCTTCCATATCGGATTCTGTGTAAACTTTGTACTTTACTACACTACATTCTTTGTATGCAAAGGATCTAAGTATCTCCCCCTCATTTGCCAGTAAAATCTCCACATCAAACTCAAGCTCCGTAGGGAATCGCGAAAAAGTAGTTTTTCGATATTGTTGGGTTTCATCGGTGATAGCATAAAGCAGTGGTGTATTGCCAACAATTTTTACCAGTTCAAAAACAGGTTTATTTTTTATGTTAAAACCTCTTTTTTGTTCGAATGTTTGTGCTTCTGTTACTTCAGATCCATCCTTAAACTCAAAAACCACGATAATTTTCACATTTTCTGCATAGGTAAAATTTTTTGTTCCAGTTGGCTCTGCAATAATTTCATTGATTTGAAGGCCAACAAAAGAGGCAATTACTACGGAAATTACAGCAAGAATTGTAATTTTCTTTCTACGAGCTATCATTATATGATTTACAATAGAATCGGTTATTAATTATTGCGTAGAATTATCACTCTAGATATCGAGGCCAACTTTTTCCATTAAAACAAGTAGTGCCTGTAATTATAATAAACTCGGCTCCCCAGCAATTTCGTGGGTTTAAAAAAATTTGTTTCAATTCGTTTGATAACAATGTTTGGTGTTCTGATGGTCACATTATTACTCACACTAATTCTGGTTGGCTCAAACATGGACATAATTTTGAAACAAGGAATTGTTTTTCAAGTGAGATCAGAGATAACAGAAAACCCTGCAATAGCTAAGAGTTTTTCAAGTGTGAAAGAGTTTGAAGCTTTTGTCCAAGATCAAACTGATCAACGGATTAAAGCGATTGGTTTGGATACCCCATGGTATTCGCCACAGAGACTTGGCATAACAATGTACAAAATTTTAATTTTGGATTTTGGTCATGCCACTTTTCTAACTAGCGACGCTGGTTCCTCAGATGTCAAAGACATTATTGCAGAAAAGCTTCCAAGAACCATTCTGTTATTCACAACATCTACTATCATAATTTCTGTAATTGGAATTTATCTTGGAGCACTAGCTGGAAGTAAGGCAGGGTCAAAAATTGACAGACTCACATCAACATTTGCTATTATCAGTTCTAGTTTTCCTGTCTGGTGGATTGGAATGATTATGATATTTCTCTTTGCGTTTGTTTGGCAAATATTTCCAGCAAGAGCCACGCCCTCAATTCCTCCATCAGATCCTGGCTATATTGTAGCCTTACTATATCACATGGCGCTTCCGCTAATTACAATAGTTTTAATCGGTTTTGGTGCTTGGGCTTTTCTTGTCAGAAATTTTATGATTGGAATCATGCAAGAAGATTTTATCACCGCCAAAAAAACCATGGGAATAAGTCAGAAAAAAATTATCTATTCTCATGCTCTCAAAAATGCTGCTCCACCAATCCTTACAATTCTAGCTCTTAGTTTGTCAGGCTCCTTAGGTGGTGCAATAATTACAGAAGCGGTGTTTGATTGGCCTGGAATGGGAAGGCTATACTTTGAAGCAATTACTGTAATGGACCTCCCGATAATAATCGGAGCAACCTATGTCCTGACAGTATTTTTCCTGATTAGCATATTCGTTGCCGATTTGCTTTATGGATACTTTGACCCGAGGGTGAAAACAAGTTAATATGAGTGCCATATCACCTGAGGAAATTAAACGAGAATTCCTCAAAAGTAAAATAGGTTTAGCAGGAGTTGGCATTCTTTTAATTTTGGTCATTGCTTCACTTGTTACTGTAATTATAATTCCAGTTGATACATTCAAGCAATGGAATAATCCAAGCCATTGGATTTCTTTTCCAAAGACATCAGCTCCAGTATGGGTCAATTTGTCTCCCTTTGAAAAAATTCCTGAACACCAGATACTTGATGAGCCCATAATAAACTTCAAAAAGTCGGGCGACGTCTCGGTGGTTAACCACCAGTTTAATGTTAATTTTGAATTTGATGATTTTCCCAATGATTTCATCTATGAGTTTTCTGCCAAATATTCTGGCTCTCCACTTTTACAGATGTCGGTGATTCGACCAGATGGAATGCAGTTAGATCTTTTATCAATGTCTCTTCCAAATTCAAAAACCACCATAACCCACAGTGAAAGAATTTTTTCAACTGATGCGTCCATAATGAAAAACCTGTTTTTACAAAGGGAACAATTTGATTTCCCGATAGACAAAAAATCATCAGAAGATGTTATTTTTTCAAACTCACAACTTCATGGAATTCAAAAAGGCGATTATATTTTCCTTGTAAACTTGTATGGAGTCAAAGCTGAGAATGAAATTTTAGATTCACGGTTAATTGTAGGAGGAAAAGCCTTTGGAATAATGGGAACCGATGAATTAAGGCGTGATCTTGCCATAGGCCTGCTTTGGGGCACCCCTCTAGCATTGTTCATAGGAATAGCTGTTGCTATCGGATCAGTTGTTGCGGGCCTACTCTATGGCGTCTATGCAGGTTTCAAAGGAAAAAAAGTCGATGAAGGAATGATGAGACTTAATGATATCATTTACGCACTACCAGCATTACCGTTTCTGATAATTCTTTCAGTTACAATTAGCAATAGCATCTTTCTAATGATTGGGTTTTTAATGCTCTTTGGATGGGTTGGCATTGCAAAGGTTTCTAGAAGTATGACCTTACAAATCAAAACCAAAGGATATGTAGAGGCCGCACAAATGATGGGCCAGAAGAATTCAAAAATTATTCTAAGACATATTGTACCGCAACTATTGCCATATGCTATGGCTAGCATTGCAATTTCTGTACCTGCAGCAATCACTACAGAAGCTGGACTCAGTTTTTTGGGATTAGGAGACCCAACCTTCCCAACCTGGGGCCAAATTCTTCATGATGCTAACATTTACGGCGCAGCACCACGCGGATTGTGGTGGTGGATTGCACCACCAGGAGTAATGATTGCCATAACAGGATTGGCCTTTGTGTTTATTGGTAATGCCTTGGATTCAATTGTTAATCCAAAGTTAAAGAAGCAGTAACCTACAAACTGAATTTTCGAATTAACTCAATGGTAGGATCATTCAGTTTTATAGTATAACACGCTGCAGTTTCATCCTTTAATTCTGCTAGCTTGTTAGCAAATCTTTTTTTGTTTCCACCTGCTTCCGAGATATTATCTGATTCATCAAAGCAAATAGACCGTTGCTTCATGTTCAAATTATTTTTTTGGAGGAAGGCAATGAATTTTTTATAATTTTCAGTTTCGTACCAGTCGATGTTTTTTTCTTGACAAGCTTTAATCCATATCTCAATTGAGTTATTGTAAAGTACTTTTTTACGTAAATCCTCTAGAGACATTTTTTTATTTTAAAAGTCTGCTCGTTTCATTTTAGAGCCACATCTTGGACATGAACCACCTTTGAAATGATGGTTGCAAACGAGGCAAACGTACTTGATAGTACTCCCACCTTGGCCCATTCCAAAAAATCCGCCACCTCCCATACCTGAGTCACCGTAACCGCGCATACGATTCATGTAGCGACGGCGTAGCAATAGGGGAAATGCGATGAAGATTGCTAATGCAGCACCTAAACCATATGGAAAAGGTACAACTAATTGAATACCTATACTAACGGCCAATGATACAAATAGAAATATCAAATAAGTTTTGTAATTAAACACTTCATTATCAATTTCTTAAAAAACCTTATAAAGCTTTGTCAGTTTTATGTCCACAAGTTTTCTTAGCTAATTGTTAATTTGATAGAGTCGCCATTACTATCCCATGCAAAAATATCATCATCGTCATAAGGCGATTTTACAATCAAAGACACTAAACCAAAAAAATTGTGCAAATCTGTAACCGACGGTTTTGCGGAACCACTGGGATGTGAATGTACGGTTCCAACATAACTCAAATCAAAGGGAAGAAAGGAGTGAGGAAATCCAGCAAAGGTTGGGCCACTATGTGTAAAGGGAGGTATCACAAGTCCATCAATTGTGGTATTTCCTTTTTTGGATTTTCCTTTTAAAATTAACAATCCCTCGTTTGGGTGCTTCATCTTACAATATGATAAAATTCCATCTCTGGTGTCCTTCTTCAGAGTTACTTGACGCTCGATTTTTTCTTTTTTGAATATCATTGGAATAACTTGTTTCAAAAATTAATTAATTTTAGTTTTTTCATACTATCCTGTATTTTGAGGGAGAGATTGCTTTCAGTTTTATTTCAATGTCTATTGCCACGTTAGGGATTTCTTTTTTTGAGCTAGAAATTTCCTCTTCAAGAGTTTTAATTTTGGATTCAAGGTTTTGCTTGTCATCACTTAGTTTGGATAATTCCGATTCCTTTTGACTCAAATCCTTTACGTTGAAAACTCTTAACGAATCCTCCAATTTTCCTTTTGTGGTATTAAATTCTGAAACCTTATTGATGAAACTATCCAGATTCTCTGTGGTTTCATCGATTTGTGCAACCGCTTTATCAGGAACCTTCACAGATATTGAACCAGATAGGACGTTTTTTCTGGCAGCCTGTAAAATTGTAATAATATCGGTCTTGTTTTCAGCAGACAACACACTAAAAGGACGATCAATCAATTTTCCCATCAATTGTTTCTGATGTTTTTCAAGGGAGGTTATGTAGCTGTATTTACTGAGGGGTCTAGAAATTTTTGTAAATTGCAAATCAATTTCATGAGTAATTTGCCTCCTTTCAGAATCCAAATCATCAATCTGCTTTTTAATTTCCAAAAATTTAGAGTATTCGTTTGAAGATTTTAGTTTATCAATTTCTTGTTCAATCTGCTCAGCTTTTTTATCTAAGGAGCTAATTGCATTTTGTAATTCTTTCAATTTATGTCCGCCAGTTTTTTGGAGTTCTTTGAGACTAGAAATTTTATTTAGATCATCCAAAACATCAGTAATGTTATCTTTCATTTTTGTGTAATTATCTAACAAGGTTTTGATTTCGTCTAAATCCGATTTTTGATCTGAAAGAATATTTTTTAGTACTTTTGCATATTTTTTTGCAAAAATATGAATAACTCTTGTCTGTCGTCCTAATACATCGCCTATTTTTTTAAGAATTTGAGATGATATTTTATCAAAATTCAAAACATCATCTATTGTTTTTAATTCTGTAAATTTAACAGACGTTTCATTCTTAATGGTGGAAATTACTTGATTTTTTCCACGCTTTACAAGAATTTGTAGATGTTTATCGACATCATCCATTTTGAGATCATCCTTTTCGAGTTTTTTTGCAATCTTTAACAATGCATCAAGTTGAGAGGAAATTTTGTTTTGGAAAGACTTGGTTTCTGCGATGAGAGTTTTTTCCCTTAGCGTTTTGATTTCTTCAACAATATTTTTAACATCAGATAAATGAATTTCTTTTTCTAGTGGCGCTGCTTCCATTCTTTGTTTTTCTTCTTTTTTCTTTCCCCAGCCGAAAACCATTAGCGAATTTGTAACATACAGCATTAAATGTGTTCAACTGGTATATTATTCCTAGAAACTTTAATTAAAACACAGTAATGTCTGCAAGATTATCAGTGAAATGGAACCTAAATTTTTTCATTCTGGAATAGTGAAAAAAGCTGTAATTATAAAAGCACCAATGGGAAAGATTTGGGAAAAAATTAGCAAGATTGCAGAATTATCGTGGCTTGTAGGTGTAAAAAAAACAATTTTCAAATCAAAAACCAAACAAGGAGTTGACACAATTCGAAAAATTACCTTTGATGATGGCAATATTATTGAGGAGCATATTGTAGGTTGGAAAAAAGAACGATACTTTTCATATATAGCAACAAGTGGTTTGCCACTCAGGGCGTATCATGCAACAATTTCATTAAAGCCATTAAGCAAAATGACTTGCCAAGTAACTTGGCAATCTTATCTAAACAGCGAAGAAATGACAAAAAAACAGTTTTCAGAATTTTTGCATTTTATGAATTCTTTTTACAATGATTCACTAAGAAATCTAAAATATTCACTTGAGCACTAGATGATTTAGTTAGGCTAAAGTGTAAATAGAATATTTTACGAATAATTCTGGTGAGTGATACTAGATTTACCTTAATTGGCATCGGACTAATTTTTGTTGGCTTTATAGTTCTTGGAATTTTTGGTTCCAATTACATTGGACCAACAATCGAAGCTCAGGAATTTGATGATTGTTATGAATACTTTGGTGACAAACCACCAGTTCCAGTTAGTTGTGATATCCAATTTCTAAACAAAACAATATTTTTCGCTTTTGTAATTGCTATAATTGGAAGTGGAATTGTTTCTTTGGTCAAAGGAGTTAGAGGCAAGTGGGATCAAGATGTGAAACCTGGAGATATGTTGGGTCCAGGGGGAGACAATTTCAAATCAGACAAACCAAACTCTGATGAAACTGCTTGATCTCTTAGCTAAATTACGATAATACCGTTCGTTGACAACCACTGTATTGCCGCTACAAAATTATCTTCGGTGATGAGATCATCTGACCACATTTCTGCGACATTTTTGATCCAGTTTGGTACACTTTGAGCTGTTTTTCCAGTTTCGTCTATTGGTCCTGGTGGGATGTTAATTATTCCTTGTTTGCTGAGGAATTGAATTGCCTGGATAAACTCTGTTTCAGAGATTTGTCCATCAGACCACCAACCAGCATTGTTCTTTACCCATTCTGGAACTCTAGGTTCTGTGGCTGTTACAGCGAATACATTCTTGAAATGCTTTTTTGCAGGATTTCTATCCCCATCCCACATGTTCAGGAACATATCTGTTCTTGGCATAAGGTTGACAAATTCTATATCATACTTTAGAACGAAATTAAATGCATCCCTCTCCAAGATGTTAAACTTTACTTTGCCAAAGCTACCACTAGGATCTGATATGTGCACGGACTGGTCCTTATCAAACACTATGTAGGTCTTACTGGTCTGTAGCTGTTCTGGCGAGCTACCAGTCAAACCAAAGTATAGTGTAACGTGCTGTATGTTGTTGATACCTTGATTTTCATATAGATCCTGTCTCATGATTCCTCTATCTGTTGGATGAAGTTGTGTGTGCTTTGTTGGATCAGAAAGATCAAACTCTGCAATGATACCACCGAATCCGCCTGCCCCGGTTGACTCTCCAGTAAATGTTGTAGGACCAAAATGAGGATCATTACCTAATGTTCCGCTACCCAACGAACCTGCCAATGCACCGAGAGCCAATGCCTTTACACCACCAACTGCAAACTTGGAGTTGTCATCAATAGTCGCACTGGCCTCAAAGAGTATTTCTACTATGATTATTGCAAATGCAGTATCCTGTCTGCCTTCCTGTCCATCTAAGATTTCGTCGCTTGTAAACTCGCCAAAAGGGGCATTTGAATCATGAAATATCTTTACAAGAGGTGGTGTAGTTCCAGCTGCAATAGCATCCTCTTGGCTGAATGTAAATGAAATCGGGCAGAAAGGATCCACCGTACAATCTGCACCATTACTTGGAGTAATTTCCATTACGTTTCCAAGGAAGTCAACTACAATTCCAGTGTCGCTCACGGTGGCATTGATATCTGTTTTTTCTATAGTAATTACACCATCCTGATCTCCTGGTAACGTTATCGATGCTGTGATGCCACTAGGCAGAGTTGTAAATGCAGTACCACCGTCGGTAATAGGTATTACCTCAATGAAGGTTCCAAAGGAACCAGCGAGTAGTGGCGATACCGATGTTGATGCTAGTGAGTTTCCATCGAAACTTTTAAGGTCATTTACACCATCTGCCTTGACAGTTATTCTAAGCTCATCAACTGTAGGAGGCACTTCCACGTTTGCAGTATCAGTAATGTTTATGACAAGAGTAGAGTTCAAGGTGAATGTCCCGTTATAGTTATCACCAATACTTTGCGAGAAGAAGAATAGGTCATCAAGTTCTGCCTTTGAAAGTCCTGGCACCTCTGGTGTTGGATCTGGAGTGTTAGTTGGTTCTAAGAATTTTATGGTTATGGTATCAAAATCTCCAAATACATTATCTGAATTGTCTGGATCATCTGCTATTATGGCTTGGATGGATGGACCTGCCCTCAAACCAAAGTCGCCAGTTAGTGGGGGTGATAGTGACGTTGATGGTAGTGATGTTCCCGTTCCGCTTTTGAGATCAACCACATTATCTTTTACCTTTATTGTCAACACACCAATTTGTGGAGTTATAGTACCACTGTTAACAACTGTAAGGACTAGTGTTTCAGGATCAATAAATTTACCAGTAAACTGCGCATCCAAGCTTGGTGAGAATGTAAATAGATTATCAATGTCTACATTGGTTGAAACAGGTGGTCTGTTGGTTGGTTCTGAGAATTTCATTGTGATGGTATCTCCAACACTAAATCCTGCAGCTGGCGTTTCAAGCGAATCACCTGCTGCTATAGACAAGATAGAAGGTCCCACTCTAGTCGCGAAGGTGCCAGATAGTGCTGGTGATTCTGAAAAGGATGCAAGGGTAATTTCCTTACCATTTTTATCCACACCTTTGAGATTGGCAGCAAGATTTACCTTTAGTCCGAATACGCCAACTTGCGGATTAGCTGTGCCCGTTTTATTAATAGCAATTACAAGAGTAAGTGGGTCAGTGAATGTACCATTGTAGGCATCCAAATCACCTGCTCCAATAGGTGCTGAGAAGGTAAAGAGTTCATCAAGGTCTGTCTTTGAAAGTCCTGGCACCAATGGTGTTGGATCTGGTTCGTTTGTTGGTTCGGAGAATGTTATTGTAATTGTATCATTTTGACCAAATGTTCCAGTTGCTCCAAACGGATCAAGTGCCACTAGAGAGGTAATAGATGGACCTGCCTTTTCACCAAATGTTCCAGTTAATGGAGGTGATAGTGATGTTGATGCTAGTGACGTTTCATCGAAATCTTTGAGGTTACCAGCAAGGTTTACCTGTAAGGTCAACAGACCAATTTGTGGTGGTGCTACAAGGTTTACTGCATCCTGGATGGTGATAACTAGGGTTAATGCGTTAAGCCACTCACCAGAATAGTCATCACCGATGTTCTCTGAAAAGATGAACAAATCATCAATGTTTGCTTTTGTAAGGCTGTTGTCTATTCCCTTGAATGGCTCGTTTGTTGCCTCTGAGAACCTAACGGTAATGGTATCCTTATTTCCAAATACTGCATCAAGTATAGGTTCTGGATCGACCGCTTTTATCGATGTGATTAATGGACCTTGTTTCTGCCCAAATTCCACAGCTGCGAAAGCAGCATTGAATGTAAGTGCGGATGCAAGTGATGTACCTGCTTCATTTGTAAGGCCGCCGATTTGCTTTACTGTTATTGTTAATGCTGTAAGGCTACCAAGTCCACCTGTATCAAGTATGGTGATGACTAGAACTGATGTACTTGCCCAAGTGCCTACATAGTTATTTCCAATGCTTGGTGAGAATGTAAATAGATTATCAATGTCTACTTTTGTTGAAACACTTGGTCTGTTGGTATTTTCAGAGAATGTTATAGTTATGGTATCACCGTCTGAAAATCCCGATACTATTGGAGCCGGGTCAGATGCCTTAACTAATAGAATAGATGGACCTGGTTTTTCTCCAAAGTTTCCAGTAAGCAATGGAGAAGTATCTGTGGATGCCAATGATGTACCAGCTGCATTTTTGAGGTTTCCGCTAGTTAGAAGAGTTACAGCAAATACCCCAATACTGTTTACTGTTACTTCGGTACCACCAATATTCTGTATAGTAATTACAAGGGTCGCAGGATCTACAAAGACGCCAGTGTAAGCATTCGCATTTGTACCCAAAACTTGTGAGAATGTAAATAGATTATCAAGGTCATTCTTGGTTGCAACAGGAATGGGTTCTGCCAGTCCATTTGTATCTTCAGAGAATCTAACGGTAATGGTATCGCCAACACTAAAGAATGTATCACCACCATCGGGGTCATCAGCTACCAATGAAATAATGGATGGTCCTGCTTTGTTACCAAATGTTCCAGTTAATGGAGGTGATAGTGATGTTGATGCTAGTGACGTTTCATCGGAATCTTTAAGATTACCATCAGCATTCACCGTTATGGTTAGCTCACCAATTACTGGATCATCTACTAAGTTTGTTGTATCCTTGACGGTGATAACTAGGGTTAATGCGTTAAGCCACTCACCAGAATAGTCATCACCGATGGTCTGCGAAAAAATAAACAAATCATCAAGGTTTGCTTTTGTAAGGCTGTTGTCTATTCCCTTGAATGGCTCGTTTGTTGCCTCTGAGAATCTAACGGTAATGGTATCATCGTCTGAGAAGAATGAATCTGAATTGTCTGGATCAGCTGCCCTTATTGAGGTGATGAATGGTCCTGGCTTGTCACCAAAACTTCCAATAAATAATAAAGCTGTAGTAGTAGAATTTAATGACGTACCATCGTTGTTTTTGAGTCCACCACTTGGAATTACGGTGATGACAAGGTCACCAACCGTTGGGGAAGTGTTGCCGGTTGAATCGATTATTGTAATGATTAGAATAGATGGGTTCACCCAACTACCTACATAATCTGCACCTAAGCTGACTGTAGCACCACCCTGTAACTGTGTGAATGTAAATAGACTATCAATGTCTGTCTTGGTTGAAACACGTGGTCTGTTGGTATCTTCAGAGAATGTTACAATTATGGCATCGCCATCTGTGAATCCTACTTGCTCACCTGTTGTTAGACCATCTGGATCAGCTGCCTCTAATAGTGCAATAGATGGACCTGGTTTAGTACCAAAGTTTCCTGTAAGGAATGGAGATGTATCAGTAGAAGCTTCCGATGTATTATCTGCATTTTTGAGATCATTGACAGTGTCTGCCTTTACAGTCATTGTAAATACCCCAATACTGTTTACTGTTACTTCGGTACCACCAATATTCTGTATAGTAATTACAAGGGTTGCAGGATCTACAAAGACGCCAGTGTAAGCATTCGCATTTGTACCCAAAACTTGTGAGAATGTAAATAGACCATCAATGTCTGCCTTGTCTGCAACAGGCGGTTCGTTGGTATCTTCAGAGAATTTAACGGTAATGGTATCGCCAACACTAAAGAATGCATCACCACCATCGGGGTCATCAGCTACCAATGAAATAATGGATGGTCCTGCTTTGTTACCAAATGTTCCAGTTAATGGAGGTGATAGTGATGTTGATGCTAGTGACGTTTCATCGAAATCTTTGAGATCATTGAAACTGTCTGCCTTTACAGTCATTGTAAATACATCAATCTCAGGACAATCAACGGTAAGAGTACACGAACCTTTGTTAACTATAGTAATTACTAGGGTTAATGGGTTTACAAAGACACCAGTGTAATCTGCTGTGGAATCTGCTTGGAATGAAGCTAGTGAGAATGTAAATAGACCATCAATGTCTACCTTGTTTGCAACAGGTGGAGTATTGGTTTCTTCAGAGAATCTTACAGTTATGGTATCGCCAGCTGAAAATCCAGGAATGACCGAAACATTTTGATCAGCAGCAGTTATCGCTATGATGGAGGGGCCTGCCTTGTTTCCAAAGCTTCCTGTAAGGACTGGAGATTCATCAATAGAAGCTGCCGATGTTCCATCTTTGTTTTTGAGATCATTTACACCATCAGCTATTACAGTCATTTTAAATACACCAATTAGCGGACCTGAGGAACCTACATCAATGATAGTAATGACTAGAGTACTAGAACTAGTCCAAGTACCTACATAATCATTATTCGAACGCAAACTATCTGAGAATGTAAATAGATTATCAATGTCTACCTTGGTTGAAACACTTGGTCTGTTGGTTGGTTCTGAGAATGTTACAATTATGGCATCGCCATCTGTGAATCCGAATGACTCACCTGTTGTTTGACCATCTGGATCAGATGCCACTAGAGATATGATTTCTGGTCCTGGTACTAGTACTGAAGCACTCTCACCTATTCCACCAAGATTTGAAATCTGTCCCGATATACTATCTATATCACCAGTGCTACCATCGGTTATTGTAAGGACAATGACATTGTCACCATCATCGCTAGAAAGAAGTTGTGTTCTATCCACCCAGACATTATTTTCTATCATAAAGTATTTAGCTCCTGTCGGAATGTTATCTGGATATGTGATTGTCATGCTGATTGTCGCACCAGTTGAAAGACTGGATACCGTCCAAGACATGAGCCCGTGTGGGAATGTCACGCCGGTAGGTTTGTTTGATGCCTGTATACTCCCTTCAGATACAGGATCAAGTGCAGTAAGACTTCCACTATCTAGTTCTACTGATACTGTTCCAGTTCCAGTTGGTGATACAATTGACGATAAATCTAAATCTACAGTAGTTACAAAACCGTCACCATTCAACCCTAGATAGGCGATGGCAAATATGTCACCAGAAACTTGTGTGATAGTAGGACGTTCTCCAAAATCAGCATTAAATTCTAGAGTATCTAATAGACTAGCGGCAATACTTCCTGTAGAGTCTATATCTACAGTAGATACAAAACCATCCTGACCATTTGTCGCTTGATAGACTATGGCAAATATGTCACCACCAACATGTATGATGTCGGGAAAGTCAGCAATACTGGCAGCAAACTCTAGAGAAATTCCATTACTGGAAATAATTCCTCCCGAGGTTATATTTACAGCAGATACAAAGTTACACTCTTGCCCACAAGATGTTTCTATATCGTGATAGACGATTGCAAATGTGTCACTATCAACCTGTATGATTCTAGGATGAGCAACCGGATTAGAAGTAAACGTTAGAGACTGTATTGTACTTTGGACAATACTTCCATCCGAGTTTATAGTTACAGTAGTTACATTGCCACCGCTTGTCGTTTCATGGACTATGGCAAATGTGTCATCATCAACCTGTATGATTTTAGGGCGGGGGATCTCGCTGTTGTTGGGGGCAAACTCAAAAAAGTTAATCGAAGCTCCTGTAAAGGAAATCCTTCCTAGAGAGTCTATAACTACAGTTTTTACAAAACCGTCACCATCTGGCCCTTCATAGGCGATGGCAAATATGTCACCAGAAACATGTACGATATCAGGATGGTCTCCAACACCATCAAATGTTGGAGAAATTCCATTACTGGAAATAATTCCTCCCGAGGTTATATTTACAGCAACTACTTTGCCACTAGCCCCTGACTCGAAATAGACTATGGCAAATGTGTCATCATCAACCTGTATGATATCAGGACTGGTAATAGTACTGGAAGAAAATACTAGGAAATCTATTACATTACTGGAAATAATTCCTCCCGGGGTTATATTTACAGTAGCTACGGTGCTACTACTTGACCCTTCATAGACGATGGCAAATATGTCACCAGAAACATGTGTGATAACTGGATTATCAATAACACCATCATCAAATACTTCAGTACTTATTGCACTACCAGAAATCTCACCTGCGAAGTTATGTGCATATCCAACATCATTTCCAAACTGGAATTTTAGATGGTGTTCTCCACCAGTGAGAACAAGTGACCTTTCAAATCCTTCTTGGTCACTTGAATAACTTGGATATGTTATCGAGTTTCCTTCAATTACATGTGTGAGTGTTTGAGTACCATTGTTTAGCTCAAGGAATGTAAGATCAGCTGGAAGGGCATTACCAAAGGTTGTTCCATTTACGCCAGTGATGGTTAGGTCTGCTGTACCCTCTGTTGTAAACCTAACAACCCACTCTCCTCCTATTATTGGATAGCTCTGAACATTAATGATTGTAATTCTAGCTACAATCTCAAATTCTTGTTCTGATAGCTGCGGTACAACCCACCACATCTGGTCTACTATTCCATTACCATCAGTATCTACAAATTCAACTTGGAATCGTGGATCATAAGTTACAACTGTTTTCACGCCATCAATATTCCAGAATAGATCAAACTCTACTCCATGCGCCACTAGCTCCTCTGGGATATCAGAATATGATGTGACATTTGTATAGTGGAGAGTCGAGTCAGAAGCTACCGTTACTGTCTTGTTGTATAGATTATCATCATAGTTTTCTTTTTCAATTGTGTATGGCGCCGAGGTCTCAAATTCTATTAGAACATCAGATGTGGTTTCATTGATTACAAGTAATTTAGTAGCCTCTTCTTCTTGTACTAGTTCAGGAACTAAATCAAGTGAAGCAAGGGAAGAATTAGTAGATATATCATCATAAGATGAGACCTCAATTATTTCATCGGTATATTCTATTTGAATCTCATCATAGGTAGTAGTTGTGAATTCATCATCTGTAACTTGTATCAGAGTAACGTCAGCATCATCGGGCAACTCTATTGCTAATGTTTCAGTATCCTCTGTGAGTGAGATTTGCTCTGTCCAAGTAACATTTTCTCCAATAATTATTGAATCATGCTCTAGTGTAAATTCGTCTACAGTAATATCGGAAAGATCATAGGCTGGGCTTACGGTAACTGAAACAATTTCATTATCTATTGCTCCTAATGTATCGGTAACCTTTAGGTTAAACTGTAAAACTTGTTGAGTTGTTACTATAGGTGCAGTAAATATCGCGTTTGAGGTTGTAGCCCCGGTTAGAGAAACTTGAGGGCCAGCAAATTGAGTCCACTTGAATGTTATCTGTTGGCCATCTGGGTCAAAACTAAATGAACCATCCAATGATACGATGGTTTGTTCAACTACATTGGTGGGGGCAAGGATGTTTGCAAGCGGTGGCGTATTTTCAATTGTTACTGTCACTATTGCTGTATTGGTACCACCCAGTCCATCGTTTACCGTGTAAACAAAAGTATCTATTCCATCAACCCCGCTATTGGGAGTATAAGTAATTCCTGTGTTAGTTGGATTGATGATAGCTATGCCCTTTGAGGGTGTAGTCACTGATGTAATGGTTAATGTATCCGAGTTAGCATCGAAATCATTTGCTAACACATCGATGTTCAATAATGACACATTAATTGTGGTTGTTACCGAGTCGTCATTTGCATCTGGTGCAATATTGGATGCATCATTATGTGCATAACCAACAGAATTACCAAATCTAAACTCGAGGTTATGCTGTCCAGTTGTTATGACTCGTGATTTTTCAAATCCTTCTACACCACTAGAATAATTCTGATAAATTATAGAGTTACCTTGGACTATGGGTGTAAGTGTGTGGATTCCATTGTTTAGCTCCAAGAATTCTAAATCATCTGGAGCATTGCTGCCAAAGGTAGTGCCATCAATTCCTGTAATGGTGAGATCTGCAGTACCAGTTGTGTTAAAGCGAACTGTCCATTCTCCGCCAACCGATGGATAGCTCTGTACATCAATGATTATGATATTTGCTACAATCTCAAATTCTTGTTCTGATAGCTGCGGTACAACCCACCACATCTGGTCTACTATTCCATTACCATCAGTATCTACAAATTCAACTTGGAATCGCGGATCAAAAGTTACAACTGTTTTCACACCGTCAATATTCCAGAAGAGATCAAACTCTACTCCCTGTTCTACTAGCTCCTCTGGTATGTCAGAGTACGCTGTGACATTTGTATAGTGGAGAGTCGAGTCAGAAGCTACCGTTACTGTCTTGTTGTATAGATTATCATCATAGTTTTCTTTTTCAATTGTGTATGGCGCCGAGGTCTCAAATTGTATTAGAACATTATAGGTAGCTTCATTGATTACAAGTAATTTAGTAGGCATTTCTGTCTGTACTTGACCTGAGGCCAAATCAAGTGAGACCAACGAAGAATTTGGAGGTACATCATCGTATGACGAGGTAATAATCACTGCATCCGTAGACCCTGTTGATGTTCCATCAAAGATGGTAGTCGTTGTTATGTAATCTGTAATTTCTACAAGAGTAAGATTAGCATCATCGGACAGCTCGATTGTAACTGTCTCAGCATAATTTGTGAATGAAACCTGTTCTGTCCAAGTAACAGTCTTCCCAATCATTATAGGATCATGTTGTAGTGTAAACTCGTCTACAGTATTATCGGAGATTTTAGCTGATTCAACAGGTAACTGCTGAAGGTTGAGAGCAAATTTGTAAATTTGAGAAATTTCTATAGGATTTTGTTCAACATCGTAAAATTGTACTCCCTCAATCAAACCAGAAAACATGTTGTATGGAGTTGATTCCGAGTCAGAGGTGACCGAAGCACCAATTATGATGTCATTGAATGATGTGATGTCATCTACAGTTATTGACTCTATTTGGCCATTTGAAGAAACCTGGAATATTCCTTCAAGTGAAGAACCTCCTTCTAAAACACCATTAACGTAGATCTCGATTCCTGTCTTGGTAAAGCTAGCAGTCAGATGTGTCCATTCTTCAGGGATTATAGAATTTGACTGGACCGTAGTCCACTGAATTCCATCAAATACAGAAAACTTGGCAACCTTTTCAGGTGGAATGTTATTGTTGATGGAAAGTACAAAGGATTCACCTTTTGAGACAACAGTAAATTCTGGAGAACCACTGCTGTAGTCAGGTTTAACCCAAGCCGATATTGCCATTTCTGAGATATAGGTAGTGGTGTCGGTTGGAGTTGTTTCTACATAGTCATTGGCACCATCTAATTCTGTTAAAATAACACCAAATCCATCATCAGTACTAACACTAGCATCTCCAATCAAATTGATATTAGTTGAATTTTGATCTTCAGTGAGCCAAGATTCTGTGGAATTTGTAGAATATGTTGCTGTGGAATTTGTAGAATATGTGGAATTTGTAGAATATGTGGAATTTGTAGAATATGTGGAATTTGTAGAATATGTGGAATTTGATAGTGAAGTCGTGGTCTCACCGGTTGGAATAGCTACATCCTGTTCTTGGGTTGGGGATGAGGTTCCATTGACCGATGAGACGTGTTGAGTAGAATCTGTTACTGTGGAATTTGTAGAATCAATTACTGTAGAATCTGTTACTGTGGAATTTGTAGAATCTGTTACTGTGGAATTTGTAGAATCTGTTACTGTGGAATTTGTAGAATCTGTTACTGTGGAATTTGTAGAATCTGTTACTGTGGAATTTGTAGAATCTGTTACTGTGG
>JAEHKV010000153.1 GCA_016838845.1 Nitrosopumilales archaeon | reverse complement strand
CCTGCCAATCCGTTAGTTGTTCCGCAAACGTGTCTTAGATTCAAGGATTTAGAGAATGTTGGTGTTACGGGACGACACTTTTCGAGCTTTTGCATGATTGGTCAACACTGTATCCCAAATTCTGATGGATACTGGAAGGACCAATGCGTTGATTTGGATTTTAGATTACTTACGGAGCAATTTGGAATAAAGAAAGAGGAAGTAGTTTTTGTAGAGGACGTTTGGGAAGGAGGCGGTTCGTTTGGATCATCACTTGAATTTTTTGTCAAAGGTGTCGAACTAGGAAACGCAGTATTTACGGAATTTCAAGGAGAAATTGGCAAACACACCGAACTTGATCAAAAAATTATCGACATGGGTGCTGGTTTGGAACGGTTTGCTTGGATTACTATGGGAACCCCAACCGCATATGATTGCTGTTTTGGTCCGATAACCAATCAGATGATACAGAAAGTAGGGATTGATGTAGATTCCAACCTGTTAACAAACTATTACATCAGCATAGCAAAAGCTACTGGGGACCATGATGATATCTTTGTTGCAAGGAAACACGCAATAGAACAAGCTGGACTCACGGAACAACAGGTTGATAGAATCATCACACCACTCGAAGGAATTTACTTAATTGCTGATCATGTCAGGACGTTAATCTTTGCAATATCGGATGGTGCCCTTCCAAGCAACGTTGGTGGAGGGTACAATCTTCGAATGGTTCTTCGAAGAATTATTGGAACGATGGACAGACTGAATTTGAAATTTGACATGGACGAAATCATTGACACACAAATTGATTATTTGAAGAACACGTATCCTGAACTGGAGAAAACCAGAGAGGATGTGAAAAAAATCATTGGAATAGAAACCAAAAGATATGAAGAATCGAAAGTTAGAATGCAAAAAATTGCAGATAATTTGCGTGCAAAAGGAACTCCTAAAATTGGTGAGCTGATGACACTATATGACTCGGACGGCATAACTCCTGATTATCTGAAAGAATTAGGCGTAATTTCAGAATATCCATCTGATTTTTACGATAGAATAACGGCACTTCATTCTGCTGATATCGAAAAAAACATCCGAGCAGGTTTATCCCTTGGACATGCTCTTGAACAATTTCCAGAGACGGAGCTTTTGTTTTACAAAGATGACCCAAAAGAGTTTGATGCTAAAGTTCTAAGATTCCTTGACAACATGTATGTGGTGCTTGATAAGACTTCATTTTACCCCAGAGGTGGAGGGCAAGAACCAGATCATGGAACAATTGCAGGACTTGAAGTGGATGATGTATTCAAGCACGGCGATGCTGTGGTGCACAAGCTATCAGGAGGCACTCTAAAAGAAGGTCAAACTGTAAAATGTGTTGTAGATTCAAAAAGAAGAGATGGTATCACAAAACACCACACCAGTACTCACATTCTCAACTCTTCATCTAGAACCATTCTAGGATCATGGGTTTGGCAGCACTCTGCATTCAAAGAAGTTGATCATGCTAGATTGGACATTACACATCACTCTGCTCTTACTGATGATGAAGTTAGAAAAATTGAGGAGCTTGCCAACGCCAAAGTCAAAGAGAACATTCCGGTAACTATTCAAAACTTTGATAGAGGTACTGCTGAGCAGAAATATGGATTTAGAATTTATCAGGGTGGAGTAGTTCCTGTAAAGTCTGTACGAATTGTGTCAATTGAGGATTTTGATGTTGAGGCATGTGGTGGAACACACACCAAGACAACAAAAGAGGTTGAACTAATCAAAATTAAAAGAGCAAAAAGAATTCAGGATGGTGTGGTACGATTAGAGTTTGTAGCTGGTGATGCAGCTAGGGAATATGTTAAGCAACATGCAGCTGATTTGGAGAAACAATCAGCTGAACAAACAGCTAAAGAGGCACGAGACAGACTAAGAGACATAAAGAAAGCTGAAGATAGATTAAAGATTCCAATGTTGTTAAAAGAAATTTCTCAGACTGGAATCGGTACAACGAAACTAAGAGATATCGAAGTAATTACAACCGAATTTAGAAGATTTTGTTGGACGAAAAGTGACAGATATGATGAGTATTTTCACATTAATTTTGGAGAAAAGCTGGTCAAAGCAAACTCTGAAGCAGTATATTGTGGAATTTTTGAGGAGGCAGGAACGGTAAGGGCGATAATTCACACAGGAGAAGATGCATCAAAGAGGAATAAGGCGAGCGATATTGCCAAGGCAATCTCAGAAATCCTTGGTGGCTCTGGTGGAGGGTATGCTAGATTTGCTCAAGGTGGAGGACCAGACAAATCTAAAAAAGACGAGGCGGTTAACAAGGCAAAATCAATGGTTTTGGATTTGGATTGAATCATGGAAATTAACTGGCCAGGAATTGAAGCAAAGTGGAGGCAAACATGGAATGAAGCTAAACACTTTGAAACAGATCCTAATGATAAAGAAAAAAAATTCATCACTGTAGCTTATCCGTATCCAAACTCGCCGCAACACATCGGACACGGTCGTACCTACACACTAGCTGATGTTCATGCAAGATATTACAGAATGAAAGGATACAATGTTTTGTTCCCGATGGGATTCCACTATACTGGTACTCCCATACTTGGAATGGCTAAACGAGTTGAGGCCGGTGATGCAGAAATTATTGATGGGTTGAAAAACATCTATCATGTTCCAGATTCTGCAATCAAAACCTTTGTGGAACCGATAAAAATTGCGGATTACTTCCATGAAGAAATCAAGGCTGGAATGGTAGAGATGGGGTACTCTATAGATTGGCGTCGTGAGTTTACAACAATCGATCCTGCCTATCAGAAATTCATCGAATGGCAAATCAACATACTAAAGGAAAAAAATCTCATAATACAAGGGTCTCATCCTGTTGGATGGTGTCCTAATGACCAGAATCCCGTTTCACAACACGATACTATGGGAGATGTTGAGCCAGATTTTACAGAATACATCTTGATCAAGTTCAAGTTTGATGATTATGTTATTCCAACAGCTACGTTACGACCGGAAACATTGTTTGGTGTTACTAATGTATGGGTTAATCCTGGAACGACTTACAAAAAGATAACAGTTGATGGAGAGAAGTGGATTGTTTCTGAACAATGTGCAAAGAAACTAGAATTTTTGGATAGGAAGGTTTCGTATGACGGTGAGATTTCTGGTTCTGATTTAGTTGGGAAAGAAGTTGTTCTTCCTCACAAGAATGAAAAGATTCCAATTCTGGAGGCTAGCTTCGTGGAGGCACAAACCGGGACTGGATTGGTAATGTCGGTTCCTGCGCATGCGCCGTTCGACTACCAGGCTCTGGTTGATTTCAAGAAGGACCAGCCTCAAACCTCTGAATTTCAGCTGATCAAGCCCATTTCTATTATAGAAACGGAGGGATTTGGTGAAATTCCTGCAAAGGAAGCTTGTGAAAAGCTTGGCATCACAAACCAAAATGATCCAAAGCTGGAACAAGCTACTGATGATATCTATACAAAAGAGTTCTACAGTGGTGTTCTTAAACAAAACACAGAACAGTTTGCAGGAAAGAAAGTTTCTGAAGTTAAGGATTCTATTAAACAATGGTTAGCTGTGGAAAAACATTCCGATGTTTTGTTGGAATTAACAAACACACCTGTAACGTGTAGATGTGGAACGGAATGTGTTGTTAAGATTCTAACCAACCAATGGTTTCTAAACTATGGTGATGAAGCTTGGAAGAAAAAAGCTACTAAATGTCTAGATGGAATGAGTATTCTTCCACAAGAGATTCGACCTGAATTCGGTTATGTCATTGGATGGTTACATGAGCGAGCTTGTGCAAGACAGCATGGTCTTGGAACGAAACTCCCGTGGGATAAGGAATGGATTGTTGAAAGTTTGACGGATTCTGTCATATACATGGCATATTACATCCTTGCAAAGTTTGTCAATGCTGGAGCGATATCAGCTGAGAACCTATCCAAGGGGTTCTTTGATTATGTGTTCTTGGGGAATGATAACGCCGATGTATCTGGAGTTGAAAAAAATGTTCTTGAAGAGATTAGAAATGAATTTTCTTACTTTTATCCTGTTGATTCTCGTCATTCGGGGAGAGATTTAGTTCCAAACCACTTGACGTTTTTTGTTTTGAACCATGTTGCCATATTTCCAGAGGATAAGTGGCCACAACAAATTGTTGTTAATGGTTCTGTTCTGATGGAAGGAAAAAAAATGTCTAAATCTATGGGGAATATCATTCCATTGCGTCAAGCCATACAGGAATATGGTGCAGACCCAATTAGATTGGCGATTATAATATCAGCCGAGCTATTACAGGATGCTGATTTTAATTTAGAAGCAATTAATGGGATACGGAACAAGCTCGTTTCTCTATTGGAGGAATGTTCGAGGCAAAAACCTGGAAAAATGGGGGATTTGCAGGCTGAGGATAGGTGGATTCAAAGCAAATTATTCAAACTAGTACCAGAGGTTTCAGCTGCCATAGAGAAAATGAGGTTGAGAGAGGCGCTTCATAGTATCTTGTATTCATTTGATTCAGACATTTCCTGGTATATCAAAAGAGCAAATGCCAAAGGCCGAGATAATATCTCAACAATGCTGTATCATCTGAACTGTACCAGAGTATTGATGTTATCTCCATTTGCACCTCATATTGCGGAAGAGATGTGGGAGAAGCTTGGTCAAAGTGGTTTGGTGTCTGCTTCTGACTGGCCCGATGTGTCAGGTGATGTCATTGATGTGAATGCCATTCAATCTGAGGAATTACTGAAAGGAATAATGGAGGATATTACAAATATTCTTAAAGTTACTCAAATGACTCCGAAAAAAATTATCATCTATACAGCTGATGCCTTCAAGGGTTTGGTTTATCATAGTATTTTGCAAAAGGTGATGGCTGGTCAAACGAATATGGGGGAAATAATGAATGACTTGATTGCGAATCAAGTAACTTCAGAAATTAAGAAAAATCCTGACTTTGTTCAGAGAACCATCAAGGATATTTTGTCGGAACCTACAGAGATTAGAAAGATGAAATTAGAATCCAAGGAGTTTGATGAGAAATCTTTGATATCTAATGAGTTGATTAGCTTGGTTCAAGCTGATTTTGGTGTGGAATTGCAGGTGTTTTCAGAGAGTGATGATGGTATCTATGATCCAAAAGGAAAAGCTAGACATGCGAGACCTTTCAAGCCGGCTATTTTGATAGAGTGAAAATCTAAAAAGCCCTATTCAGATTTTTTTCCAAAATTTTTTGGAATAAATTTGTACAAAATATCTGTACCCATACCAGTTATTTTTTTAAGATCACGAAATGAAACTCCAGCCAAAATCATTTGTGCTACTAATAGTCTTTTAATTATTTTCCTTTCCAGCCTTTGTGAACTCTCACATTCTTCAGTCCCATAAGAAGACCTATTTCTGCTGATGAAAATCCAAGGTTTTTAAGAATTTTAATTTTCGAATCAACATCACTAACATTTTGAATAGCAAGAACTCCTAAAATTTTATCCAATTTTTCGCTAATTTCTTCAAGTAATTTTTTTTCAGATTTTTCTTCTTGTTTATTTTTTTTAGTCATCTTTTTCCTTTTTTCCTTTTTTCATGAAGAATGCCACGTATTCTCTCTGGAGATTTTCCAATAATCGGTGAAATTTCATTAGATGTCATACCAAAATTTTGTAAAAACTTAATTTGCTCTAAATCAGATTTGTCTTTTACTACATTAATTGCTAATAGTTTGATAACTACTGACAGTTTTTCATCTATTGATTTTAGTCTTTCTTCACTCATTTGTCTTATCTCAATCAAACTAACTTTGTGACACAAATAAATTTTTATTCATAATTCAAGTAGATATTGTGTTATTATCTCTACAGATCTTGCATTAAGGCTTTATCTTATTCTCTTTGCACAAAGTTTCAAAAAGTTTAATTAAATAATCAGCAAATAGAATTATCGTTATAGCTTCTTGTTTATTCATCTCTGGTTTGTTATGAACCAAGACATTTCTCATACCTTTAACTGAACCTCTAAACAATAATTGAATACCTTGTTCTTCTGAAGGATCACTTCTTTTGAAAACACCTAGTCTTCTAGCATCATCAACAATGTCAACGCCAACACGAGAACGTCCTAGTTTAAGCTTCTTCCTCATCCGTGTTTCAACTGTTAGTAATGCATCAGTTGCTCGAGTTCTATATGGTTCTTTAAGAGGAAAACAATCGTTAGCCAATTCTTTATCTATATCCCAATTTTGTATAGTTGACTCTACAAGATTTTCCAACAATTCATGAGTATCATCCGAAATTTCTTTCATTTTTTATTAATTCCTTTGAAATTTTCGGTGGTCTAGACGTTCTTGCTGGCTTTTCTTCTCTTTTTTTGCTTTTTTTGTCGGGAAAGTACGGGGCTTATACTAGTAGCAGGGACATCAAAGATGTGTCCTATTTCTGTAGGACCTAAACCAGCAGTGTAAAGAATTTCGATGGCTCTACCCTTTCCAATTAATCCGCTTACAACCATATTCTCAACTAAGAGACCAATCATAGTATCTAGACGTTTAATTATTTCATCGTCTTTGTTATTTGCCATAGAAAACAAATTCACAAAAAACTATAAAAAATTGTTTAATTTTTTGTTTTTCTTGTCTTTTTGCATGACAATTTGGGCACAAAGCTAGGCATGCAAGACCTTTCAAACCAGCTATTTTGATAGAGTAAAGTATTGGTTCGAATCAGTTAAGACCGACCTTAAACTTTAATTTAAAACCCATTAAAAGATTCTAAAATTATCCTCACATTCAGAAGAATTCTGTAATTTTAGAATTTTGTTCATTTGACAACTCATCTGATAGCAAATTACTTCTCTTAGAGAAGAAAAAGAAATCGGTTATTGCCTTTTGGATAGATTCATGTTCTGTTTTAGAAAGAGCTCCTAAAATTTTTGCTAGATCTGTAACTTTGTCTTTCAAAATATAGTTATGTGCTAAACAATCAAGAATTTTTGGAACATTAAAAAACCCTTTAGGATTAGAACAAATTCTTTCAATCAAATCGACTAGATATTTAGTATAAGGAGGATTGAACAATCCATCAATAAACTCAGGCTTAGAAATTGGATATTTTGATTTATATCTATCATGAATCTCTTTCGTCATAAAATCATAAAAGGTACCCAGAAGTTCCTTCCTTTCTTTATATTCTAATTTTCCACCTTGTAATTCCTTAACAATAGAATCTCTACGATATTCTTTTGGTATGGTAATGATTTTTTTTGAAAATCGAATCAAAGAAATAGATAATTCACTTAAACTATAAAGTATTGCAAAAGAGCTAATTTGATCAGGTAATGAACTTAATTTTTTCAAATTTTTACAACACTTCATTAATGTGTGGATCTGATAAGTAGGCGAATCTATCCAATAATCTGTTTTTATATAATTATGAATATCAAGAGCTATTTTTTTAAGAGTTCGAAAAGAGTTTTCCATTGAGGGTTGGTTATGATCAAATGATCCAAAATACTCTGACCCGTGAACGCCATAGACTTTTTCTAATTCATTTAGTTCATTTTCAGATAGTATTGTTATGTTGAGCTTATTTGCTACCGATTGGTACTTCATTGGATTCATTTTAGTTCTGAGAAAAATTCCTTTACGGGCTCCTAGATAATTCATTAAACCATTTAACCAAAAAAGTCGTTCCTTTGTTTTAGCCTGCTGACCAGATTTACAATCACAAATTAAAAATTCTGTGTTAAATTCCTCATCAATTTTGACTCCCATGACGTCTATGTCAGTATAGGAACCAAAATTCTCGCCAAGTTCCGTTACAACTACATTTTTTCTAACAAAATAACCCATATTCCATAATAATTTCATGAGCCTAAGTTTTAGTTCTAGGTCTTTTTCTTGCTGCATCATTATAATCTAACCCCACTCAAAATCTCCATTAATTTGTTGAATTCATCTTTTGCCGAAATGTCTTCTGCAAGTGTCAGTCTTCTTTGTTCTGACGACGAATTATAGATCCCCTGTACTAGAACTTTCTGTACATGGAGTTCTTCCTCAGTTGTTGCTAAAACTTCTTGTTGCTGGAATAGCAGATCTGCCACATCTGCCGCCAAATTATTTTCAGGACTATCAATCCAACGAACTTTGATAAAACCACTGCCCTCTGTTTCAAATCGAACTATTCTATTTAATGCAAGAATAGCATATTGAACATCTGCATATGAATGAGCACCCATATGATCATTTCGTAATGCATTCAATATAGATCTTGGATACTTTATCTTAGTTATTTCAGCATGATATTGTCCGTGTCTAATACAACCCACAATCATCCGAGCTTTTTCAAAAATGTCTGCATCTTTGTTTACATCAAATTGAGGTCTAGCCGAGAAAATATAATCATGAGATACTTGACTTCTATTAGAAATTCGTATTGATGGAAAAAAACCGTGATAAATTCCACTATTCACATACTTCACATCGTCTTTTTCAATAAAGTCAATTGGGATGCCAGGATATTCTTTAATTTTTGTCACCAACTCACCAATTTTTTGCAGATTTTGTTCGGTTTGTTTTGCAAGAAAGCTTTCAACTTTTTCAGGATTCTTAGCCCAATACAAGGGAGTCCAAACGGTTTCTTTTTGATTTTCCATAGATGTAAAACGTCCAAAATATCTAGCTTGTTCTCCATAATCTAACATTGTTCCAAAATTTTCATTGGAGATATTTAGTTCGGATTGAATTGCATCTGATGAATAAGGTCTTACAGATAATTCTGACAAGGCACTTAATGAACCTGCTTCTACTTCGGTTGGACCATTTTCCTCCCAATTCTTTCCAAGAGTTGTAAGAATGTCTTCTGTAGGAGGCAAGGTTTCAAGAATTTTATCTAATTTACGCCCAATTTTTTTTACTTTTAACCATCCAAGATCTTCGAATAAAGGAATAGTCTGACTTATAGCAAGTCGATAGTCCACTTTAATTCCTGTACAAATTCCTGCTAGGTTTTCTTCAGTTAGAATCTCATTATTATTCCTCATACAAACAGCAAGTCTTGCGGCATCACCAGTAGCTGTGGTATTACTCAGGTAGTATGATGCTAGATTGTGAGTAGAAAAGCCCGTAAAGCATTTGCTAATTTCTACACTTTTTGCTGTAATTTCTGCAGGAGTTAATTTTTTCATTGTCAGAATAATATGTAATATCAGTAATATTTTCTAATGCTTTTGTCTTTGGCGTGAAGTTTTGCATGGCAATTTGGGCATAATTCTATTGTTCTTTTAATTGCAGCTTCAAATTTTTGATTTTTTCTAAAAGTTCTTCTGTGATATCGCCAAATTTCTGAGGATTTTCTTGTTTTCTTTTTAGTTGTGCTTTGTAAGCAGCCAAACTTCTAATAATTTCAGTATTTTTTTCTGTGCTAATTTTTTCTTCTTCTATTCTTTGTTGTAGAACCCTGTCAAATTTAATATCTAATTTTTTGATTGATCTGTTTAGATGTTCAATAATATTTTTCTCTCTTTGTTCTAAAAATGTTAAATAATTTTCAACCTTCCAAAATTTGGTATCTGATGGAATAAATTGACTATACAATCTATTTTTATCTTGGATTATTGTTTCAAAATATTCTTCTGGCTTCATAGCACTAATTGTCCGATTTGCCTTTCTTGAAACTATTGCGATATTGCAAATATGATTTATTTGATTATCCGGATAACCTGCATCTCTCAAAACTCTTTTTGGAAAAATATGATGAAATTCTATATTTGGGGTGCTACTAAGGCTATTTCCAGTCCACCAATCGAGGGCGTTGTTTGTTCTGAGAGCATAATACAAGGCAAATAGATTAGTGCTATTGATTCGGCTAGGTAGTTCTCTCATTTCTAGACTACCTCGCTCTTTTTGAATAGCTGCTAGCCATATGGTTACAGGATCAGGATTTTTTAAAGCTCTCAGATCTTCATTTAACACTGATTCTGTGGTGCCTGAATATCTACCATAATGGGATGCAGAAAAAAACCATAAGATTAGTTTTTCTAAATCTACTGAAGTTGGGATTTTTCCATCTGTTTTTATGAAATACATCATTAAAGAAATCAAAACCATCTCACTTGGAATTAATTTGAGATTATTATCTTCATTAATTCCAAAATTACTTGTTATGAAATTAAAAGTATTATTCAAATGTTCAGAAATTTTTTCAAGATTTGATAATATTTCATCTTGTGTTGACGTACTAAGATATTTTTTTAATGGTTCGTATTTACTCTGATTTGTAGAAACACAAACAAAACATCGTAAAAAGAAATTGGTATCAAGCTCCCATCCTTCAAATTCTTCAACTAATTTTGTTAACCTATTATAGAATATTTTTGGAAATTTTAGTACGATTAGTGCTAGATTTATTTCGGCTTTTCTAAGTTTGGTTCCTTTTTCGTTTAATCTCATGTACATTTCTGCTATTCTTGAATAATCTTCTTCTCTAACCTCAAAAACTGGTATTTTTTGGCTAAGAATTTCTTCCATTGCTTGAATTTTTTTCACATAATTTTTGTAAACTTGATCCATTGATAATCCTAAAGAGTTTGATAGCTCTTGCAAAATTGATGCACTGCCTTTTTCCCAAATGTCATCAACTCTAAGCCATTTAGGGTCAGCAGCTCTTGCTCTATTTTCTACACTAAAGATTTCATCATCTATATGAAATAGAATTTTGATTTCTCCTTTTTTTATTTGTCCTAATGAAGTTAACCGCTGTTGTCCATCTAAAATCAACCAATCAGGTTGTCTATCCTTACCTTCTTGTCCTTCAAGTAAACGAAAGTCCTGTGTAGATTGAGGACGCCAAAGTAAAATAACTCCAATAGGAAATTTTTTGTAAAGTGAATCTACAAGATCTCTTGCCTTTTGTTCAGACCATACAAATTCTCTTTGAATTTCAGGCAGTACTGTTCTTTCCAGTTCAATATCTTGAAGTAAAGATCGGATTTCTTGATCAACCATTTCTTATGATGAGACGATGAAGATATTATTTTTTTGTAAAATCCCTTTTTAACATCAAGCATGATCCAAATTTATGACATCATTAACCTTCTATGGAGGAGTAAACGAGATTGGAGGAAATAAAATTCTTCTTGAAGACAAAGATACCAAAGTTTTCTTAGATTTTGGAAAAGGATTTGGACGAAGAGCTGCATATTTCGAAGAATATCTGAACCCAAGAACTGCAAATGGAATTGTAGATTTTCTTACAATGGGATTGCTACCTGACATTTCTGGTGCATATCGTGATGACTTACTCGTCCTTGCAGGAAGGAAACCAGAAGAACCAGACATTGATGCCGTTCTTTTAACACATGCACATGCAGATCATGCTGATTATATCTCATTTCTCCATGAAGACATTCCAATTTACATGGGTGATACATGCCACCTAATACTAAAAGCACTAGAAGAAAGATCATCGAGAACTTTAGAGAAGGAAGTTCTAAGCTTTAGAACAAGACCATACAATAGAAAAGATCCACCAATAGAACGAACAGTCAATACATTTCGAACTGGAGACAAATTCAAAGTTGGTTCTTTAGAAGTAGAGCCAATCCATGTAGACCATTCAGTTCCAGGGGCATACGGCTTTATCATATACACCTCTGAAGGCCCAATTGCGTATACTGGTGACATTCGACTCCATGGAACTAAATCGCAAATGACTCGTGACTTTATTGAAAAAGCAAAAGAGGTTAAACCAATTGCTCTAATCTGCGAAGGAACACGAATTCACAAAAACGAAAAAGAAGAAAGCGAAAAAATCGTATATAATGATTCCAACAAAATAGTTTCTGGTTCGGATCGATTGGTTTTTGCTGATTTTAATTTCAAAGATGTTGATAGAATGCGTACGTTTTATAATATAGCAAAAGAAAATGGTAGAAAATTTGTTGTAAAGCTTAATGACGCTTATTTTTTGAAATATTTATCACAGGATCCAAAGCTAAATGTTCCAAAACTTGATGATGAAGATGTTGTGATTTATTTGCCAAAAAAGGGTTCAGGTACTTATTCTGAATCAGATTACAAGGGGACAGAAAAACAATTCATTGATAATCATAATGTTTGGACTGCTGAAGAAATTTCCAAGAAAAAAAGCGAGGTTTTGTGTGCTATGGGATTTTACAGCTTTACCTCTCTAATTGATATCAAGCCTAGACCAGGCGCAATTTACATTCATTCAGCCTCAGAACCATACACTGAGGAGCAGGAGATATCTGAAGATAGGGTTGAAAATTGGCTTACTCACTTTGGTATGAACAAGTATCAATGTCATTGCTCTGGACATGCTCAAGGTAGGGATTTGTTAGAAACAGTATCAGAGATTTCACCAAAAACCCTCTATCCTGTACATACTGAGCATCCTGACCTATACAAAAAAGTCTCAAATAATATGACCCAGATAAAAGAAGGAGCTAAATATGAGTTGCATGGTTAGTTTAGCTATGATCATTCTCAATAATTTTCCTGTCCTCTTCTGAAATATTATATAAGTCATAGACCAGACCATCTATTTTTTTATCTATTTTTTTTATTTCTTTTTCAATTCTTTCACTTTGATTTGTTTTTTTTCCTTGTAATTGATTTAATTTTGCATAGCAATCATGGATCTCATCAACTAATTGTATAAATGGTTGCTGCTCATTTAAACTAATTTTTTTAATTGGAATAAGTGATGTATATTGTTTTTTAAATTGTAAATAACCACCCCTTACATGTGCAGATTCAAATTTTGTTCTAAAGAACCAGGATATTAAATTAGAATTAAGTAGTGCTAATACAAATTTGGTTGAGATGTTTTTATCGGGAATAGAAACTACATATGCTTTATTTAATGAATAGAAATTATCTTCATCATAACAAGCCGTAATTTTTTCTGCTATTTCTCGTAGAAATATTTTTGGACCTTGAAAATATTTATCATCAGGAATTGTTGCGTACTCTCCTTTCGTTCTATTAATTTTGTATGCCGAATTAAGCCAAAGATTTTCCCATGTGTAGAAATATCTTTGGCAGTTTTTACCTCGTAATAATTTTTTACAGTTATTATTTATTTTTTTTTCTACAATTAATTTATCACGAATATTTCCTGTATGAACAGTTTCTTTGATAGTAAAGTTTCCTAGGGGCATAGTATTTAGTTGAATTTTTTCTAATAACTTTGATTGTGTTTTATCGACATTGATATTGAAAATATAGTCTTTATTTTTTAGAAATTCACTTTGAATGATTTTTTGTGAAGGTTTCTTAAAAATTTCATCCTCATTTAGAACTTTTGATATTGTAATCATATTGTTGTTTCTTTTTTCTTCATCCTTTTCCTTTTTTAAAATTATAATATATGGATATGTAGAAGCATCTTTGAAAACTCGAATATTTGATACATCAATAATAGATAATATTTTACAGGTGTCTAAGATTTTTTTCCTAAGTTTTTTTCCATAATTTGTAATTGCATATTTGTTAGATGTTATGAAACCTAACAAACCACCATTCTTTAGCAATGAAATCCCTTTTTCAAAAAATAATTGATATATATCATATTGTCCTTCTGCGGTTTCATAATTTTCATTAAGAAATTCTTTCAGATTGTTGTTTAATTCCCTATTTCTGATATAAGGTGGATTGCCCACTATTACATCAAAACCACCATTGGAAGTCCCAGAAAAATCTTCGGCCCAATTTAATGATCTTTCATCTATTGTTTTATCCGATACTAAGCTATTTCCACAAACAATATTATTTTTAATTACGGGAAGGTGTTGATCTTTCTCCAAACCTTTCAAAAACATGTTTAAATGAGTTATTTCAATGGCCTGAGAATCTAAATCTACTCCAAAAATATTGTTCTGAATTATTCTTGTCTTAGTATCATAAGAAATTTCATTAATGTTATTTGAGTCTAAATGTGCAGAAGTTTCTGATTTCATATTAGAAGCTAAATAATCAAATGCCTTTATCAAAAATGAGCCTGAACCACAAGAAAGATCAAGAATTTTTATTTTTTTAATATCTAAATTTTCTTTGTTTAATTCATTAAATATTGAATCTAAAATATACTCTACGATGTATTTAGGGGTATAATAGATTCCTTCTTTTTTTCTAAATGTTTTTTTCGTTTTATCATTAATTGATCCATTTTTAGAAATAAGCCCTAGGTATTGTTCATATATTCCGCCAAGTATATCTGCATCAAGAATTTCAAAATTATATTGCTGAAGTTGATCTTCTGTTTCATAAAATGATTGTATTATAGTTCTCCATGTGTAATTTCCAATATCTAACTCCTCACAAAAATGAGGTGCAAATAACCTAGCATCATAAATATCATCCAAATGTCTAAATTGAACATTTAGTCGGGGAGTAATTCCTACTTTTGTCTGTTCATCTCTAATGATTGGTAACAATATTGGCTCACAAAAACCTCGATCTTCAAGTGTTCGGATAAAAATCAATCGTGAAAGAATTCTTTGAATTATTTCTTCTAACTCTTCAGAATTTACATTCTTATTAAATTTCAAAATTGTTTTTGATAATGATTCGCGTGCTTGGATTAAATCATCATAGAGTCTTTCATCAACTGGTTTTTTCGGTAAATTCTTGCTAAGCAATTCTGCTTTTTCATTAAGCTTATTCTCGATAATGGAATCTTTCGAAAGTAGTAACAATTCTTCAGAATTCTCAAAATTTTCACAATCAATTTCAAAAACTTGAAGTGCGATTGGAGTGGTGGCTTTAATTTCAGAATTAAATACTTTGATTTTCTTAAAATTTGTTAAAACAGCCCATGTTACACCTTTTAACCATGCATAGTTTATCGTTTGATCTATGTATCTCCGGTCATCTAGTTTGTGATTAATGCCCTTAGCCTCAAGAACAATTTTTGGAATTTTATGAATTCTAAAAGCATAATCAATTCGTTTTCTTGATATATTTTCTTCTGCAGTTACTTCATCTTCAATTTTATTTTCTGTATCCCAACCTAAAATTTTGAATAAAGGGAGTATGAAGTCTTTTTTTGTCATTTCTTCATTATAATTACTTATTTCTCCAGATTCAGCAATCCTTTGATATTTTTTTACTAGGACTCTGATCTCGCCCTTAATTCTATTTTCATCCATAAAAATAAGAAATAAAGGAATTATATTTAGATTGATTGAAGTTGTAGAAATTTGAAAGATGTAAACGTATCAACTGCAAACGAATTTCATGATTGGCAAAGGGTAAACCTGCCTCATAAATTTGTAATACAAGATATAGATACTTGGCCATTAATGGTATCAGATCCAACCGAAAATTATGATCCGATCTGTTTAATTGAGTTAAAACGGTCTAGCTTTGAACCAGAAAATTGGACGCCTTTTAAAGATGATTTGCCAAACTATATGGCTATTCATAAATTAGCTCAACGAGCTGGTATTCCGTTGGTGATAATTTACTTTGTGAAAGGTAAATCGTTATCTGAAGCTGATGCAAAAATAGCTATTTTTAAAGTTACAAATGTGGATAACACTCAGTTACCGTGGATAACATATACTAAGAATGTTGTAAGGGCAGAAGATTTCAAAAACGCTTTTCCGCAGATTCTACTATAGATTATTTATCATTACATTGTTAGGATTTTGGGAATCCTTATTTTCCATTTATCTTCTGCATTTTTCACAAATTTTGAAAAATCTGACTCATTTACTTTTTTTCGTCCCTGGTTTAAAATAAAAGTAGAGGGTATCGAGATTCCTTCCTCCCAATTATCAATTATATGAATTATTTCTAACTGTAGCCTAAAAGGCCACATGATTTTTTTAAAAAGTAATTCATCAGGCCAATACAATGAATGACTTTCAAATTTCTCGATTAGCCGTCCGAATCCTATTATTTTTTTCACTGGACGTATGACATAAAATGCGAAAATATCCCCTGGTAAAGTTGTTTTCCATAGTCCTTTGGTTTTTGGTGAAAATCCCCAAATATTGTCTTTAAAGGCATATTGCCAAGTTTTTTCATCTCCAACTAAAATGTAATATTTTTTCATCATTCAGATAAGTTAATGATTCAATTAAGGCGTTTTTATTATATTTCATAAAAATTACTAAGAGCGCAAAGTCAGATTTATTATTCAGAGTTTTGTATATTTGGTGGGATTCAGTAGAACAGTGTACTGCTCTCCCCAGAGCTAGTTACAAAGCATGGAGTAGTTGTATCGCACAAAAAGGGTCTCTGAATCCCTTTCAATAATTCTTCAGATTTACTTGATGCTGTTGTTATGGAACAAAAAATAGACTTTACAATAGTGATTGATGAGACAACCGAAGAGTTGGAAAGAGTTGTTAGCCCTTTTCATCCAGAAATCATTGTTTTGAAAAAATTTCAAAACAGTGACAATGAGATTATTTATCATGTGGAGTCAGATTCATCTCAACCAGAGATTGTGCAGGAAGCAAGAAAATCAAAGAAAAAAGGAATGAGACGTTTACCCGAAACAGATACTATAGTTTGTCCTGCTCAAGAAGAGGGATTTAATGATGTATTTTTAAAAGAAAATAGATGGTTTGCCATTAGAATTCATCCAAAGAGATTGCCTAAGATCAAATATCTAGCAATGTATGAGGTCAAGCCAATATCGGCAATTCGTTACATTGGTGAAGTAGTAGAAATCAAACCATACAAAAATACTGGAAAGTATGAAGTTGTATTGAAGGGTCCAGCAAGAATGCTTGAGACCCCAATTAGACTATCAAAGGAATACCCAAACCTAGCACCTCAAGCATCAAAATACACTGTTAGCAAATTGTTTGAAGGTGCAACAAAATTAGAAGATATTTTTCTTTAATCATTTTTGAACATTTAGAAAGATCTTACAAGATAGTTCTATGATTGTGTTATTTTATTTCTAATTCTTGTACACACAGTTCGTATTTCTTCAATTATTTTCCATAAATTTTCCTTGTATTCTATATACAATGAATAAGCATCTTTATCATCTATACTTGTTGGATATCTGCCAATTTGTTGATGTGGATATGAAAGCAGAACGTGTCCATACCAATCAAAAGAGTTGTCTATGGCTGTTAATTTTGTTATTGTATCACTTTCAGATTTTGAAAATGATTCAGTTCCCGAACCATATAGATAAGGTTCAAGTAAAGAAATGATTTTGTTTCGTGCATCTCCTGATCCAGAATTTTTACTTAATTCTTCTGTAAAGTTAATTAAAGCTTGATGCATATTTGCTTTTAATTCTGAAGGAATAGACTCTGCGTTAGAAATCATTTTCAAAAAATCTTTATTTTTAACAAAATCTAAAAGTAACTCAATAAATTGAGATGTACTTTGCTCATTTTTTTTACTAATTCCTTGTAACATATTTTTTTCATTTGTTGTCAATTCTATACCTAAAGATGCTTTCCAAAATAGAATTTTCTTGTCTTGTAATTGCTGTACTTTTGTAAACATCTCTTTAATAGTTAAATAATGTTTTATTGTTCCATCTAACAACTTTATCATTAAAGAATTATCTTCTTTCCGTTTCTGATTTTCCAAAATATTAATGGCTTCATTTATGATTTCGGGATATTGTAGATGTCCTAAATTTTGAACATTTTCAATAAGATTTAATTTTAAAAAATATGACTTAAGATATTTCTCTAATGCTTGCTGTGCATGATAAGCTGCATTTCCATATTGTTTTTTCTTAAATGCTGTTTCTGATATCTCAAGATCAATTTCTGCATACTGCATAAAATCTCGGTAATCAATCATTTGTTCCACCAAAAATTAAAGTGATGAATAACAGAACTTGCATCGTTTTGCTCCCCTCCTCACATATCTTCCACAATTAGGACATCTGGGCGGATTGTTTTGTGATAATGCGTATAATCCTGCCGCACCAAGAATTAGTGCTAATGCAGCCCATGACATAATCAATAAACAACTATTCTAAATTTAAAGATCTATATTTGGAGAAAAACTTTCTCTTCTCTCATCTAAGTAATCTAGAATATATTATAAAGTAATGTTATCTTTTAAGATTAATTTTATGTAGTATTTCCTACAGGTAATTAGATTCAGTTATTTAATTCAATTTCTGTTTATTTAGTAACTTGCCTATTGAATTTAAAAGAGAAGGTAATGCTTGTGAAAGATGTAAAAAATTAGATACTGAAGTAGGAAAAATAACTCATTACACAGAACATGGTAGTGATCTACTACTTTGTCCTAAATGTCTCAAAAGAGAAGAAAAGCCATACACTGAGATATGTCCAAAATGTAAGAGAAG
Source organism: Nitrosopumilales archaeon (assembly GCA_016838845.1). Taxonomy (GTDB): domain Archaea; phylum Thermoproteota; class Nitrososphaeria; order Nitrososphaerales; family Nitrosopumilaceae; genus DRGT01. The sequence continues at coordinate 6,456 of JAEHKV010000153.1, read as the reverse complement.
GGCATACGAACATGGTGGAATGACTGCTTATGGTGACGAGCCAGAAGATTTTGAGGAAATGTGTCTAGAATGTTATGAAAAAAAAGAGGCAAGAGATGCTAAAAGAGATGCCATAAAATTAACAACTAAAAATTTTATGAAAGATCATTGGAAGTTTTGGATTTCTATATCCATATCAATAATAGCCATTGTTATAGGGCTTTCAAGACTATAGAATTTAGTATTATGTAGTATTTTCTACATAGTAATTTCATCATATTAAATAACAAATCTTTCGAGATTTCCTCCTTAGATGTCCTCATAAGGCTTTGAGCAAATAGTTTAGTACTCTAATGGTGAATCTGTTGAGACCTGCCCCTTTTTTGGGAATTAATTTGGTTCCCTCATAGGGATTCAACCCACGTCAGAAAAAGCTTGTGATGCTGGAGGATCATACAAATTTTCAATCCCTTCTTCAAGTCCTTCAGCTCCATAAATGTAAACTTTGAGTCCATCTTTTTCTAATTGCTCCTTGAGTTTTTTTGCCTGTTCTTCAGTTTCAACATGATCTTCTAGTGTAAGCTTTTCTCCTGGTCTTGAAAAATCATCAAGGGTACAGATATTATATCCAGTTTTAGGAATCATTTCCTGGACTTCCTTCAATGCTTCAATAAAATCAAACCCACTCATTTCATACAACCATCCATATCTGTAATTTCTAAAGGATAAAATTTGTCAATTCCGTTTACTCGAAACTTTCTTTGTGGTGTTGTAAGCTCAGTTGCCACAATATACCATAACAAGATTCGAAATTAAAACGTAACGAGTTGTCATATTTTGCCTGCATCTGATATGAAAAGTTAAGGATAGAATTCCATTTGTAGATCCATTATCTCGTCTGGGTGTTCAGCTAAATATTCATCTCGCTGTTTCATCAGCTCAGAAAAACGCTTTTGAAGCTGATCAATTTCCATCAATTTTTCTTGATGCTTCTTTTGGATGGCAGGACAGATATTTTCATCCCACTTACCTACGCAGTAAGGAATCCATTGGTCTCCAATCCTAGCTTCTTGACTGCGAAGCTCAAGGTTTTTTTCTCCAAGGAATAATATCTCTTTTTGAATCTCTACAACATCATCAAATTTTTTTGGTGTTGAAAAGTCCATTGGCATTTTTGTACTAAAGTTTGGAGCTCCTGAAAAAACAAGTTCATCAATATTTGTAAAAACAACAATGACAAAACCAACCAAGGCTGCGATTCCGACACCAATGGCTATGCTTTTTTTGCAATTTTTGGTAGAGGATTTCCTAACTCGTTCGCCCATTTACCCATAATTATCCTACTCAGTAGGATATAATCTCACCCCTCGATAAATGGAACTATCCTACTTTATCATACTATTGACAAAAGTAAAGCTAAGCATCACGGTAGATGAAAAACTGATAAAATGGATTGACTCTCAAGTTAGAAAAAAGAGGTTTGCAAATAGGTCTCATGACTTTGAGTATGCCGTGGCAAAGTTGTCCGGCAATGCTTAATTTTTCCTATTATAACGATTTTTAAGATTTTGATTTTTACTTAGGTATTTTGTTAAATCCCATCGTTTTTTGAATTTTAGATATGGACTCACTAATTTTTAATTAAAAACAATTTGTTGCCACTCATCACTATCATAGAATTTTTCTCTAATTTCTTCTGACCAATTCGATTCGGGTCCATATTTTTGTATGAATTTTTTCTTAAGTTCATCTAACAACCTCTGATGTTCATCTTCCAACTTTTCTTTTCTTTTATAGACTAAGGATAATTCATCATTGGAAATATATTGTCGCATTAGGCCAAATTCCCCAATATCATAAGTACCAGGAAAGTGATCAACTTCACACAATTTCAAGCCAAGATCTTTCATTCGTCTCAAAATCAGCTCCGCTTCATCACAATCACATTTTTTCATTTTAATCATTTCATAAAGAATTTCGTTTTCTTCGTAGTGAATAACTCCTACTTTTTTTTCTGATTTTTTTATTAATTCCCTAACAATTTTTTTAATTTCATTTTCTCCAATTGTTTTTGTCTGTTGATTTAACAAAGTGGTCGTTTCGACATTTGTAATGATCGTGGTCATAAGTTGAGCTGATTTACTATCAATATTAAACAGTAATTTCTCAATCGCTAATTTTTCAGAAAGTCCCTCATGGTTTTCTAAATTTTCTAGCAGTCTATTTCTTTGTATTTCAAATCGAGTGAATTGCTTCATGACCCAAGTTTTTAAATTATCATTTCCTAATTCATCTATCATTTGCGAATACCAAAATTTAATGTCATCATTTATTGTATTGCGATTCACGTCTAACAAATCTGAAATTTTTACAGCTGAATGCCCCTTTTCAAAATGTAAATGGAAAACTTCTTTTCTTCGATCTTCTTGTTCCTTCTTAGTATAAGGTCCGCCTTTTCTGTATTTTGTTATTACAGACAATCTAAGTTTGCTTCTCGGGCTTCCTATGATTTTATATTTTTTCTTGAATTACCATTGACCTTGGGTCAATAGTAAATTGACAAAATTCTAATAATAAACTGCATAGTTCTGCATAGTTAGCTTTTCAAAGATAAAACATCAATTAAACATCAATAAAGCTGATCTTAATGCAAAAACCCAAGAGTATAATTTCACAAAATCAAAAAATCATAAAATGCAAAAAATGCAAAAGGCTAAGCTCCTACATTATACAGGTCTCAAAGAAAAAGCCAAAGCGATTCTCAGACCAAAAGTACTGGGCAAGGCCACTGCCAAGCTTTGGGGATGTAAATGCCAAGGTTCTGATTGTGGGCCTAGCACCAGCAGCACACGGCGGAAACAGAACAGGCAGAATGTTTACTGGAGACTCGTCAGGGGACTGGGTTGCAAAGGTTCTATATTATAATGGATTTTCAAACAAGCCAACAAGCACTCATTCTAATGATGGCTTTCATTTGATTGATGCATACATTACCGCTGTCCTTCGATGTGCACCACCACAAAACAAACCCTTACCTTCAGAGCTAGAAAACTGCTCAGATTATTTGAAAAACGAGCTCGAGCTTTTACAAAACGTCAAGGTTATAGTTTGCCTTGGAAGAATTGCGTTTTTCAGAATTTGCAAAATCTTACAAATCAAGGGAGAAAGATTCTCTCACGGTCATTCCTTTAAGAATAATGAAAGAATAATCATTTGCTCATATCACCCAAGCAGGCAAAATACTCAAACTGGGAGATTAACCTGGAAGCAATGGAATTTTATTTTTAAAAAGACTAGAGAATTAATCTAGAATAAAACGTCAATTAAACAAAAAAAAGCTATGATTCACAACCAATCCCGTTTTTATCACCATCAAACCCATGTGGATCATCCTGCAAGACCTCAAAGTTGACATATCGAATCTCTCCACAATCCAAGTCTGGTGGCCAAGGAGGTATGCATACAGTGGGATATGATGGATCACAATTGATTTCTGATTCAACAATCATTTCAGGAACATCTTCAAAACCTGGTGCGGGAACCTGCTGTTGAATAGGTTCTGGAACCTGTTGTTCCCTCTGTTGTAGCGCCTGTTGTCCCATCCGTTGTTGCGTCTGTTGTCCCATCTGTTGTTCTATCTGTTGGTGATCAACACCCATGAATGCAAAAGGTATCAACATAAAAGGTATCCACCATGCAATGTCTATCACTGTAAGTATAATTCCAATAATCCATCCTTTTCGAATCATCTTTCGAGCATCAGGATGGTCTTCATCTTTTAGTACGTACCACATTATTGCACTTCCAATAATTCCCAAAAAAATGGGAGCTAGATACCAAGCAGCAGATGGTTTATCTGACATAATACATTCACACTAAACTAAGAATTAAGAATTTTCAGGCTTCCAAACTTTTTGGATAAAGCAATAATTCCAATAATTGCAGAACCTGAAACAATCCTGTGTGTATTTTTGAACAAACTGCAGTTTATCAAATCTTGAATAAAATAAGCAATATGATTGGAGTCAAGGCCAAGATGTATGTGCCCATAAGACCCTGGGTGAGATCAGAAGATGAAGAAGAGAGTAACGATAACGCTGGATGAGAAACAAATCCGGATGCTTAGAAACAAACAGACCCAAATGATGTTGGATGGTAACAAACCAGTTAGTTTTTCAGCTGTTCTAAGTGAGATCCTTTTCAAATCCATCAATATAGAAAAAATGATTGACGAAGATAGACCATACTCCCACGTTAAGACCATATGCAACTGGTGATCCTATATGCTTGTGAGAACAGTAATTGCATTTATTATAATAGTAAGCTTACCTCTTGTTTTATTTACCTACTTGGTTCAGACTGATGTAATTGATGTCAGTGTTTTTGGTGAAACCTTTTTCACCGGATTGGAAGAGACAACGGAACATGGAATCCAGATGAAAACCACGTTAGAAGAAAAAATTGGTATGACGTTTTATCCTTGAAAAGGTTTTTCTTAACAGTTCGTATCAAATGTCAATTTTAAGAATTTTCAGGATTAAGTTTGTCAAATTCTATATTTTCTTCGCTACAATCCACTGAACCGAATACTTTTCATACTGAATTTTAGTTTCAATAATCTCAAAATTAGTGCTGGACACCAGTGATTCTAACTCAGGAATCCTTAAACTGCGAATTGGCGGTGCCAGTCCCAATTTTTGAGCAAGACTTATCATGGACCTAAAAAACCAACCTTTCTCACCAAAACACGGAGTTTGTGAAATTAACAATCCTCCAGGTACCAACAAGTCATTTAGTCGAGTCAATACCTTGGGGAAATCATCTGCCAAATGAAAAATATGGAATGACAAAATGGCCGAAAAAGAATTACTTTCTAGTCTTTGGTCAAATGCGTCAATTTGACTGAAACTAGCGTTGTCAATCTGACGTTCTCGCACTTTTTTATTCGCCAATGCAATCATTTTTTCGGATTTATCGATACCAAGGACTTTCTGAACATGGGGCGCAATATCCAGACTGATTTCTCCAGTCCCACAAGCAAAGTCTAACACCACATCCGAATTGGTTAACAGTGACCTGGCACCATCGATAGTTTTTTTATAAAGGGAATAATTTTTCTTCTTATACCTCTTATCATAATTCTTGGATTTTTTATCCCAAAACGTTTCATTCTTCACAAATTTTCTAGCCTTATCTAAGAATTAAGAATTTTCAGGATTAAGATCCGATTTATCTAGAATGTTAACCTCAGTGAATTACGAAAAAATCTCTTCCTAATGACTCGAAGTCATGCCCACATTCGTGGAAAGTTGTAGATGGTGCAGTGATTTGTAAATTATGTGGCGACAGAGAAAATACTGAACGTAAACCATCGACGTGGTGTAGCATACTTCGTGGCTATTGGAAAGCGATGAAAGAACCATAGATAGCTATTAAACGAATTAAGAATTTTCAGGATTAAGATCCGATTTAACTTAAAGTATTACCATATTACTTGCGCATGAAGGGTGCTGGTTACTGTATTGGAATGGCAATTACTGCTATTGTAGTGTACATTGCAGCCTCTATTTTATTACCTTTCACGTAAACACTAAGAATTAAGAATTTTCAGGTTTATCCACGACTTTTTCAATCATGGCAATCACATTCACATAGTTCTCCAGTTCGTTGTAATCGTCTTGCTCGTTTGCATTGTTTGTGCTGTCCGTTAAAGCAAAAACTAGAGTATCCGAATTTCTGTCTTTTCTTGCTAAAACCAAGTAACCTTTTACTACAATGTTCAAGAAACTGCTGAACTTGATGCTTGAACCTTTCTCGTTCACTCTTATTGAAAATAATTCCATGTAATTTAATTAGATAATACATAATAAATCCAGAAACAATTATGCCTAAAATAAGACTGATTGGATAAAGCACCGGTTGTTTTAGGCTTGTAACATCCTGCAAAGAGTAATAGAATATGCCTGATGAAATTACTACAATCCAAAGACCAACAACCAACTTTATCAGATTACCTTGTAGTTTTTCCATGATCAACTCACACTTGAAAATACAATCTTTTCATCAACAAACTAAGAATTAAGAATTTTCAGGATTAAAAACAGTTTTATCTAAAATAATTTTCTTAAATTAATTATGACACTTCCTACAGGCTCCAAGTACGTTGGGACTTGTGTAGGACTGGGCATCATTCTTGGAGCCTCCTTTGGCATCACTTATGCTCGCATGACGGAAGAAGACTTGGGTTTCTGGATTGCCATTGGAGTAGGCATCGGAATAATCTTTGGCGCCATGATTGGAACTAGGCTAGACGCCAAGGCAAAGAAGAAAAATAAAAATTAAGAATTTTCAGGGACAACTTTCTAAAGAAATGTCATGAAGACATCACTTTAGGTTGTTGGCGTGCAAACCAATTGTACATTTTTGATTCTTCTTACAAAAAAAGGTTATGTAATCACGACTGTTCAGCATAGGAAT
>JAEHKV010000152.1 GCA_016838845.1 Nitrosopumilales archaeon | reverse complement strand
ATTCCTGGTTTAGCCATAGTAAAACTTGATTTTTGATTGATGAAAACTCCAATTTGAAATGGTTTTCCGGCAGTTGATTCAGCCATCTTTTGTACTCCATCATTCATAACTACGTCAACGCCTTTGATTGATTGCGCAACTCTAGCAATCCAATCATTTGTTCTTTCAATTGTTGATGTAATTCCAGACCGTCTTTTTTTATCTTCATCTGGTGGAAGCTTGTAATAATCAACCCATTCAAAATAATCGCTTGAAATATCTTTTATGAATTCTATACATGTAACTTTGTAATCTTCCACACTGCTAGCCCTTTCTGAACTTTCGTCGCTACGTAAGTTATCAAAATCCATTGGTAGAGCCATTGACAATCACTGTTTTGAACATGTAAAAAAACCAACCCCAATTTTCCCCTTGATAAATAAAGAATCAATGAATATAATGGGATTCCAACGATATCATCTAAATGAGTTTTAGAACAATTACCATAGATCTTCAAAATCAACTAAAAACAAATCTGCCGCAAATTAGATTACTTTTAAAAAGAAATCCTGCAATGTGCTATACAAAAATCACTGAAATTGGTTTCGCTGTAGGAAAAAAATACAATATAAAACTCTTAGTAAATTTCCCAGAGCGTGGAAAAATAAATGATTTTGATTCCTATGGGAAGCAAGATCTTAGTATAATTGTTGATCAGACAAAGACAAATTTTCCAATAGAACGTAATGTCATAAAATCCAAGGCAAAAGAGATTTTCGGTGACATTAAAGTCAATGATGCCTACATGTATGAAGGTAAAGAAGGAGTCAAGGTTTTTTTTGAAAATGGTAGAATTGACATATTACCACATTCCCTACACGTATGGTGTAAATTTTCGGAACAAGTTTTGGATTTTTGTGATTGGTTGTTTGTTAATGTTTATCAATTAAAGTCGGAATAAAGTCTAATTTTATTCTAAATTATCTAGAATTTGATTTGCACTTTTGTTTTGTGGATCAACTTCAAGAATTTTATTACAACATTCTTTGACTGCTTTGTGTTCCTTCAAATAAAGATGCACGTTTGCTTTTAGAAGAAGAGCTTCTGTATCAAATTCACCAATGGATAGTGTTTTATCAAAATAATATAATGCGTTCTTCGCATCATCTAAGATGTAGTAAATGCTGCCCATAATGAAAAAAAAGTCTGGATCGTTAGAATATTTTTCTTCTATACTAGAACCAAATTCTAATGCTTCCTTATACTCTCCTTCATTGAACAATTTTCTTAAACGGCGTTTTGGATGACTAAATAAACCAACCAATTATCTCACTCAATCAATTTGTGATTTATGCAATTCTCATTATGCCGTTTTTAATTAACCATTGAATTGCTGAAACAAATTCTTCATCAGAAGTAAATCCATCCACCCAAAATCCAGTAGTAGTTTGAATCCATGATGGAATCTCAGCAGCTGTTTCACCACCAGATGCAATTGGAGGGATTACTATGACTCCTTCATTAATCAAAAATTCAATTGCACTAACAAATTCATTATCGGATGAAAATCCATCCACCCAAAATCCAGCAGTGGTTTTGATCCAACTTGGGACTTTAGGACTAGTAGGTATCGGAGTTGGTGTAGGAATTTGTTTACCAGCAATTGGAATGTCAATTTGCAAGTAATCAAGTTCTTCAGGAGGTGCTACTATGTATTGTGGGCTTGTGCCGTAAATCCAAATTACATAGTGAGCAGTTCCAGGATTCTCTTTTACAAGTGTATTGGTATGGACGAACCCAGATGGGGCATAGAGAAATTGTTTTCCTTCCTCTTGTGCAAGTGACCTAAAAGGGCTTAAATTTTCATCAACTACTAAAATATCATATTGAACTTGGCTTAAAAATTCTGTTTCGGAAAATTTGCTTTTGAAACCAATAAACCACTCAATTTCACATCCTGTTTCTGGGTTTGGTGGGCCATATTTTACATCCAAAATGTAATCAAAGCCGATTGTGGGCCTTTTTACATCTACCAATTCATAATTCTTAATACAGTCTTCAAAACCTGCTCCAGGTAATTTCGGTTCAATTCCAATGAAGGGATTTACAAGTACGTTTTCTTTGTAATCTAGTAATTCAAATTCATATTCTGTTGGGGGGATTCCTGAAGAAACATGAACATATGTGAAGGCCTTTATGGGGAAAGGAAAGCCATCTAAAACCCAAACTTTACTATCTTGTCCACCTGTTCTCCAAGAAATGAGAGCTGTTTCATAGGTTCCATCTGGGACTGTAATAGTTTGCATTTCTGTTGGAATAATTTGTTGACCACCAATGTTTGCAATTTTTCCCCATGATGGTTTACTGAATTCTTTTGGTATATCTGCATTAGCAAAGGAAGACAGCCATACTATCGAAGACTTGTATGCACTTCTATATGGACCCAAAACTTCACTTCCACCAGTTGGTTCTGGAGCAATTTGACCCAATTCCATATTTCCAGGTACAACAAATGGACCATCATAGACTACGACTTGTACAAGCCATTTTGTTTCAGTTTCAACTATGAGATCACCTTCAACCCAAAAATCCATTTGAAATTTAGTACAATCCTTGTAGTAAACAAAGCAAAGATCATACGAAAAAAAATCTCCTTTCTTTAATCCTTCACCAACCCACCAAATTCCTGGATTATCCTTAATGCCACTTATAAAAATATCAGCTTGAGCAAAAGCATTTTGTAATGGGATAGATCCTGAAATTAAAATTGTAAAAAGAGTTAGAATAACAAATAAAGTCTTCAAGTTATAATAATAGTCGATTTCCTTGTTTAAAGGTTATTCAAATAGGCAAATATAGAGGTAATATTAATTGCCTTTTGTAAAAATGTGCGAATGTTCCAACGTTCACTTGTATGAAGTCGAATTCAAGATGGATGGAATGATTGTGGTTCCTACTCACAAAAATTGTGGTTTAGCACTCAACGAAAAGCAAGCAGAAAAGTTTCAGCAAGACCTTGTGAAAAATTGGGGTTTCGAGCAGGAAGAAGAATAACCAAAATCATAAAAATAAAAGATTAGAACAGTTTCTTATAATTGTGAAACTGCTTCTTTGCAGACTCCACATTTACAAGTACAATCTGCACTGCAAATGCAAGCACCCTGCATTTCACAATCACATTTGTACTCAGGATCGCCAGTTTCTGCTTCGCAGCCACATGCTTGATCTACCATGTCAAGTCGATCGTTGTCCTAGTTTTAAAAGTTTGGTGTATTTCTATGAATAGAATAATCATGTAGGATTCATCGTTAAAAGTTCGTTAGCAGTTTTTTGTAATGTCTCAGATTGTCGTTCTATTTTTGTAGGCTCACTTTCAATATCAAAAGCTACTTTCAAAACATGAATTAATTCTGGTTTTTGATGTAAAATTCCTTTAATTTTGATTAGAATATTCCTATTGATGTAACCCAAATAAAAATAACAATCAGTTAGAAGTGAATTTTTCACGAGATAATCATGTTTTCGTTGAATTATTTTTGAATGACCATTAGATTCGACCATATCAGAAAAGCCCATAGTGGATTTACACATTCTAGAGAGTAATGAGGATGTGGCTCTTTCAATCCCTATACAATCATTTACAATAGAAAAGGTTTCATTAACACGATTTTTTTCAAATTCTCTGATGTGCTCTAACATATGAGTTGGACTAGGTCTTTGATAATTAAATCCACAAAGTGCATCTGAAATATAATATGCCCCACACTTTAACCATGATGAAGCAAAAACATCAGAGTTTTTTATTCCTGTCTTACTTTTTGACACACAAAAAAGTGCATCAATTAAACAACTTTTAATGTAATCCTTGAAGATTTCTTTTTTCTTTTCTTTAATTTTTGATAATAACATTCTAAGTTCCCATTGTTCGTCTAAAATTATCTCCATTTTTTCATATTGTATAAGCACATTTGATCTGGATTCCTTTAATGCCCCATGATGCAACTTGACAATTTGATCTTCAAACTCTATTACAGAATCCTCCTGTGTCTTATTGTCAAATACAGTTATGTTATATTCGCAGCAATCATAGCTTTTTCCTTCATTTTTACATCCTCCCAATCCAACTGGAAAATTTGTTAATGAAGAATATTCCAAGAATTTTTTTGTGTCCATAAAAAAATTGATTTTAATTTTCTAAAAAACTATCCAACTTAGTTATTTTTACCAAAGAATACAATATCAAAACATTACTTTACTTCATCAGAAAAACTGCCAATTTACAGGGTTTTGTATATAAAGAACTCTAGAAACCTGTTTGATGCAGCAACCCGGTGGTTGATAGTTTGTATTGAATTCAATTTTGATAATCACATCTTTGCTTAAGTAATACCATGTTGTATTATAGCCCATGAATTCTGACCAATTGCTCCAAAGAATAATGGACTCTAACGTAAACATTAGACACAGCATAGTTTCTGATTCAGATGGTAATGTAAAAGCTGTCAATCATCGTGATGGGGTAACCAACTATCTATCTGAAGATGAAACTGCGGCTTCACTCAAAAGAGCAGCTCGTGCATGGAAAGCAAGAAAGGTCTTGGAGCCAAAGATTGGAGATGGAAAATATGCAGTAGCCGCATTTGAAAAGATTACTAGGATTACTTTTCCCTTGGGAAAGAACCATCTTCTGTTTGTAAGTTTGGGTACTGATCAGGTCAGGACTGACTTTAATCAGGCAGGCCAAACACAAATCATAGAACATGTTTTGAACATATTAGATGGGGACCCAACGACGGAGTAACAATCCCATTAAATTATTAGTAGTGGCAAAGCAGCTATTTTATGGGTAAGGTAGCTCTAGTTACTGGAAGTTCAAGTGGAATTGGGTTTGAAACCTGTCTCGCTCTAGCAAGAGATGGATTTCATACATTTGCTAGCATGAGAGATACTAAAAAAGCACCGCCGTTGCTAGAAGCTGCAAAAAAAGAAAATTTGAATATTGAAATAATTCCATTGGATGTTGACAAAGGAGATTCCATAAAATCTGCCGTTAGTAAAATAATTTCCAATGCTGGGAGAATAGACGTTCTGGTAAATAATGCAGGTTATGGCCTGTTTGGTTGTGTTGAAGATGTTCCAGTTGATGATTTTAAAAAACAATTTGAGACAAATTTTTTTGGAATTATTAGAATGATTCAAGAAATTGCTCCCATTATGAGAAAGCAAGGATCCGGTTTTATTGTAAATATTAGCTCTGTGGCAGGAAGAATTGGATTTCCTGCATCTCCTGCATACATCAGCTCTAAATTTGCACTAGAAGGATTGAGTGAGTGT
>JAEHKV010000151.1 GCA_016838845.1 Nitrosopumilales archaeon | reverse complement strand
GGTAGGGATTTTGCTTTTTCTAAAAAGCGAGAATTATTTCCTGGGACGAAAATTAGACTGCGAAAAAGCTTTATCATTAAATGATTAGGCCCCTTCTGGCTTCATTAAGATTTTGCCAAAGAGACCTTTGCCGGTAAGCATCTTAGTATGAGCTTCTGCTGCTTGTTCAAATGTAAAAGTTGAATCGATTGTTGCTTTGATCTTTCCTTGACCCATCCAATACAATCCTTGATCTAGTTCAGCTTTTGTTCCTTGGGTTGAGCCAAGGATGTTTATTCCTTTGAAAAATACATGACGCAAATCAGTTTTTGCATCATATCCTGTCGTTGCACCACATGACACTAACGTTGCGCCAAATTTGAGAAGGGTAAGTTGGTTATTCCAATGTGTTTGACCAATGTGATCAAATGAAATGTCAATTCCTGGAGCTTTGCCTTTTTTCTTTGCAATCTCTTTAGTAATTGCTCTTACTTCTTTATGCCAATCCTCTTTTCTATGATCTACAGCATAATCTGCACCTAATTCTTTACATTTATCTAATTTATCTGGACTTGCAGTTGCTATAACATCACAATTGTAAAGTTTTGCAATTTGAATTCCAAAACTACCAACACCAGAACCTCCCCCCATGATTAGGACTGTCTGTCCTGGATGAATTTTCGCTCTTCCAACTAGCATATGCCAAGAAGTTAGTAGTGTCATTGAAGCAGCTGCAGCTTCATCATAGCTCACATTTTCAGGAATTTTGGATATATTTACTTCTGGAAGATGAGTAATCTCGCAAAAAGCTCCCCATGTTGGACCAGTTTGAAAGCCCCAGATGATTCTATTAACACAATCAAATTCTCGTCCATCGGTACATGCACTACACACTCTGCATGACATGTTTGAATGAGAAACAACCCTATCACCTTCTTTGATATTTTTTACGTCATCACCTACTGCAATAACATCTCCCGCGGCATCAGAACCAGAAATGTGTGGAAGTGGTGCGGGAATTGGTTGTCCTCTCATTGCCCAAATGTCATTATAATTAAGAGCCGTGGCCTTAACCTTGAAAATTACTTCGTCGGGTTTTGGTTTTGGATCATCAACATCCTTTACTTTTAGAATTTTTTTGAAATCGTCATCAGGAGCGTATTCTTCATAAACAAGACCTTTCATGAATAGTTTCGATCTTTTTCCCCTAATTATATTTTCTTAGATTCTAACGACGGGTAATCTTGAAATCTCGTTTTGGTTGTTGTAATGACAATAGGATTTGTTTAAGCTGATCGTCAGTAATTTGAGAATTTATTTTTCCTTGAGTAACTAATCCAATAAGATGGTTTTCGACAAGAGTGGTCAGATCTTGTTTTACCATTTTGATATTGTTTAGTCGGTTTCTTGCATCAGGAGTAAGGATTTGTTTTAGAATGTGTTCTTTTCGAGCTGCTAATTCTGCTTCATTAACTTGATTTTCTTGATTTGCATTTTCATCTTGATTTGGATAACTCATTGCAACACTATGAATATACTTTCAATTGTTGATTTTCTGCGATTAGTTCTTTCAATATCTCAGTGGCAAGATGATCAAGTTTTTGCATACCTTGTTTAGTTACAACTCTACCTTTTTTCTCAACCTTTTCAACATATCCAAGTTTTTCCAAACCATGAATTGCATTTCGAATGATTGCTCCTCCAGCGTCTCTATGATGAGCTGCACCATAACCTACGGGTTTTCCTCCACCAAACTCTTTACGGAGATCATTAATTCCAATAGGACCGTGTAGATAGATTTTCCTTAAAATTGAAGCACATCTTGTGTACCACCAATCTTTTTCATGAGGTGGTCGGTCTGCATGCGACCCAGTTTTAACAAAAGAAGCCCAGATTGGAGCTGGAATATCTTCATTCTTCAAAATATCGGTTAATTTTCTTATCAATACATCAGCTGGTACATCATGGACCTTTGCCATGAGGTGAAAAACTTGAGAATCGTCTTATAAATCATTGAGCTATTACTTTGCGATATGTATGACCACAGAAGTTACATGTTATTCGTATTGATTTGATTGTTGATCGTCCAACTCTAATCTTTGAATTGATACCAGGTGCTATGAAACTTTTGCATTTTTTACAAAAAACCATTCTAAGTTCATAAGGCATTTTCACTTTATGCCGCATACTGATTCTTTTTGCAAGCGAAGCCTGGCGTTGTGCTAATTTTGGATTTATTTTTGCATTAGATAATGCATTATCAATTAAAATTTCCATTCGTTCTAACGCAATTTTTTTCACAACTGGTTTCATACAAATTCATAATTTATGCCCTAAAAATTTTGATCGTTTTATACACAAAGGTGCGGTCACCGGGATTTGAACCCGGGTAACGGGCTTGGAAGGCCAGCGTACTACCAGGCTATACTATGACCGCCTAAGAGAGCAAACTTTGTTGCCTACTTAAAAATTGTTTTTTCATATTCATAAAGAACTCGCCCAACTGCAATATGTGCTTCTAAAGACTTTGTATCAATACAATACAATTCATCAATTCTTTTTTTAACAATCTCTGAAAAATGTCCTTTGTGGAAACCACCAATTACCAAACAACAGTCATCATCAAGTTTTGATACAACATTTTCGTATGAGCTTTGTTTACCTTCTGTTGATAGTCCAATAACTTTTTTCGGTTTAATATGATCAATTAATTCTAAGAAATTCATTTCTTTTAATTCTAGTAAGATTGAACTGTCATTGGCAATAGTTTTTTCTTTGTAGAGTTTTTCTATTAGACCTTCAAATCTATGATAAGATTTTGGAATTCGTACATTAGTACTTATGCGAATTACTTTATCATTAATGGTGTGAACGTAAATTTTGATTTTATTCTCAAAATATAGTGGTATAGTACAGGCTTGCAACAGACATAGATGTACAAGATCTGGTCTACCTCTTTTCAGTTCATTTTTGATTCCTTTCATGGCAGCAAAGTGCCAGGAATTATCTAACAAAATTTCTGAGGAATGTTTTCCTAGTTTTTGTGAATGTGAAACAACAGATGTATGTTTTTGAATTGATCTCGGAATTAATTCAAGTGCCGATTCAGCTAAAACTAATGATAACATAAGAAAGGTTACTGATTTTGTTTAATTACTTTTTCAAATTCAGCCCATGCTGGTTTCTTGTTGCCATCCGAGTCTATCAATCCGGCACTGCATATGTAATTGCTTAGACGCTCAATTACAAATTCACTACTTCCAAGTCCTGATTCACCACCAATGGAAACTTGGCCTTCAACACTTGCTGGATCAACGATACAAGTTCCTTCTGGTTTGTCGTATTGTCTGTACCAAGTAAAAAATTCAATTTTTGGTTCATTATCATTGTAAAAATCCAAAGCCTGTAATACAAAATCTACTTGATCTTCTTCACTACCTCCAACAAAATCTGAAGTACTCCAACTAATTTCAAAGAGTGCTATATTTTTATCAGGTACTAATTCGAACATTTTTTCTAGATCAGCTCTTGCATCACTAGGATTTTTTGATATTTCATAAACAGTGTCCACTGGGAAATAGATAAAAGCTACAAAATCACCTACGTTTAATTCAGAAATAATGTGTCCAAGATTTTTGTTTATTACATCATGTAAAGAAAAAGAGTTTGCAATTTTTACATCAGGATGTTTTTCCTTTATTCCATCATACACTTTGTTAAACAACTCTATGTAAATTGGAATTTTATTTTCATTGTATCGAAAATGAGCGTTTACATCAGC
>JAEHKV010000150.1 GCA_016838845.1 Nitrosopumilales archaeon | reverse complement strand
GCTGGAGTTGTCATGCCAGTACCCATATTTTTTAAAGTCTGTTTTGCTTCATCTGACATCTTATCCATTGACCAAGGAGGATCCCAAACAATATCGACTTTAACATTATTCACGCCAGGAACTTTTTTTGCGTATCGAGTAACATCTTGAACTAGTGTTTCGTGAAGAGGACAGCCTTGAGTTGTCATTGTCATTTTAATATTAACATCATTACTTGGAGTAACATCAATTCCATAGATTAAGCCCATATCCACAATGTTTAGTGGAACCTCAGGATCCATACATTGTTTTAATGAATTTCGTATAGCATCTGATGTTATATTACTCATATTTTTTATGAAGGTTTCAAAAACAATAAAAACTTTCTATTAATTAGCTTCGAATAATTTTTTGATGGATTCTTCATACGGTGGCTTTGCTACACCTTTTTCAGTAATTATTCCAGTAATGAGCTGTGGGGGGGTCATATCGAAGGCAGGATTAATTACATTGATATCATCAGGTGCTGTTTTATTTTCACCAATTCCTGTTACTTCACTACCTTTTCTCTGTTCTATTACAACATCTTCTGGGTTACTTTTCATATCAAATGTGCTTAGAGGGGCTGCTACATAAAATGGAATTCCATGTTGTTTTGCCATGGTTGCAACTTGATATGTTCCAATTTTGTTAAATACATGTCCAGTCCGTAAAATTCTGTCGGCACCAACAATTACCTTGTTTACCAAACCCTTTGCCATAGAATATCCTACCGCCGTATCGGGAATAAGACTAACATCTATTCCATCATGTTTTAATTCAAATGCTGTAAGTCTTGAGCCCTGTTGAACAGGTCTTGTTTCGGTAGCTATGACTTTGACCTTTTTTCCACTTTCTTTTGCAGCACGAATTACCCCTAATGCTGTTCCGTATGCAACTGTAGCCAATGCACCTGCATTACAATGTGTCAAAATGACATCATTATCATCAAATAATTCTGAACCTAACTTTCCCATAGTCATGTTTGTTTGAACGTCATCATCAGCCATTTTTTTAGCAGTATCAATGACTAATTTTTTGATTTCAGAAACATCTGAGCCTTTAAGGGCAACTCCCATTATTTTTTCAAGACCCCACTTTAGATTGACAGCTGTTGGTCTTGTTTCAATGAGAATCTTTTTTGCTTCTTCTAGATCTTTAATTAAATTATCTTTTGTTTGTGCGTTACTTTGAAGAACAGCTAAGGCCATGCCAAATGCCCCTGAAACTCCAATTGCGGGTGCACCACGAACAACTAAATTTTTAATAGCATCAGCTACTTGACGAAAATCAGAAAATTCTACAAATTCTAACCTGTTTGGAAGTTTGGTCTGATCAATCATTACAACTTTGTTGTTCTTCCACTCAACCGTTTTGAGTGAAGAATGGACTTTTAGCCCTTCCACAAGAATTTAACAGAATTGGACTATATTTAAAATCAATTACTTTTTGTATACTTTTTTTCATTTTTAGTAATCGAGACCACGATACATAGAATAAATTGTTGGTGTAATTTCTATTACAAGAATTGACACGAATGTTGAAGAAAGCATTAGAAAGCTTTCTATCTGAAAAAGAAGCTGAAGAAATGTTCTCAGCATTTGATCAGATTGGAGATATCATTGTGATTAGAATCCCAGATTCATTGCTATCCAAGAAAAAAATTATTGGCGAAACTCTACTTGAACAAGTAAAAACCGCAAAATCTGTATTCTATCAATCATCTGATGTTGAAGGTGATTTTCGAACTAGGTCTTTGGAACTATTAGCTGGAGATAATAAAACAGAAACGGAATACAAAGAATATGGTTGTAGATTTCTAGTTGATGTTGAAAAGGCCTTTTTCTCACCAAGACTATCGACAGAACGGGAGAGAATATCTAATTTAGTTCAAGATGGTGAAATTGTAATCAACATGTTTGGTGGAGTCGGTATGTTTTCAATTATGGCTGCAAAAAACAAGAAATGTTCAGTGTATAACATTGACATTAATCCAATTGCATCAAAACTATGTGAAAAAAATATCTCCTTAAACAAACTCGCTGGAAACATAATTTCCATTAATGGTGATGCTGGTCAAATAGTAAAAGAGCAACTTGAAAACAAAGGGGATAGAACTCTTATGCTTCTTCCGGAAAGGTCGGATGAATTCCTAGATGCTGCAATCTCAGCCACAAAAAATAATGGAATAATTCATTATTATTCACACATTCATGCAGACAAAAAACAAGATGCGCCGAAACTTTCTGAGCAACACTTTATTGAAATAGTGAAAGTAAAATCAGAAATTCTAAGCTCAAAAATTGTAAGGGCTGTGGGTCCCAGGTATTATCAAACAGTTGTTGATGTTAGAATAACAAAATGATATTATTTTTTGTCATCATCAGTAATAGAAGATAGAGAAGCTTTTGTTGTGGCCATAGTGTAACCAATCCAAGCAATAACACCTAGTAATCCACCAGTTATCATTAAAACAGAAAGTTGTAGGACTACCCCACTCCATTCAGAAAGCATTAGAAGGTATGCGTATACAAAAAATCCTGCTATACATAAAATGAAAATTGTAATACCAGTGCCACATCGCTTATCCATTGGGGTACAAGTTTGAGGTGAGTTATTTATCTTTTTGAACTAGTAATTGAATTCTATTGCCATTAGATAGGCATCCTCACCGTCTCGGTAATACGTCTTTAATCTTTGTTTGATAACAAATCCCCTTTGCTCATATAGTTTTACAGCTTCATTGTTACTACATCTTACTTCTAGGTAGAACTCATCACATTTTCGTGATTTTACACCAATTAGTGACTCTTCAACAAGTGCTTTCCCAATTCCCTTTCTTCTCTGTTCATCAAGTACTGCGATAGATACAACATGGCCTTTTTTTACAAATCCCAATTTTTTAAAATTGGAAAATCCATATTCTGTTTTACACATTACATAACCAACATGTTTTCCACCAATTTCAGCTACAAGAAATGCTTCTGGGAGTTCAGCTAACAAGCTTTCATAAAAATAGTCTGAGTAGTGTTCAGGTAAAGTTTTCAGGTTAATTTCCATTATAGGTATAAGATC
>JAEHKV010000149.1 GCA_016838845.1 Nitrosopumilales archaeon | reverse complement strand
CTTAGTCCTTAAATCGATAAAAGATTCAGAAGAGACTTTGCTCATGACAGGAGATGGTGCAGATGAATTATTTGCTGGATATAATTTTCTTTTAAACAAATCAGAAGAGGATATAGAAAAAGATTTGAAAAGAATTTGGTTGATTATGCATTTCCCTTCAATTAAACTAGGAAAAGATTTAGGCGTCACAGTTGAGACCCCATTTCTTAATGATTCAGTACAGGAATTTGCGAAATCTCTGCCTGTTAGCATGAAAGTGGGGATCAAAGACGATAAAAAATATGGAAAATGGATTTTACGTAAAGCGTTTGAAGATAAAATCCCAAAATCCATTGCTTGGAGAGATAAACATCCACTTCAAGATGGTGCCGGCACTTCTGGCTTGATTACTCTTTTTGATAGTGTGATCATTGATGATGTATTCCAAAAAAAGAAAAAAGAGATCTTGGAAGCTGATGGCGTCAATATCAGAACCAAAGAATCGCTCCATTACTATGAGATTTATAGAAAATATTATGATGAACCAGCAAAACTTCTATCTTCAGATATAAAATGTCCTTATTGTCAGTTTGCCATAGAGCAAAATTCTAAATTTTGCAGAATGTGTGGTGCTTTTCCTATCTAACCTTTTTCTTCCACTTGTTAGGCTTTTTTAAAAAAATTTTCCGACAACCATCACAGCAGAAATAATATTCTTTACCTTTGTACTCATGAACTAGAGCAAGTTTCTCATCGAGTTCAATTCCACAAACAGGATCAACCGGCACATTGAACAACGTTTAATTTTTCTATTTATGTATTGGTTTTTAGATAACTATCCTTACTTGTTAGCTTTTTAATTAATTCAGAAAACTGTTCTTGTTCCATTGGAGGAATTTTCATAATTTCTAAATTTTCATTTACATGTGGTTCTGATTTATGACCAACTAAAGGCGCTAGAACACCAGGAGTTGAGCGAATGAATTGTAATGCTCGTATTGATGGTTTCAGATCATCAAATTCTGGCATTACACCTGGAGCTAAAAGTTTGCCTTGCATTAACGGTACACTGGTAAAGACTCCAATGTTGTGTTTAGTTGTCGCATCTAAAATTGAAATTTGTTGTCCATTAGAATCTTGATTCTTTATCATAAAAGCTTGATCAAGATACATGTTGAAGGGTAACTGTATGAATCTAAATCCATGCTTTTCGCCACCAACTTTTTTAGCTAAAGTAATTGTTTCATTCAAAGAAAGATATTGTGGGTCATCAGGTGAAACTCTATAACATTCCCAAGTTGCCAGTCCATAGAACCTAATTTTACCTTCATTTCTCTTCTGCTCATAGAATGAAAAAACACTTTCTAATTTTTTCATAAAGTCTTCTCTAGATACATCTTTGATTTGTCCTTCGACAGCATTGTGTAAATAAATCAAGTCAATGCATTCCAAACCAAGATTTTTCAAACTACGGTTTAGTTGATCTTCTAGATATGGAACAGTCATACAATGATATCCAGATGATATATCATCAGCAGAAATTATTCCGCTTTTTACATATTCCCTATTGACATATTGCCAGAAATCTTCTTTGATATCAGCATCATTTGTTACATACCCATTTTTTGTACTGATAAAGACTTGATTTCGATCAATCTTTCCCTCGTTAATCAATTCAGCAAGTGCTGCGCCCACTGATCTTTCTGCTTTTTGTGCACGATAGTTAATCGCTGTATCTATGACATTTATTCCAGCAAGAATTGATTGTTTAACTGCGTTTTTTACAAGAGTGTCAGTCTCTGAATTTGGTTCACCCAAATACGTTCCTATACCAACATTAGAAAGTGTTAGTCCTTCGAATTGACGAAAATTTTTAGGATTAGCAACCGAGTTTGCTGCAAAGTTTGCAGTACCCTCAGATGTAGTAAAACCATCAATCATAAGTTAACACATATTTTTACGTGATTTATTTGTACATGATTCAATATACAAAATTAAACAAAATTCCAACCACTAATAATGCACCAGTGATCCGACTAAATGTTAGTGTTTTTTTCATAACAGGAACCATTTGGACATCGTTTTGAAAGGATTTTTTCAAATCGCGACCTGATTGAATGATAATTGGAATCGTTACAAGTGTTATCAATGAAAAGACTGGGAAAGTTTCCAAGAAAACCCCCAAGATAATTATTCCATAAGTGATTATAGGAAAGATCCAGAATATCGCTGTTGCCTTTTCTTTCCCAACTGAAATCACCAAGGTTTTTCTGCCTTTGGATTTATCTGCGTCAAAATCTGGAAATGATGTGATGAATAAAACAAGAGATGAAAGCACGCCGACCACAATTCCAGCTAAAATAGGAGTTATGGTAATTTCAGATGTCTGAATGAAAAATGTCCCGAGTACGATCATTGTACCTTTAATTGTAACAAATAATTCTGCAAGACCGGAATCAACAATTTTAGTAGAGTAAAAATAGATAGATAAAATTGCAAACCCGAGTATTACCCCAATAATTATTCCATTAATGTACACAAAATAGCTGCCAATTATGGAACCGAGTATCAAGAAACCAATTCCAGCTCGATATACTTGAGATGGTTTAAGCAATCCTTCCGGCAAGACGCCTGTTCCACCACTCATTTGAGTACGTTTTGTGTTGGTGTCAATACCACGTTTAAAATCCCAATAATCGTTTAACAAGTCAACACTTGCGTGTAAAGCTAGTACGCCACCCAGTGTTAAGATAGCAGATAGCACATCAATTTGTTGAGTTTGCCACCAACTTAGTGCTAAACCAACTGAAACCGCAATTACCGAAGCTAAAAGAAAACGGATTCTAATTACTCGTATCCAAGTAGATAGCATTTACACCAATGATTCTTTACTCACACTAATTGGTTTCCTTCCTGTGAATCCAGAGTCTTTTTCATGCCAGAATTTAATTTCGGTCTCACCAAACTTCCAGCAAAGCCAAACTTCTTCATCAAAATGTTTTGATGGAAAATCAAGTAGTCCTTCATCTAAACTTTTGATCACAACACCAGTATTTTCCAAATCTTCAATTGCTTGATAGAATTGTAATATTGTGGTGTTCAGTTTTTGTTTTAGAGTGACATATTCTTCAAAATTATTTGTAGTTGAAAGACCAACCTGCAGTTCCTGTTCAGTCTTTGCTACTTCATTTTTCTTTGCTAAAGCAAATTCAAATTTTTTGATGACTGTAGGCAAAATCTCATTTGCTGTTTGAATAGTGAAACTGGTAAACATGAAAAATCTCGTATAACAGCTGATTAAAAGTCTAGCTTCAGATTTATTACTCCTTTTGTAACTGGCCGTATGAGCGAAGATGAACAGCTAAAGGTGGTAATTGAGCAAACCATCAGTAAAGCCATAGCAACAATTCCTTCTTATCTTCAAGAAATTGAAGAAAATAAAGGCACGCTAAAAGTTTTAGATCAGAAGGAATTTGTGTATGGTTTGATTATTGGGATGGCTTTGAGTATGGCAGTAGCATCACTAACATCAATAAAGAAAGGAATTCCAACCCCTGAAGATCAGTTAAAAATTCGAGACATGGTGTACAGTAAAATCCCAGAAATTAGAAAAGAGATTTTCAAATGAGGTCATTTGCAGATAAAGAAAGAGAGTTTCTCAACTCTAGTGAAGAATGTCGAATTGCAACCTCACACGATGATCTTCCTCACGTAAAACCTGTGTCATACATTTTTGAAAATGACATATTTTACATTGCTACAGACTATGACACAAGAATGTACAAGAATTGTAAATCAAACCCTAAAGCAGCACTTACAATCGACATTTACAAACATGGAGGCCATGAAGCAGTCTTGGTGCAAGGCGATGTAAAGATAGTTGAGAATGGTGAAGAGTTTTCAAAAATTTTTAAAAAATTTCAAGAAAAATTTGAATGGGTCAGAAACGATCCTTGGAATGAAAATGAGGGTCCATTCATAGTGATAACACCTTTTACCAAAACTAGTTGGGGTTTGAAATAATATTATAAAGAAAATTACTAGGGGATAGACGTGGGCAACAAGATAAAGTGTTCTCATATTTTGGTAAAAAAACAAAGTGAGGCACTAGCAATTATGGAGCGACTGAAACAAGGAGAAAAATTTGGTAGACTTGCAAAGGAACTTTCAATCGACTCTGGCAGTGCTAAGCGTGATGGAAATCTTGGTTATTTTGGAAGAGGAAAAATGGTAAAACCCTTTGAAGAGGCTGCTTTCAAACTTCAAGTTGGTCAGGTTTCCGAACTAGTAAAATCAGAACATGGATATCATATAATCAAAAGATTAGGTTAATCAAAGATAGGCATCAAGACCTGCTTTTGGTTCAGCCTTTTTTTGTAAAACTTGGGTCATTTTTTCACCCATCGTTTTTGAGGCGTTAATTTTTCTTTTCCCAATCCAATAGTAAGTTTCATCAATAGTATCTTTTGCTATTAGAACAATCAGTTTTCCAGTATCTTTTCTTCCAGTTCGTCCTCGCCTTTGGATATAGCGTATAGAACTTGGTACGTTATCATAGAATATTACGAGATTTACTTCAGAGATATCAAGTCCTTCCTCCCCAACTCGAGTTGCAACAAGAACTTTGTATTCTCCGTCTCTGAATTTTTGAACAGCCTCTACCTGCTTTTTTTGTTTCAAACCATTTTCACCAGCCTTTCCAATTAAAATTCCAGCTGAAATTCCCATCTCAATTAATTTTTTATAAATTACATCGACGGAATCACGATAGCTAGTAAAAACTAGAACCTTACTATCTACAGATTGAAGAATTTCTTTTAGTTTTAGAATTTTAGAGTGTTCAATTCCTTTGCTTTGAGCTAATTTTGCTAGCTGAATCGCCCTTGTAAAATTAGGATCAACCTCAAAAAGTTCTTTGATGCCAGCGCCTTTCTTTTTGCTTGTTCTATCACAAAATTTTAGAAATGTAGTAATTCCGTGTGCTTCCAACATGTTTAGTGCATAATGAATTCGAATGGCTGTGAATAATGGCTTGGCGCAACGTCTATTTCGCATAATAACAAATGTCCTATATCGTAATAATCCTGAAAGAGATTTTTGCTCAGCAAGATTAAGGCCAAACTTTCGTAGTGTTTTATATCTCTCGTCAAGAGCCAGTTTCACTAACTTTTGAATTGCTTTCATCTCTGTAGGTAAATCAACTTTAATCCATTCGGTATTAGTTTGCTGAACGTATGGTTTAACATCTGGACTCTCTTCGTCACGTTCTGCTATGCTTGAAATCTTTAATGTACGAAGTATTTCTGTAGCTTTTTCTTTTTCACTTGGGAGTGTGGCAGTCATCCCTAGAATTCTTACGTCAGAGTTTTGAATACGTTCGGCAATACCACTATAGGCATAATCACCAATTGCTCTATGTGCCTCATCAAAGATTACTAAATTGAATTGGGTGGATGAAACGATTTGTCTATCCAAATCATTTTTAGTTATTTCAGGTGTTGCACAAATCACACTATTCACCCAAGATTGTTTCCTTTTTTTAATTGGATCTTCGCCAGTGACAATTCCAATATCATCCAAAACAAGATTATTTTTTAGAAATTCATAGTGTTGGTTTACCAGTACTCTAGTAGGTGCTAAAAACAAAACTCCGCCAGTGCCCTTTGAAAGGAATTTTGCAATCACTAGTAATGCAACAGTCGTTTTACCAAGACCGGTTGGCAGAACAACAATACAATTTTCATTAATTGCTTGATTTGCTAAATTGACCTGATATTCTCGTCGCTCTATAGCATTTTTTTGTACAAATTTTTGTTCGAGGTATTCTAGAGTCAAGTCTTTGCCATTTTCTATATTGATTTATCGATTTTATGGTTTCGTGTAGTACGAAGATTAGCTATTACTCAAATATCCATATATTGCGGGAATCAAGATCTTTGGTGTGAACAATTCTTTTGAAAGACCTGGTTGGGATGAATATTTCATGTTACAGGCAGAATTGGCAAAACTTCGCTCAAATTGCATGACAAGACAGGTGGGGGCAGTAATTGTTAGAAATCATAGGCAACTGGCAACTGGATATAATGGAACCCCTCCAGGCGTGAAAAACTGCTACGAGGGAGGCTGTAAGAGATGTCAGCTCAGAATGGAAGGAAAAATTGAATCGGGTGCATCTCTAGATAGATGCCTTTGTAATCATGCTGAAGCAAACGCCATAATGCATTGTGCAATTTTGGGTATTGAGGCAGGTGCTGAAGGAGCAATTCTGTATACAACATTTGTTCCTTGCCTTGAATGTACAAAGATGGCAATCACAATTGGCATAAAAAAAATATTCAGTCTGGGTTCCTATCCAGAAACAGATTTTGGCTTACTTAAAGAAGCTGGCGTAGATGTAATTCAACTTGATAAAGCAAAGATACAGCGTTGGGCAAAAGAATTAGTTAACAGCTACGATCAAAACAAGTGATTTTATGCAAATTCAAGATGCAAGCTCTGAACAAATAAAATCAATGCCACCATCCATGTTGGTATCAGCTACATATGATAGTCAGAAAAAAAGTGCCGTATTAAAATTCTATGAACCAGAGTCACAAAAAATAATTTTGTGGCCAGATGAGATTAATCACAAGCCATATTGTTATTCAAAATTAAATCCAGAAGAATTAGATTTTCTTAATGAAAGAACTGATGTGATAAAAATTGAAACGATGAAACGATACGATATGTTAAATGATCAAGAAATTAATGTTTCTAAAATTATTGTTGAGGATCCATTAGCAATTGGTGGCACAACTACAGAAAAAAGTATTAGAAATATAATAGAAACATGGGAATCTGACATTAAATATTACCAGAATTATCTTTATGACCGTTCATTTATTGTTGGAAAATATTACGAAATCAAGGATGGAAAAATAATTCCACATGATTTGGAAATTTCTGATCAAGTACGACTTGCATTAAAGAGCTTACTCTGGGATAAAATTTCTTATGACAATGTAGTTGATTCAAAACAATTCCAAGAACATATTTCAGAATGGGCTGAACTTCTTAATCAACCAATTCCAAAAATCAAACGCCTCAGCT
>JAEHKV010000148.1 GCA_016838845.1 Nitrosopumilales archaeon | reverse complement strand
GTAAAAAACGCTAAGATCTTAAAACAGGTTTCCTATGTTGAAGCAATTGAAATGTCTCTTTTTGGTGCAAAGCAAATTCATCCACGTACATTTGAACCACTACTAACAAAGAAAATACCTATGAGAATTAGAAACACATTCAACTTTAAGAACGAAGGAACTCTCGTTACGGCATCTCCAGACGCAGACACAAAAAAGACTGTAAAGTGTGTCAGTGCAATACGACATAGCGCTCTGATAGATGTGAGAGGTGGTAGTATGGTTGGAACACCTGGAACTGCAGCAAAAATCTTTACAACCTTGGCAAAAGCCGGAGTGAATGTAATGATGATTTCTCAAAATCCTTCAGAATCAAGTATTACAATTGTTGTAAAAAATACCGATTTGGATAAAGCAGTAAATTCACTGGAAATGGAACTATTAGGAAAAATAATCAAAAAACTTGAAGTTACAACCAACGTTGCAATCATTGCTCTAATAGGATCTGGAATGAGAGGCACCATCGGTGTTGCATCAAGAGTTTTTGGAGCAGTTACAAAAAAGAAAGTGAATGTTGTAGTGATAACACAAGGTTCTTCAGAACTTCACTTGGCTTTTGTTGTGAAAGACTCCGATTGTAAATCTGCAGTTAATGCACTACATGACGAATTTGAATTGGCAAAGACCAACTAGGATCTTGGACAAAAAGATTTAAGGGAACATTTGATCGTGATGATGATGAACAAAATTTTCGTGATTGTTGTAATTTCTGTTGTTATTGCCAGTATAATTGCAATTCCAGCCATAACTGAACAATTTGTAGATGCTAAATCACGAAAAAAAATTCATTTTACTGAAACCATAACCTCATCACAAGATCCAGGTCAGGGACATGAAAGCCACCAACTTGCATTAATTTTGTCACCAAATGAAGGTACACTTTATGATGGATCGCTAACTTATACTGTCAGTGAACCAGTTCAAATTGTTGTATTACACGAAATCTCTAGTTCTCAGGCAGGAGGACAACCAATTTGGACAGTTGATGGGAGTATAACTTATGGATTTTCCTTAATAGATCAAGGAGCTAGCGCAGGATCTTTTGAATTCACTGGTGCTGCATTGGCACTACACACCAGCACTCCTGATCCGTTTACAGCAACTGTAAGTGTTGATGGATGGATTCGTGGCCAACCAACTGAGGTTATAATGCAAAAAATTGAAACCGAAAAAGAAGAACCAACTCTATTACTTTCTAGAGCAAACGTTCCAGCAATAATTCCAATGCATAAGGGAATGTACAACAACGGAACAGTTCATTATATTATAACAGATACCAACGATCAGACTCATGCTGATATGATTACGCAAAGACAAGATTGGAAAGTAGAGCTGGCTCCACCTCTGGGTGATACTCCAAACGAAGCACTGCAAACAGTTTACACGTTTACAGATGGTATAGAAGGAGAGGGAATTCACGGTTATCAACAAGATATATTTTCAAGTACTCCCGTCCAGACTGATGAATACAGCGCTCTAGGTTCTGTTATTCATACATCGTGGAAGATAGGTCAAGTTCCAGAGGTTCTAGATTCTGTTGAAGCAATTATAGAAGCAGAAGAAGACGGTAGAATTAAACTTGAAAAGACTGACATAGTAATTAACATGGCACAAATCATCTGGCCGGAAGGACAAATGGTTGTGAAAGAAAACAAAACTCTTACAGACGACATGCCATATGGTGGAGGACAAGTATTAGACATTGACATGGATGAGATGACTGTTACCTTCATTGCACATCGTGGTTGGGGGCCTAATGGTGCAACAATCTATTACATTGTAACTGATGCTACTCCTACGGGACCTGCACAAATGATGGGAGTAACCGATGCACCTACTGCAGCAAACTTGATTGATAAGGCAGCAGCAGCTGATTTATTCCAATTTAGTAATGGTATTAAGGGATCTGGGCCTGTAGGATTCCAAGCAGGAATTGCTGCAGCTGCTCTCGGTGATGAAAATTACAGTCCTATGTGGAGAATATTTATGATTGAATGGAATGATCCTGAAAACGCTAAACTTCTAGAAACCAAAGCAGACATTGATGCATTTCAATCAGAAGATCTCATTTCAGTAAATCTAGCACGTCCAATGAATTCAGATCATATAGTAAATTGTCCATTCATTGATCCTTTTCAATAGACACTCAGTTTTAACAGTAAAGGGATAAATTGTCTAGAGAAATTTTATTCTGATGTTGGAAGGAAAACTGTACATTGTTGGTGTAGGTCCGGGACATCATGATCACATGACCTATCGCGCAAAACAAGTAATTGAAGAAAGTGACACCATTGTTGGTTATGAGACATATGTCAACATAGTTCAAGATCTAATTGAGGGAAAGGATGTATACAGATATGCAATGACACAAGAGGTTGAACGAGCGCATCAATGTATTGATCTAGCTAAATCTGGAAAAATCGTTTCGTTAGTTTCTAGCGGTGATCCAGGAATTTATGGAATGGCTGGTTTAATCTATGAAATGCTTGCAGAGGCAGACTGGGATCCAAAGAATGGAATGCCTGTTGAAATAATCCCTGGTATTTCAGCACTGAATTCCTGTGCTTCAATTATAGGTTCACCACTGATGACCGACTTTGCGGTTTTGAGTATGAGTGATCTTCTTGTTCCATGGGAAATAATTGTAAAAAGAGTAGAGGCTGCAGCCCAAGGAGATTTTGTTATCGTTATTTACAACCCATCAAGCAAAAAACGAATTCATCAACTTCAAGATACTGTCAAAATTCTACTAAAATATCGAAAACCTACTACCCCTGTTGCGATTATCAAAGGGGCTTTTAGAGACTCGCAAACAGTTGTTCTTACAGATTTAGAAAACCTGACCAATCATTCAGATAAACTAGGAATGATAACCACTGTAATTGTTGGTAATTCATCTACCTATAACTACAAAGATTTGATGATTAATCCTAGAGGATATACATCAAAATACAATTTACAAGAACAAGAAAATCCAAAATTAAAAGTCTAAACACTATTTTTAATTATTTCGAATATATCGTGTTCTAATGCAAGCTTTCCTCTAATTTCAGATACCTTAGGAGTAAGGAGTCTAGCAACTGTCTGTTTAAGATCATTAGGATGTAGGTTTCGATTTTTAAAATCTAATTCTAGTTGAGTATATTCAGAATAGCTAACATTGCCTCCAAATTTTTCAGGTCTTTCTACAGGAATCTCATCATATTCATGAAAGAGTATCTGCTCAGTAATTTCCAACAATGGATTATTTTCAATATTTCCTTCTTCACACCAAGCTTTTTTGATCTTTGATTTTATTTCATCATCAGAATCATGAATGAATATTGTAGAATTAGGATTAGTTTTACTCATTTTATTAAGAACTAATTTTCCACCACCTTCAAGACTAAGATTACCACCACCTTCGAGGCCAAGATAAGTAGCTTCTTGTTCACCTGGCTTCGTTAATCCAGGTAACAGTTTATGATGAACTGCAACTGGAACTTTCCAATCTTTCCCCATCTTAGGAAAAGTATCTCTTACTAGCATGTGGATCTTTCTTTGGTCCATACCAGCATGAACGATATCAACATCAAGATAGCGAATGTCTAGAGCCTGCATTGGAGGATATAGTAGCTTTGCAAGATCAATTTTTTCTTCTTTTTCAGATCTTCCCATAATTGTTAAGGTCCTCATTGTCCTAGCCAAAGACATATGCTTTGTAAATCGAATGAGATCTTTCCAATATCCCTTACTTTGTTCCTCCGCGTATAATTCTGAACCCATTTTTACATGTACCCTAGGGCAAACTGTTTCGAAAGCCTCCTTGTAATATTTTGAAACTTTGGAAATATTTTCTTCATTTCCACCTAGTTTCTCATTGATTATAGTGTGCCAGTCTGCAAGAAAGACAGTACAATCTACTTCAGCCTCTATGAAATCATTGATTTTGTAACCAGTTGTTAGCAGACTCCCAAGATGGAGAAACCCAGAAATCTCTATACCAATGTAATGTTTGGGGTTAGAATTTGTTTTAAATAATTCAATTAATTCTTCTTCTGTAACAATTTCCTCCGTTGGGGAGCTCTTTATTAGATCAACTTTTTCTGTTACATCCAATCTAACGTTGGTTTAGATTGTAAACCTATAAAGTTACTCAAAATCGTCTAAAGTTTTTCTTGGTTTTGTACTAAGATAGAATGCATGTGCACTAATTATGGTCCCAGCAAGGAATATTTTTGTAGCAAAAATTAGATTCCAAGGTCTATCCGAATCAGGATAACCCACTGACAGTGTATCGATGTCAGGAAAATTCCCATTAACTACACCAGCTGTAATTAATGATGTCAGTACTGAAAAATTCCATAATACTTCATAAAGACTAATTATTGCAAAACTTAACAACATTAGTTGCAGCAAAGACATTCTCCAACCAACAATCTTGTTACTTGCTGTCCTTTTCCAACCAATTCTTGTAACGCTATACCATCCAATAATTGTTGAAAAAAATAACCAGGTAGTCAGTCTAGCAAAGTTTTCAAATGGAATGATAGTTGTATTCAAAATCTCTCCCATTACATACGTTCCATTTTCCATCCATTCACCCATCATAGAATAAACTCCAAATACTGTAATTGATACCATAATTACACCACAAACATAGAATATGTACAAGTAAATTTTGTATGCTGTATCAGTTTCTTCGAGATGACGAGCTTTCATTTATCGAAATGCCAAATAATGAGATATAAAAATTCATAACAATGTAGTGGAGTTTATTAGAGAAGTTTTGAACATCTCAAATGTGAAAATTCCAATTAATGTTCCACTAATAGGTAAGGACGAAATTAATGCGGTTTTAACAGTTCTAAAGGAAGGAAATCTCACTACGGCGGCTAATCTGGGAGGCAAAAATGTTCAGGAATTTGAAAAACTTGCATCCTCTTTTGTAAAATCAAAGTTTGTAATTGCTGTCAACTCTGGCACTTCAGCCCTTCAAGCAGCACTTCTTGCTTTAGATATTAAGAAAGGCGATGAAGTTCTTTTGCCATCATTTTCATTTGTTGCAACTGCAAACGCAGTTTTTTCAACAGGTGCAAAACCAATCTTTGTAGATATTTTAAAAGAAAATTAT
>JAEHKV010000147.1 GCA_016838845.1 Nitrosopumilales archaeon | reverse complement strand
GCTCCAGCTGAAGGAGCAGCTCCAGCTGAAGGAGCAGCTGCAGGTGGAAAGAAAGAAGCTCCTGGTGGAAAGAAAGAAGCTCCTGGTGGAAAGAAAGAAGCTCCTGGTGGAAAGAAAGAAGCTCCTGGTGGAAAGAAAGAAGCTCCTGGTGGAAAGAAAGAAGCTCCTGGTGGAAGTAAGCAAAAGTAGGTGAAATAATTGGGAGATCCTAAATATCCTAGAAGACTTTGGAGAAAACCAAAACGTCCCTTAAATTATGAATTAAAAATGGAGGAACTCAAAACTCTTGGCACGTTTGGATTAAAAACAAAAAGAGAGCTATGGAAAGCCCGTACAGAACTTTCTCGTGTTAGAAAACAAGCGCGTTCTTTGCTTGCATTAAGACAAGAGGTTAGACAAGAAAAAGAGCCAATACTTATGAGATCATTAACTAGAATTGGATTGGTAAATGAGAATTCAACTCTTGACGATGTATTGAATCTTAAAGTGACTGATTTATTATCACGTAGATTTCAAACTGTTGTTTTAAAAAAATTTAATTTCAAAACTCCATATCAAGCAAGACAGGCAGTGGTTCATGGACATATTTTGATTGGAGACCGAGTAGTAAATATTCCGTCATATGTTGTTACTGTTGATGAAGAGAAGAACATTAGAGTAGTGAGTGATTCATCATTAAATGACCTAATATCAAAATTAGAAAAGGAGCCAATTCTGGAAGTTACTGATGAAATAGAATCAAATGAACAACCTACTGAAACTAAGGCTGAAAATGCCGAGGTTAAACAAGTTGAAAATGCTTCAAATGAACAACCTGCTGAAACTAAGGCTGAAAATGCCGAGGTTAAACAAGCTGAAAATACTTCAACTGAGCAGTCATAAGATTAAGCTTATCTCTAAATACCCTGATTATGAAATAGATAGAAAATGTGTTCAATAATTGGTTATTATGGCAAAGGTTTAGCAGCAGCACCTCTTCTTGTGAGAGGACTAAAACGAATGGAGTATAGAGGATATGATAGTGTTGGTATTGCCACTAAATCTAACCATCAAATTTTAACAAAAAAGGGAGTTGGCAAAGTTTCTGAAGTCAACAAAACATTTCATCTTGACACTTTACCAGGAAATGTAGGAATTGGACACACTAGGTGGGCCACTCACGGAAAGGTTACTGATATCAATGCACACCCTCATTCAAGTAATTCTGGTAAAATTGCAATTGTACATAACGGTATAATT
>JAEHKV010000146.1 GCA_016838845.1 Nitrosopumilales archaeon | reverse complement strand
GCGTATCCATTTGGAACAAAAACAAAATGATCATTCACTTTGGCGTAAATACCAATGTTTGACCCGCGATAAACATCATATTTGAAGATATCCAATGATTAGATCATTTTACCAAAAAATATGAACGTAATGGCAAAAAACGGTGTTATAGTAAATCATCGTCACTGATCGAATCAGTTTAGTTGTGACTAAGTTTGCTTAGACTTAAATAATATCTTAAATGAGAGAATTCTATGCCAATTAAAGAAGACTTTTGTAAAGATACGAAGCCAATTGGAAAAATTACCCTTGAAGGCGGCGAATACTTTCACTGGGTATGGCCTTCACAAGGACTAGTTGAGGCATCAAAGGATGAAAAAACTCTAGCAGCTTACAAAGACCACAAAGAAAAGATGGTAACACTTGGTGTATCTGGAACAATGGTTGCAGTAGATTGGGATTCTTGTGTAGGAGATGGAGCATGTATTGAAGCATGTCCAGTTCAGGTTTTCCAGTGGTACAGAACAGAAAAAGATATTCCTGCAATTAAAGCCATTAATGAAACCTTTGCAGGTACTGGTGAAACTGAAAAAGAAAATCGTAAAGATTTCTCAGATAAGGCAGATCCAATAAGAGAACACGATTGTATCTGGTGTATGGCATGTGTATCAGTTTGTCCACCACTAGCTGTTCTTGTTGATCAATCATATCAAGAATTCCACGAAAAAGCAGCTGGAACATACAAAGTAATGGAATCGGGGTCAGCTAACCCACACGCACACGATTAGAATTTTTTCTTTTTTTTAATTTTTTATTTACAATATTTACTTGATTTTTTTTTGCATGAACAAATTTTAGTTAGATGGCCTCATCGATTCTTGCAGAGGTCGCCTAGCCTGGTGGGGCGTGGGCCTTGAGAGCCTATGTGCGCAAGCATGCGAGGGTTCAAATCCCTCTCTCTGCGTTTATTTCCCCAATTTGCCCAGTTCTGCTAACATTGCAGAAAGCTGTATCTCTGGATTAGATCCAACAAGAATTCTATAGTCATACTTTGCTATGATTTCTATAATTTCACTCATTTTGTCATTTTTTGTAGAAAACACAGCAGAGTTGATGTACTTTAGAAAATCAGATTCTGACATACCATACACCTTGATTAATTCAATCATTTTGTTTCGTGCATTTGCAAGTTTGCCATCAAGTGCTAGTTTTAATACATCCCCAACATCTGTTGTTTTTGTAAGACCAGCTGATGCCTTGACGTTTGCTTCTGAGATATTACCCAAACTAGCTACAGCCTGCATCAGATTAATAGCATGTCGGAGATCGCCACCAGAATATTCAGAAATTGCCTTTAACCCTTTATCATCTGCTATGATCTTTTCTTTTTTTGCAATTAATTTAAGATAAGATATAGTGTTTTTTTCAGGAATTGCAGTAAATTTGAATATAGCACATCTTGATTGGATTGGACTAATTATTTTTGAAATGTTATTTGCAATGAGAATAAACCTGCAGAATTTTGCAGTATCTTCAATAATTCGACGTAATGCAGTCTGTGCATCAGAGGTCATTTCATCTGCCTCATCCAAAATTATTATCTTAAATGGAATTTCTGAATCCAAGGCAGCATATCTTGAGAACCTTTTGACACGTTCTCTAACCATATTGATCCCTCGTTCATCTGATGCATTAAGCTCCAGTGTATGATCCCGCCATCGATCACCAAGAATTTGTTTTGAGATACACAGTGCTACCGTTGTTTTTCCCACACCAGCAGAACCAGAAAACAAAAGATGTGGTATCTCTGCTTGATTTTTTAAAAGAGAACCTAGACTTCCTATAATCTCCCCTTGGTCAACAACATCAGATAGTTTTGATGGACGATACTTTTCAACCCACATTATACCTGGAGAGGACATCCGATCTTTGATTTTTTAACCACTAAATAAATCACATAATTGATAGGATCAATTGATCTCACCTTTTTGTTAGCTAAATTGATCGATCCGTTTCTTGAAGATCCTCGCTCGGATCAATGATCTCATGAACATTCAGGACCTAGAGAAGGTACACACTACAGGATTTGATCTAGAAGATGTTAAAGTCACTTTTAATCATGATGTGAAGGTCAAAGTGTCTGACGTTGATGTTGAAGGAAAACAAGGAGAAGTACTTAATATTCCAAGGTGGATTGCCCGAGTTTTACAAAAAGACAATCATGTGCAAATACAAGATACCGATATGGTAGTAGAATTAAAGCAAGCAACAGTTAAGGAAAACGTTCAAGGTGAATTTGAGCTTGCAACACTTGAACCACATTTTTACATCAAGGTAAAATCCTATATGAAATCACTTGAGCAACAAGATTCTGATAAGGTAGAAAGCATGTTAAACTCGCTTGTCAGAAAAAGAAAAGGAAAGATAATTCATCTAGCTGATTCCTCAAAACTAACTACAAGCTTGGCAAGTAAGTTAACTGTTGAAGAACGTGAATATTACAATAACCTACACAATATCAGCATAGATTTTACAAAACAAATTCTTGGTGATGACAAATGAGTAAAGTAGAAACCAAGTTTACAGAGTCTGCCCTATCAGATATGGTAAAAAATTTTCTGGCCCAATTTAAGGATAAAACTGGTTCATTCAAGTATGTAGAACAAATCGACCAGATGATGCCAAAAATCTCCAAGTATATTGTTATTGACTATAATGACTTGGTAGGAAATCCTGATATTGAATCGAAATTTAATGAAGATCCTGATGAAATTCTAAACGCATTTGCTAGAGCAATCAAAGAAATCCTACAAGAAAGATTTCCTAAATATGCTGCAAAAATTAAAGATGAAATTCGTGCAAGAATTATAAATTATCCAGTACAGAGAAGTCTTCGACAGATCAACGCTGAAGTCATTGGAAAGGTGACAAGTGTTTCGGGAATGGTAGTTAGATCCTCAGAAGTAAAACCATTAGCAAAAGAGCTCATCTATGTTTGTCCAGATCATCATGTCACACAGAGATTTCTACTTCAGGGAATGAGTGTTAATATTCCAGTTAAATGTGACACTCCAAATTGTCAACACAAGGATTTAGAAATAAAGCCTGAATCAAGCACGTTTATTGACTTTCAAATTCTTAGATTACAAGAGTTACCGGAAGACCTTCCGCCTGGACAGCTTCCTCACTATATTGATATCACAATCAAGCAGGACCTGGTTGATAACGCAAGACCGGGTGATCGAATCATTCTCACAGGAATTGTACGAATTGAACAAGAACCAATCGTTGGTGTAAGTAGAGCAAGTAGCGGCCTTTATCGATTACGAATTGATGGAAACAATATTGAGTTTCTTGCCGGTCGTAGTGGAGTAAAAGCATCAAGAAGAACAGAAAGAGAAGAAGTTTCACCAGAAGAAGAAAAGCTAATCAAAGCATTAGCCAGGGATCCTTCCATAGATCAAAGACTAATTGATTCATTCGCTCCGCATATCAAAGGTCATGAATTAATCAAAGAAGCAATTCTTTATCTTATCATAGGTTCTAATCAAAGAATCTTATCTGACGGAACTAAGATTCGTGGTGACATTAACATATTTTTAGTAGGAGATCCTGGTACTGCAAAAAGTGAGATGCTAAAATTCTGTGCAAGAATCGCACCAAGAGGACTCTATACATCTGGTAGAGGATCTACTGCAGCTGGTCTTACGGCAGCAGTGGTTCGAGACAAAAGTGGAATCTTTATGCTTGAAGCTGGCGCAGTTGTTCTTGGTGATCAAGGGCTTGTATGTATTGATGAGTTTGACAAAATGACACCAGAAGATAGAAGTGCATTGCATGAAGTAATGGAACAACAAACAGTAAGTATTGCAAAAGGCGGTATTGTAGCAACACTGAATGCACGAACATCAATTCTTTCAGCTGCTAATCCAATGTATGGTAAGTATGATCCATTCAAAAACATCACTGAAAATGTAAACTTGCCAATCCCTCTTCTAACAAGATTTGATCTTATTTTTGTAGTAAGAGACGTTCCATCAAAGGAACGAGATAGAAACATTGCACGACATATCATGGATCTTCATTCAGCTACTGGTGTAGAGAATAGATCTTTGATTGATATTGATATTCTAACAAAATATCTAGGATATGCAAAAGGGCTAAACCCTACTATGACAAAAGATGCAGAAGAAAAGTTACTAGAGTATTATCTGAAGTTGAGAAATGTCGAGTCTGAAGAGATGATTACAGTCACTCCACGACAGCTTGAGGGTCTCATCAGGCTTGCAACTGCCAGATCTAGACTAATGATGAAAACAGAGGTAGATGCAGACGATGCACAACGTGCTATAGACCTAATGGAAAGCATGCTACAGGATGCTGGCGTTGATGTTAATACAGGAAAGGTAGATCTTGGAGTACTGCTAGGAAAACCTCGAAGCGAAGTTACAAAGATGCAACTTTTCATGGATGTTCTCAAGGCTCTTGAAGGTGATCACAAATCACCAGTAGAGGAAAGGTTGTTTGTAACCGAGCTTGTAAAGTCAGAAAAGTTTACCGAAGAAGAGGCCAGAAACTATCTCAAAAGGATGCTTCGTGAGGCATCTATTTATGAATCCAAACCCGGTCATTATAACCGGGTATGAAGATAATAGATCTAGACTTACCAAACCCAGCAAAGGATTTTCTCAATGCTGAAGGATATTCCGAGCTTTATCCTCCCCAAATTGAAAGTATAGAGGCAGGTCTTTTAGAGCAAAAAAGCATTCTTGTTTCTGCACCAACTGCAAGCGGAAAAACACTCATTGCAACACTAGCAATGATAAATTTTCTGTCACAAAGTAACGGGAAAGTAGTCTATCTTAGTCCATTGAGAGCCCTAGCAGCTGAAAAATTCTTAGAGTTTAAAAAATTAGAAAAAATTCCACTTGGAAGAAAGATCAAAGTCCAAATCTCAACTGGAGATTTTGAATCAGCTGATAAAACACTTGAGAAGAGTGACATTTTGATACTAACAAATGAAAAAATGGATTCAATTATTCGACACGATGCACAATGGATTGATGAAATTGGACTTGTAATTGCAGACGAAGTTCATCTAATTGGAGATCAAGATCGAGGACCAACACTTGAGATGATTTTAACAAAACTAAAACTTCTTCCTAAGAAACCACAAATCATTGCTCTAAGCGCTACAATTACAAATGCTGATGAAATGTCTGAATGGCTTGGATGTACTACAATAGAAAACAAATGGAGACCTGTTCCTCTTTCTGAAGGTGTTTACGATGATGGTGGGGTCACAATGCATGATGGCAAGTATTTTGAAGTAGAGCCAACAATTAGAGGTCCTTCTATTGATTTGGGCGTAGAATCCGTGCGTGATGGTGGACAGGCCTTGGTATTTGCAGTAACACGGACCCGTTCTGCATCTCTAGCAGCAAAGGCGGCTGATATAATTTCAAAATATTTGAAAAATGCAGAAAAAAGTGAATTACAAAAAGTTTCAAACAAAATATTGAGTAACAACGAACACACTCAACTAATTAGAACATTAGCTGAGTTAGTTAAAAAAGGAGTTGCGTTTCATCATGCAGGTTTAAATCAAAATTGTAGAGAAACAATTGAAACTGAATTCAGAAAAGGAACAATAAAACTTCTTTCATCCACTCCAACACTAGCTGCTGGAGTTAATCTGCCTGCACGACGAGTTATAATATCTAATATTAGCAGATACAATGCACGTATAGGTGCAAATCAACCAATTAGTATTCTAGAGTATAAACAACTTTGTGGAAGAGCAGGACGTCCTCAATATGATGATCATGGCGAAGCAATTATTGTCGGAAAATCAAATAGTGAAGAATTAATTGATCATTATATTAATGGAGAACCAGAACCAATACAATCTAAAATTTCAGACGAAAAGTCATTACGAATTCATGTTTTGAGTTTAATTGTAACCAATCCAGGAATAAAAAAAGATGAAATTTTAGATTTCTTTTTACAAACATTGGGTGGATTACAATCACGAAAATCTACAATCAAGTTTGGTGTAGACATTGCTTTACGATATCTATTAGATGAAGATTTTATAATAAAAAAAGGGGATAGATGTACAGCAACAGATTTTGGAAAAAAAGTATCAAAGCTGTACATTGATCCACTCACTGCAACTTTTTTCCGAAGTGCAATCGAAAATGTTTCTGAAGGAAGAAAACATACCTTTGGTTTTTTGCATTTAATATCTAACTCTGAAGAATTTTTCCCAAAATTTTCTCTGCGAAACAAGGATTACGAAATTGCAAGTCTTTTGATTGAAAATAATACATCTCAGTTAATTGAGCCAATTTCTGAGTATGATTGCACACGAAGCCTTTTGGCTCTACATTCTTGGATTACTGAATCTTCAGAGGTCTCGCTTTCTGATAATCTCAAAATCGAGTCAGGCGATATGCATAGAATAGTTGAAACTGCAGATTGGCTTGTTTATTGCCTACGTGAACTTGCAAGACACCTAGAAAGAGCTGATCTATTGTATGAGCTAGATGCACTTCGAAAGAGGATTGTTTATGGAATCAGAGAAGAACTGCTAGAACTTGTAAAAGTCAAGGGAATTGGTCGTGTGCGTGCTAGAGAATTATTCAAACATGGTATCAAGAACCTTAATGACCTTTCTACCATTCCAGTTAAAAAATTAGCAGAGATTGATAAAATTGGTTCGACACTTGCAGATAACATCAAGTCTCAATTACGAAAAGGTAGATAATTGACACAAGAAATTATTCTAGCTATAATCGCTTCTGTTATTGCATTCTTTACTGTTTATGTCAGTACACCATTCTTAATCAAAGGTTTGGAAAAACGAAACTTTACTGTCAAAGATTACAATAAAAAAGAAACTACAATGGTTGCAAGACCCGGTGGTATTTCAATTATTGCAGGCATCCTAACCTCCGAATTTGTTTTGTATGGATTTTTCCAAATAAATGAGATACTAGTTGTCATTATTACAACTTTTCTTGCATTCATAATTGGAATTATTGATGATAGAAAAGTCATGAGTGGTTGGTTTAAGCCAATAGCTCTTGGGGCTGCAACCATCCCAATTATTTTGTTTGGAGCTTATGATTCAAATCTTGCATTCCCACTTTTTGGTGAAGTAACAATACCGGCATTATATATTGGAATAATAGTTGTTATGATACCAATTACTGGAAACACAATTAACTCAATTGATGTTTTAAATGGTGTCGCAAGTGGTTTTATGACCATTGCAGGTTTTGCATTAACAACTTGTTTATTTATAATTCAAAATTATGAAATTGCAATAGTAAGTTTACCATTGGGATTTGTAGCTTTAGCATTTTACAAATATCACAAATTTCCAAGTAAAATATTTCCTGGAGACTCTGGAGCCTTGACATTTGGAGGAATGTATGGTGCTTTGGCAATAGTTGGAGGCGTAGAAATCATTGCTGCCATAATTCTCTTACCTGCTGTAATAAACTCATTTTTGTTCCTATCAAGCATGAGAAAGATTGTGGAACACAGAGAAATTAAGGCAAAACCCGTAGAACATACTGAGGATTTCAACCTAAAGGCAACAACTGAAAAATTTGCACCTGTAACTTTAGTACGTTTGATCCTTGCAGGTGGGCCATTATCGGAAAAACAAATAGCTCACACAATTTTCAAATTGACAATTTTTTCAAGTATTCTAGGAATAGTTTCAGCATTTATGATGGGTGTATCACTATGAGGGGCTCTTCAATTTTTATTTTTGTTGGAGTGATGTGGATTTTGTTAATCATTGGTGGAGGAATAGTGGTCACAATTTTGGGACCAATTTCAATTACCGGTTATGGGGATCTTAATCAGATAATTGGATCTGGAATAAAAGCGATCATTGCAATAATTTTGGTAGTTATTTGGATAGTTATATTATCTAAAATGAATAAATGGATATTCCATAAAGAGATTAAATCCTAAGACTCATTCCAATTCTTTTGTTTTTTATCGTATTCTTCTCTAGAGAATTTTTCTTTGGCTGGATT
>JAEHKV010000145.1 GCA_016838845.1 Nitrosopumilales archaeon | reverse complement strand
ATGGGAAAAGGTGGTAGGAAGGGTCTTTCAATGGCATTACTTTTTGGTGCTGGTTTAACAATTACAATTGCTTCTTACGGAATGGCAGTTGCAACAATCGGCAAAACTGCATCTTTAGATCAAATATCAACAATAATGTTTTTGATTGCAGGAATTGCTGCATTTGTTTTTGGCCTATCACAGCTAAAACTGATTTCTCTAAAAATGCCCTCATATTCTGGAACACCTAAATTCATACAAAATCGTGGCGATTACACAAAGTCTTTCTTTATGGGACTTCTTTTAGGAAATGCTGGAGTTGGATGTCCAAATCCATTATTCTATTGGTTGTTAATCTACATTGCAGGAACTGGAAGTATTGAGGTAGGCGCTTCACTAGGAGTGGTACATGGGGTTGGGAGAGCAATACCGCTTATTCTAATGTCAGTACTAGCTATTATTGGAATTAACGCAACAAAGACTTTGACACAAAAGAGAGTTTCAATAGAGAAAGCAACAGGTTGGATGCTTATTGTTATCGGTGCGCTTCTAATAATTAATGGTCTTCCAGAAGGACACGAGTGGTATGAGGAAACATTTGTTCATGAGGGATGGAATAGGTTGGTTGAACTAACATCCCTTCCAGCAGAGTTTGAGATGGATGCACATGAACATGAACCCGACGAGTCTGAATCTTTAAAAAATTACATTCCTATAGTGCTAATTAGTTTGATAGTGGTTCCAATCCTTTTCTATTTTGCTCGTAAAAAGTTAGAGGTATCAGCATGAAGGATCCAGTATGTGGTATGGAAATTGGCAATAAAGGAGAACCCCTTACCCACAATGGTAAAGAATACCGATTTTGTTGTGCCAGTTGTAGATGGGCATTTGAAAAGAATCCAGAACAATTTATTAAAAATGACTAAAGTTGAAATTCTAACAACACCTGACTGTACAAATTGCAGTGTAGTTGAGAAGATGTTAGATGAGATGAAGATTCCATATCAAGTCATTGACGTAACTGAAAAACCTGAATATCTTGAAAAATATCCAATATTTACTGCCCCAGGACTTGTAATTAATGATAAACTTGAATTTACTGGCATCCCAAAAAAAGAAGAGCTTGTTGCTAAACTCATGTAATGTTTTTTATGTAGACTAGAATTATTCAGTTTAGATTTCTAAAATCCTCTTAGTCCTTTTGCTCTGATTACTTCTGGATGCTGTCTCATCCATACAATTTTTTCTAGCATTGCTTCTTTATCTTGTGGAAAAGTCCCTTTGATGGTATATGCATTAGAACCATGGTTTACTCTAAACACAATCTCTTCTTTGACATCGATTTGACTAATCAAATCTTCTAATTCTACCAGTGCTTCAGGATCAGAAATTGGAACAAATGGCTCTTCAAATTTTGTTAAAAATTCATCTTTAATTCCATTTTCTAAGTATAATGTTAGTGCACCTAGAAAATGGGGAGGTGATCTGTTGATTAGTCTTGCAGTGCCTCTGATGTGTTCTTTAGAGTGAGTTTTTCCACCAAGCCCTAAAATAATCATGCAAGACAAAATGTATCCAGCATCCTTTGCTTTGTCGCAAGCTTTGACTATTGTTTCTGCAACAGCACCTTTAGTGACTTTTTTCAAAATTAGATCAGAACCGCTTTCAATTCCAAGATATAACATGTTTAGTCCTGCATCATGCATTTTCTTCAATTCTTCAGGAGTTTTCTTTAGTAGATTCATTGGCATTGCATAACATGAAATTCTTTCCAGGTTTGGGAAGCTTTTGTAAAGATACTCTACAATTTTTATCATATAATCAGTTTCTAAATTCAAGGCATCCCCATCAGCCAAAAAAATTCTACGTGTATCTGGTAACTGTTTTGCCATCATGTCCATTTCTAACTTTACTTCATCCCATGGCTTTTCAGAATATTCCTTAGATCTATACATATCACAAAATGAACATTCGTTAAATGAGCATCCTACCGTTACCTGAAAAATCAAAGAATTTGCTTCAGAGGGCGGTCTATACAATGGATATTCATAGTTCAGAGCCATCATGTTGATTCACACTTTATCAGTTGTTTTTTACTTTTTTACCTTTCTGAATTGAAAAAAACAATTTGCGAGTAAATTTTGAATAATACCTAAAGTATACCACAAAACTACAAAGCTTGTTTAGATATGGCAATTGATCCTCACGCAAGAAGACTTTTGTGGTTTGTTTTTGCTGGTTCACGAGGAGGATTAAATCGACTTAGAATTATTACTGCTCTAAAAGAAAAACCACAAAATACAAACCAGCTTGCGAATGAGTTGAGTTTGGATTACAAAGCTATTCAACATCATATCAATGTCCTTAAAAAAAACAATCTTATTTCAAAGGAAGGAGAAAAATATGGAATCACTTTTTTCATTTCAACATTTTTAGAAGTCAATATGGAGACATTTGACGAAATTGCTAACAAATTGGAAAAAAGTAAATAAACGGAGGAAAGGTGGAGTCAACTAAATGGAGCCAACATCAGCAATTCTATCAGCTGTTTCGATTGCAAACATTGTAGTTTTAGGCATATTGATATGTACATTTGGAAAAATGTATTCCAAAACAAAAGCACAATTACCAATAGGAATGATTGTTGTTTCTGTAATGTTACTTCTTCATAATGTAATTGGTGCATTTGCTTACTTTTCTATGGATCAATTATTTTCACATGAGGTATTCCCATACATGCTTGGAGTTGTAATTGCTGAACTTGCTGGGCTATTGATCTTTCTAAAGATTACATTAGATTAGACTTAGTTTATTTGTAAGAATACACAACAATTGGAGAAAGAAAAGATGGTAAAGAGTATTTATGTAGATGGTTCAGGAGGAAGTGATCCTGGTTATGGTTTTTTTGTAAAAGAAACTGGCGAATCATTTTATGAAAAGAAACCTAACATCACGAATAACCAAGCAGAATACTTGGCAATCATTGCTGCTCTAAAAAAATTTGTTGATTCCAATGAAGATGTAATAATTTTCAGTGATTCAAAAAATACTGTATCCCAACTTAATCATGACTTTGCAATCAATAACGAAGAATTACGCATCTTAGCACGTGAAGCTTGGTCACTAATTGCAAAATTCTCCAAACTAAAATTACAGTGGATACCAAGAAGTGAGAACTTTGCTGGCAAGATGCTTGGTAGCTAGAGATCTGTAATTTTCATGAATACTTTATTATACAAATTCATTTGATCAAAGTTCGTTAAAATGGCAGAGTCAGTTTTTCTTTCTCCTAAATCAATTGCAATAATTGGT
>JAEHKV010000144.1 GCA_016838845.1 Nitrosopumilales archaeon | reverse complement strand
CTTCAAGCAGCACTTCTTGCTTTAGATATTAAGAAAGGCGATGAAGTTCTTTTGCCATCATTTTCATTTGTTGCAACTGCAAACGCAGTTTTTTCAACAGGTGCAAAACCAATCTTTGTAGATATTTTAAAAGAAAATTATACAATCGATCCAACTGATCTTAGAAAAAAGATTACAAAAAAATCCAAAGCAGTAATTCCTGTTCATCTTTATGGAAATGTAGCATATATCAATCAAATTTCTGAACTTGCAAAAAAACACAATCTACACATTATTGAAGACGCTGCACAGTCCCTAGGATCTACTTTAAGGGGAAAACATACAGGTACATTTACTGATATTGGCTGTTACAGTCTTTATCCAGCCAAAGTTATGACATCTGGAGAGGGTGGTTTCATTACAACAAATAGCAAAAAATTACGTGAAAAATTACTGATGATAAGAAACCACGGAATGGTGACTGGTTATGATACTAGAGTATTTGGATTGAATCTTAGATTGCCCGAAATTAGTGCCGCCATTGCAAAAATCCAAATTAAAAAACTACCTAAATTTTTATACCAAAGAAGAAAAAATGCAAAAATTTTTTCTGAGTTAATATCAGATATTTCTATCAAAATTCCATCAGAAAGAAAAAATGAAAAAGTCAATTGGTATCTTTATACAATTGCAATTAAAAATAGAAATTTAGTTATGAAAAAATTAAATAAAAAAGGAATTGGTGCATCAGCATATTACACAATGCCAATTCATAAAACACCATTTTATAAAACAAAAATCAAACTGGCAACCACTGAGTGGGCTGCATCTAGTGTATTATCAATACCAATTCACCCCAAAGTCACTTCAAAAAATTTACAATTCATAGCAAAAAATCTAAGGCAGGCCTTATGAAGACTCTAGGGAACCTTTTAGGTGTAATATGCAAAACTATCCTTCCTATCAAAGAAGACGTGTTTTATGGGAATCCAAACTCATCAATCGCAATCTGTACTCTATCAAGCATTGATTTGCTCAGAAGGCTATCTCAGCCTAAATTTTTACAAAATGTAGCAATCGTTGGCAGACTACTTTCAGAAAACAAAGGAATAGACTCGTTGGTTCAATATGTCAATGCTAACCCAAAAATTAAAACAATTGTTCTTTCTGGTAATGAAGTTTGGGGACATAAATCTGGGCATTCGTTACTTGCATTACACAAGAATGGAATTGATGAAAACAATAGGATAATCAATTCAATCAGTCCAGATCCTTTTCTTAATTTAACTAAACTAGAAGTAAAAAAATTTCAAAATCAAGTTAGAATTATTGATATGATTGGAGAAACAAACCAAGAAAAAATTATACAAACAATAGAATCAGTCTAATATCCAGTTCTTTGCCTTTTTCGATTTATCTCATTTTTTCTTTTGTATTCCTCTAGAATATCTTCAGGCGTTAAATTCAGTTCTAGTGATGCCTGAACTACAAAATGCCAAATGTCAATTAATTCTTCTTTGGCATTATCCTTGTTAAAAGGAACAGGATTTTTCCACCACTTCCAATTTGTTGTACGTTGTAAT
The DNA here is from genome assembly GCA_016838845.1 of Nitrosopumilales archaeon. Taxonomy (GTDB): domain Archaea; phylum Thermoproteota; class Nitrososphaeria; order Nitrososphaerales; family Nitrosopumilaceae; genus DRGT01. Next base: position 8,399 of record JAEHKV010000144.1, on the reverse strand, counting down.
TCCACTGCCTCATGAATTATTGCAGTACACAAAGCTGCTACTCTTTCTTCTACATCATCAGGATATCTATCAAGATTCATCATATTAGTGAGGCCTTTCTGTAAAGCAAAGATTGAATGTAAAGTATCTTGATCTCCTGAAATGCTTTGTGTCAAGTTTCTAACTTGTTGGTTGAATTATCAAACTTAAATCTTTAGAAACGAATCATCTTTTCATATTGTTTGATCCGTTGTATAATATCTTGATTTTTAAGTTGTAAGAGTCCATCCAAACCATATTTTTCAACAGCAAATGATCCTAACACATTTCCATAAACAACAGCTTTTTTGATTGCAGAAAATGTTGTAGAATTCTTACTCGCCAAATATCCTATCATAGCTCCAGCAAAAGAATCTCCAGCTCCGGTAGGATCCACTACATCTTCTAAAGAAAATCCAGCTGATGGAAATATCAAATCATCAAAAAACATGAGCGAACCGTGTTCTCCTTTTTTTATTATAACGTATTTGGCTCCCCAATTCATCATTTTTTTTGCACATTTTATCAAATTGAATTCTTTGGTTAGCAATTTGGCTTCTTCATCATTGATTACAACCGCATCAACCGATTTTATCATGTTGATTACCGCATTCCTTTTTATAGAAATCCAAAATTCAATTGTATCACACATTGAAAATTTAACTTTATCAAATTCTTTTATCAATTTTGTATTTTGATCAGGATCATTGTTTGCTAAATAAACAAATTGAGATTTTTTATATTCCTCAGGAACTGTTGGTTTGAAATTTTTTAAAACATTGAGATCTGTTTTCAAAGTCTTTCTAGTACTAAGGGTTCTATCATAGCTTCCATCATAATGAAATGTTTTACCTTTCTCAATTGTTAATCCTCTTAAGTCAAGATATTTTGCGAGTAAATTATGATATTTTTTAGGAAAATCATTACCAACTACAGCAATTAAACCAGTCTTTACAAAAAAACTGGCAGAGATACCAGCAAAAGTTGCTGCACCACCCAGAACATTCTTTAGAATTTTTGATGGCGTTCTAATTGTATCAAGTGCAGTTGAACCAAAAACAGTGAGCACGTTTTTGTAGATCTAGTTTTGATGTATAAATTCCCTTGCTTGGTCTTCAGAGGGATAGAAAACAAACGGGACATCTATTGATGTAAATAAAACATCATAGGTAGTCACGCCACTAATTTTTACAATTGGAATATCATTTCCGGTTTTTAATTTAGTATCTGCCTGAAACGTACCATCAACAAGTGCATCACCCAATGAAGGAAGTACAAAGGATTGTAGTGTTCCATCACCAATTCTTTTATCATCAGCATAGACTACGAATTCTGTTTCTCCAGCAGTAAGCATCAGTAATGATGGATTATCAAATTTCAATTGAAGACTGTGAGTGGTTCCTCTTTCGTCCTCTGAAATGAGAGTGTTTTCAGTAATTATCACGCCTATTTGAGAGGCGAAAGCATATTGAGAATACCCAAACATGCCTGCAATTATAAACAGGAATATGACTCCTGCCTTCTTTGAAGATCTCACAGTGAACAGTTTCAAAATTGTTTTTTAACATAAAAGGAAAAAAAACCAAATAATATGTGTAAAAGTTTTGATTTGTTCTTAAACCTCCTTAGAGCAACCAGAATAAATCAAAACTAGCCAATTTTATGATTAGATGGCTAAGATTAAACTCAGATTTGGTGAAAATGAAGTTGAAATCGAATCAAGAGACTTTTACATTGATAATGAAACCCTCGGCGATGTTATATCTAGCGTAACTAGACATATGGAAGAAAACAAAGCTAGAATAATCTTTGAAAACCAACCAGGAGAAGGCTCTGCACAAGACACACTTGATTCACTAGAAGATGCTGAAGTGTACGAACCAGAATTTACTAATCCGACAGTAATTCCTTCAAGGGAAATTCCTAATAAACTAAAGATCTTAGAGAAAAATTCATTTTTCAATATACCACGTAATGTCTCAGAAACTGTAGAACAACTTCGAGAACATGGTTGGTCTACAAGTCCATTAGACGTTTCAAAAGCTCTAACAAAAATGTCTTTTAACAGAGAAATTTCAAAACATTCTAAAAATAATAGAATGTTCTATTCAACAAAACAAGCAGTAATAGTTAGTTAGTTTTATAATTACAAACATCACACGCTTCAAATGTAATTCCTTCAAGATGATCAAAATGTGTATTACAATCCATACAAGTGTGATGCATATCAAAATATCCATCTTTTTCAATTATCCCCACCCGTTTTGAATTAAGCTTTACACTCCCACATTTTATACAATGACATCCACAATCCATGATACGAATTTAATTTCCAAACACTTTATGTATAGATTTATCGTATAGTATGATGTTGAAAAAAGAAAGAAAAATTCCTCTTGAGATTGATGACCACTTCAAACTCTATGGTAAAGAACCGTGGGAAGTTGATTATGGTGAGAAATGTCCTATATGTAATGTAAGGATTGATGAGTATGGCTTTTGTTCTTGTGGTTCTAGTGGAGATTAATTCTATTTTTCATTTGTAGTCCAAGAACTATTGCTATTCCTAGAACAAAAGGGAGTAGCATTGAAAATTCAGGAACCGCCGATGTTCCAATGATTTGTACAGTCCCAGTAGTGTCTGGTTTGATATTTACCCAAACATGAGTACTATTTTGAGAAAATTCATGTTTGAGAATTTTTTCATCATTAAGATATACTTCGTAAGGATTCCATAGAAGCTCTAAAGGAATTATTAATGTAACAAATCTTTGTTCAGCGTTAATATCAAAACTCATAGTTTTTGATGGTTGATTGAAATTAAATGAATTGATTTCAGCTGTAGTTCTTATAAGAACAGGAAATTTTTGATCTTCCCATTTAATTTCGTTAATAATAACGGGTTCATTAATAGTAAATTCAAGTTTGGCATTACAACCATGACAATTAATCCCCCCGCCTGTTCCAATATATACTGGTCTGGCATTTGTAAAAACTAAATCAACCTCATCAGGAAAATAAAATGTAGTATCTCCCGGATAACTATAAGTCCATACCCAAACATCTTTGTTAAAAAACAAAACATCATCAAGATCATATTCAACAACCACATTTTCTCTGGTTGGAAAAATTGAAACTCCCGTATTATCTCCAATTATTCCATGTTCAATATAACCACCATTAACACCTTTTACATCAAGATTTTGCACTGTACCAGGAATAGTATCAACTTGTATCACTGTATTACTTCGCTTTATCAAATGTACAACATGAGCATCCCCATCAGATCCAATAGTAATTTCCACAGAAATTTGTTCTGCTGGTGAACCAATAGAAATTTGCGCAAAAGCCTGAGGAATTGAAAAAATCATAAATATAATTATGAATATGAAAAATATTTTTTGCAAAAAACCATCTATTCCGAAATCACTTTATTCATTTTTACTTCTTCAAGTGGACAATCATTATCATCTCGTGGTAAATTTACTATCTTGTCAGCCACATCCATTCCCTCAATCACTTTACCAAATGCTGTGTATTGACCATCAAGAAATTTACTATCAGTAGTTACAATGAAAAACTGTGAACCAGCACTATCAGGATCCATTGCCCTTGCCATAGAAACTACCCCTCTAAAATGAGATTTGGAATTAAATTCGGCCTTAACATTGTATCCTGGACCTCCTTGCCCCCATTTGGTTTTGTCGGGGTTTTTGGTATTTGGATCGCCACCTTGAATCATAAAACCTGGTACAACCCTATGAAAAAGCGTTCCATCATAAAATCCAGACTTTGATAATTTTTCAAAATTACGAACGGCCTCTGGTGCTATATCTGGGAGTAGATGAAACATTATCTTACCAAGATTAGTTTCTATAGTAACATTCGTCAACCTTATCCCACTTTATTTAATCATAATATAGTCTTTACATACTTGAAAATGCACGAAACTCATAAAAAATATGAATTTTTTATATATTATGAAAAACAAACCAAAATTACTTTAAGTACAAGTAATAATAATTTTCTAAATATAATATTCTGATAATTTAATTTAAAATTTTGTTCATAGAGAAAAATTTTTTAATATATTCTTTTTGTAATTCTGAATCAGACTTTGTTTTAAGAACAACTCATTCATCATATCTTTTAAACGAAAAATGTCCTAAAAAGTAATAGTCTTATATAGAACAAACAAAATTTAGAAGCCGTGAATCGTACAAATCAAAGTACAGTCATAAAAGAAGCAATCAATTCCTATCTTGATAAAGGATTAACTGACAAACAAGACATCTACTCAAAAGTTGTTAATGATTTGGGTGTACCTAGACCAACAGTCAGAAGGGTTGCACGAGATCTAAGAAATGAACTACTTCAAAAAATCAGCATTTTACAATCTGAGGCCTTAAAGCCTTCAGAACCTTCTCAAGAAAAAGACTAGAAAAATTTTAGCCTCTTTTTCTTTTTAATTCTTAATATCAAAATTAGATTTTAGCACTAATGTTATATGCAAGAATTTTTTCATGTTAATCATGGGTTATTTGCATAACCACTTGGCTACCGTGGTTTGTGGTGTTTTTGCAGCAGTTTTGAGTCTATTATGGGTTATAATGGAGCCAATGTTTCCGGTACTAGGCATTGTTTTCTTGATGGCTGTCCCAATAACCTGGTTTCTTGTTTTCATGTGTTGGATTGTCCAAAAAGGCAATGATTTCATGAACGAATATCATGGAAATACTAGACCAGTTTCCACATCTGATGGCAAACCTGCATAATCTAAATTTAAGTTTCTGCCAGAAAAATAAAATAATTATCAACGAGAACTAGTCATTACAACATTTACATTGTATTCCTTCTTCATGCTTTCCTTTACAATCAGGACAGCTAACTGCTCCACCAAAATGACATTTGCAAGAACAAGGCTCCGATTCCATTCCTATGCAGTATAATTTCTACGACATATTAATAAATCACTAATGAATCAAAATTTTTAGTGCAACATTTAATTAAATTTGGAAAAAGTCTTTTAAAAAACAACAAAAAAGGTGACTATAATGAATAAGATAACAATGCTTTTAGCAAATGGAATAATTGCTATAATGTTTATCTCAGTATTTTCTACTTCGTTTGCTGATGAACTACCTTCTGGTTCCCAAATAACTCCTCTTGATGGAAACATTGGAATTGAAAAAACAGTTCTAACACTTTCGATTCCTGATAATAATGATCTTCCTTGGGTATTTGTAGAGGGTAAAATAGCAAATCCAGTACTTGATTATCCAGTGATTATCCAAATTTATGATAATGATGATCAAGTTAAGGGAAATGATGTTGGCGCAGTTCATTTTGCTCAGACCGATGTAAATGAGGATGGAACTTATGAATACAAATTCAGGATTAACGATTTCAATGATGGAAGTTTTACTAATCTCTTTGAAGGTGATTATACCGTTAAAATATTCAAAGTGGTTTACTTATTTCCTAATTTGAGCTCAACTTAGAAGCCATAGCCAAGGTTTCATCAACTAGCTCACCAAGTCTTTTTTTAGCGTCTTCATTTGTAATTTGACCATCTTTAGTCATGTCTGCAGTCATAAAAACAGCCTTGGGATTAGTTATCACTCTAAAGTATGTCATTAGCTGATTTAGAATGGTTTGAACATCAATAAAACCAATATCTCCAGAAGCCAAAATTGCAAGCCCAGCAGTTTTCCCAGCAGTTTTTTTGTAATTGATATATTCAAACAAATTTTTCAAGGCAGAACTAAACAAGGAATTGTAAATAGGCGTTCCAATCAACCATACATCAGCTTCAGTAATATCATTTGCAGCTTGTTTTGTGATATCATTATACTCCCCATCTGGTCCATGATAGTAATCTATACCACCTTCTGAAAGATTTATGAATTTTGTATTTTCATTTTTTGATTTAGCATATTCAAAAACATATTTCATCATTATTTGAGTAACTGAAGTCTTACGTGGACTACCAGAAATAACGACGACTTTCATAAAGTGCTTCAAATTTTTAATATATTTAAACCAAAACTATTTTGAAATTTTTGGAATTTTCTAAACGGGCTTGGAGGGCTTCGATCCCTCGACCTGCAACTTAGGAGGCTACCGCGCTATCCATGTTTCGCGTTATTCTATAACTCTGCGCCACAAGCCCAGCAAAAAACATGCAAGTAATTATTTAAGCGTAATCAATATTTGTTCTAATCAACTCTTCAATTTTATTCCAATCAGGATTTTGTTTTTGGTTCCATTTCTCATAATACACAACATCTTTTAGATTCAGTCTAGGAAGCCACCCTGCAGTCTCAAGATCAGGTTTTTTAGCAAATTGTTCTACATAACCCAAGCACAAGTAAGCAATAGGAGTTACATGTTCAGGAAGATCAAGAACTCGTTTTAGAACATCATTTGAAAGAATACTGACCCAACCAACTCCGATTCCCTCAGTTCTTGAAGCAAGCCATAGATTTTGAACAGCACAACAAACACTGTAAATCCCTGTCTCAGGAATGGTTGTTCTACCTATAACAAAAGGTCCAAATTTCGATGGATCATATGTTACACAAATGTTTACTGGTGCATCAATAATTCCCTCAAGTTTGAAAGAAAGATATTTTGATCTTCGTGGCTCTTCAACTAATTTAGCTGAGCACTCTCTTTCTTTTTCAAAAGATTCTTTAATTTTCTTTTTAGTTTTATTATCTTTAATTAAAATAAAATTCCAGGGTTGAGAAAATCCAACCGAAGGTGCATGGTGAGCTGCTTCTAAAACCTTCATAATGATTTCTTCATCAATTGGCCTTGATGTAAAATGTGATCTTACATCACGTCTGGAAAATACTGCCTTGTAAAATCCATCTTTTTCCTCCTCCGAAAATTCTTCACTCATATTTCATTACCTATATCCCCACTTTTAATCATCTTTTCTTTTGTTAAACGTTAATAATGTCTGCACAAAGTTTTGTACCTCAATGGGCCGGTAGTCCAGTTGGTTAAGATACCGCCTCGACACGGCGGTGATCGAGAGTTCGAATCTCTCTCGGCCCACCATTCCATTGCTAAATTAATTTGAATTTAGAGATGACTGGAATTCTTTTTCCACCAAACTCCAAGAAGTTTCTACTGTCATAATTCCCTTAGCACTAAACTCAACATTTTCTCCATTAACTATTGCTTGATAAATATCGGAATTTTCTTCAGAACGAAAAAGCTGGAAAAAGTTTTTCAGGGGAATTTCAACACCAGGATAAAATGCAGCTCTTCCTGGCATAGAAATATCTACTGTAGAATAAGAGGTAGATCCTATTTTAAAACCATCAGCATAAAGATCATAACTAATTATAGGAACAGTGAAGGTTTTTTCGCTTGGATTTTTTACGAGGAAAGTGATTTGCAATTTAGCGCTATCTTCTATAGTGTTAACACTAAAAACTTCTACGCTCTGTAATTCAACCTCAGCTAGTTCAAGTTGGGGGTTATCAAGACTAGCATACCATACAACACCTCCCATCATTGCGAACAATCCTCCAATTGCAGCATAAACAACCATTTTGCTTTGAAGACCCAAATCAAAATATCACAATTTACACAACTAAAAAACGTTGTTGGGATCCAAATACATAATATTTGATTTAATAAAACACACAACATGAGCATGGAACAAACAATCATTACTTGGATACATCTTGTCTCTGCAGCAGTTTGGGTAGGTGGCTCTCTATTTTTTGGTGCAGTTTTGGCCCCAGTTCTAAGAAAAATGTCAATGTCGTTAGAAGAAAGAATTCAATTTATGATCAAAGTTGGGCGACGTTTCAACAAAATTGCTATTCCATCATTAATTATTTTAGTAGTTACTGGTGTTTACAACTCACGTCCATTTTTTACGAAACCAGAACTTTTACTTTCTAGCGATTATGGTTATTTTTTACTTATAAAGATCCTTCTTGTAATAGCTTTAATCATTGCATTTGCAATTCATGTTAGAATCATTAGGAAAGAAGTAGAAGAAAAAATAATGTCAAAAGAAATGACTGAAACACAAATTCAAAAACTACGAAAAAAAATCATTATACTTGGCGAAATAATCGTAATTATTTCTGTAGCAGTTCTATTCTTTGCAGCGCTATTAGATTCAGGTGTGTGATTCTAATGAATGGTCTTTTAATCGGTAGATTCCAACCATTTCACTTAGGTCATCTTGAAGCTTTCCACTTTGCATTATCCAAAGTGGAAAATTTATGGATTGGAATAGGTAGTTCAAATAAACTAAACCAAAAACAAAATCCATTTTCTGCTGATGAAAGAAAAGAAATGATTCTATCTTCAATTGAGGAATCTATTTCAGATAGGATTGAAATTTTCTT
>JAEHKV010000143.1 GCA_016838845.1 Nitrosopumilales archaeon | reverse complement strand
TGGAACTATTTGAGCGGTAACCGAAAGCTGAGCCATTTTCTAAGGCCCCAAAAAGTTACATGAACTGCATGTATAATTTCTGGCTGCCTGTCTGCAACTTTGACATCTCCAAATCAGCACGGAACCACAGCTAGGACAGTCAAATTTTACGCACTTGTCATTAGGCATAATATTTCTGTGACAGCAACTACATACTGGAAGTGATATAGTAGAAGACATTATCCCCGATTCTTTACAGACCGAATTTATACCTTCCTTGGAAAAATACAGTCACATTACGATAGGAGTTTTTTGATTTCACTACCAATAAGAGTTTGAGCTGTTTTGATAGATCCTTTTATCCCAAGAAGTTTTATTATTGAACCAGTATGAAAATCAAAATCATCATTTTCTGAAATCTCTTTAGTTATTTCTGGGGTAACTGATTCGAACAACTTGTTAATTGTTTGATTATCTAATCTTTCAAGTAATTTTCTTGCAAATAATTGTTTTTCAAACTCTTTTCCAAATTTTTCCTTCCATTTTTTTTGATATTCCTGGAGCGCAGATTTTTTTCCAGTCTCTAAATATTTTGCTATAGCCTGTCCAGCCAGAATTCCAGCAAATCCACAAGAAAAAATCCCTCCAGCTGTTGTTGGTTTTGATTGCCCAGCTGCATCTCCAATTATTACCAACTTATCAGATACAAAATTGTCAATTGGACCTTTGATCCAAATTGGAGCAAAAATTTTTCTTATTATGGAAAACTTTCCTTTCTTTGAAAGAAATTCTTCTAGAACTTGAGCTGCTCTTATCCCTTTTCCTGCTACCCCCACCTTTCCCACACCATCATTAGAAGGAATAACCCATGCAAAAAAACCAGGATATTTTTCTTGATCAAAATAAACTTCTACTTTGTCTTTCTTGATCCAATCTGAATAAATCTCATATTGAGCAGATGAAAGAATACCATCTCTATCTTTGTTAATGAGGGATGACACTCCCCTTGCATCAACAACAATTTTACATTTAATATCGCCATCACTTGTCCTTACTCCCTCTTCTGTAAGACCCTGAAAACTTGTTTTTACTTTGATATCTGCGCCATTTTTTTGGGCCTGATGTGCTATTTGCTTGTCTAACTCTCTTCTATTTACTTCTGCAACCTTTTGCTTTTTCGAGTTTATGGTAAAGCTATCCCCATTTGGGGCAAAAACTTGGGCGGAATCTATCAAGTGTTCAAAAGTTTTACTGTGTGGAATTATTCCTAATTCATCTAATGCTGATAGGCTAACTAATCCGCCACAATGTTCAGGAGTGCCTATTTCATGATCCTCCTCCAAAACAAGTACACTGTGTCCATTTCTAGCAATTTCTCTAGCGCAAAATAATCCTGCAACACTTCCTCCAGCTATTACAACATCGTAGTTCATAGTTTGTATTTTTTATGCAATTATTTAATTCAAAGGCTACATTCAAACGAAATTGACCAAAATGGAACAGCAAAATCCTATGATCTTCCATACTCGATATATCAAAATCAGTCGTATGTAGTATATGACGCCACAGGGTTGGGGGTTGAGGTTTCAGATGACTCTTAGTAAAAGATCATATGGAATTTCAATTCACTGTGGAAGTTCGGAGGCATTTTTTTAGTATGGAAAAACACGGTGATTTCTAATGAGTATGAAAAGAATCACAATCTCACTTGATGAAAAACTTCTTTCTATGCTTAAAAATAAACAAGCTGATATGATTATAGAAAAAAACAGAGCAATTAGCGTTTCAAGCATCGTAGGCCATCTGCTTGACAATTCCTTCAAAACAGATGATTCTATTAATTCAAAACTAGATTCGATATTTACACGTATAAATTAACTAGATTTTATTGTGATCAAAAGTTTTTCATTACACTTGTTAATTGGTATTGAATATGCCTAACATGAAACAAGTCATTGTAGTAAGAACTGACCTAGATATGGGAAAAGGAAAAATTGCTGCCCAAGTAGGCCATGCATCTGTATTGGGTGCGGAGCATGTCAGAAAGTCTCATCCTGATTGGTTTGATGAATGGTGGGGCGGACAGGAAAAAGTTGTTGTCAAAGTAAATAGTATGAAAAAATTAGAAGAAGTAAAAGAACACGCAATTTCATTAAATATCCCTTGGTCCGAAGTAACGGATGCAGGACATACGCAAATCGCTCCAGGAACAACGACTTGTATTTCGTTGGGGCCAGCTCCAGAAGATCTTATCAATAAAGTCACTGGTGATTTGAAATTACTTTAACATTCTAGAACATTCTCATTGGAATGAGATATAACAAGGAATTTCAAAATTTTGAGTTGTGAAAAAACAAACAAAAGGAATGATTTTTTTTGTAGCAATAGGCGGTTTGTTACTATTTTGGGGAGCATCAGCATCAATGCAAGGCTTTTCCCCATCTGATTCAGAATCAGAGATGACTATTACTGGCACCCCGGCTGACAACTTTCCTGATGAAATAAGAGCCCAATTTTGTGGAACTGGTAGTGCAAAATCAAATGCATATGTCAAAGAGTATAAAATTCCAACAGACTGTACTCAACCTTTAGCAATCACAACTGACCCACAAGGAAACGTGTGGTTTGCGGAAACAAACACTGGTAATATTGCAAAATTCGATTCAACAACTGAAACCTTCACCGAGTATGAAAACCCAACTTGGCCAGAGAATGCAAGATCAATGATGTGGGGAATGGATTATTCTTCTGATGGTTCTATTTGGTACACTGATGACGCATTTGATTCTGTTTGGAAATTTTCAATTCAAGATGAAAATTATCAGAGATTTAACTTTCCTACCGAGGGCGAATCTCTACCACAAAGACTACAGGTAGTAGGTTCCCAAGTTATTGTGAACGACTTTACTGGAAATAAAATTACATTCTTAGATGCAGCTCAATCAAGTGAAGAGTTAACTTACGTGAGTCTACCTTCACCAGTTCCAAACTCTGCCACTGGTGGATTTGCAATTGATTCAGATGATAATTTGTGGTATACGAATTGGATTTTTCAACAGGATGGAGTTTTGGTTCGATTCGATCAAGAAGACTTTTTTACTTCCCTATCTAATTCTGAAGGTTCTTTACCACCACTATTCAATTTTCTTCGATTAGTCCCACTCCCTCTTGGTTTAAACACACCAAATGGAGTTGCTGTGGATTCGGATGGAAAAATTTGGTTAGCAGAGACATCAAGTAGCTATTTCTTTAGTTTTGATCCTGGAACCAAGAGTTTTACAAAATATGTCACATCTGACCCAACAATTTCTACATATGGTAATGCTTCTGGGTTAATCAAAAACCCAGTCACTAGACCATATTGGATTACTCTTGATGAGAATGACAGATTGGTTTTCAATGAACAAACCGCAAACAGAATAGCCATATTTGATCCAAAAATAGAAACTCTAACTGAATATGTGGCCCCATCTAAGAATCCTAATTGGGCCGATTGTGAACAAATCAAAGACTGTGGTTTGGCTCAGATTTTTGATTTTACCATTGATGGAAGCAAGATTTGGTTTACGGAATGGGTTGAAAACAATATTGGTGTTCTAGATACTTCAGTACAACTTCCTTTCAAAGTAGAACTGGATAACACTCAAATAAGTTTGGGAAAAGGCGAAACTATTACACTTACTTTACAAGTAATACCACTCACTAATGACGATATCCCAATTGTCCAAGTGATTACTGCTGATACTGAAGGATTTTCTGATATTATGATAGAAACTGATGTCACTCAATTTCAACTTGATTTTGACGGACCACGCATAATACAAACTTCGATCACTATTGATGAAAATGCTTTAGCTACTTCTCACAAAATCCTTATTGGTGCACAAACTGATGAGGTTACAATTTCAAAATACATCACCCTTACAATTGAATCGTGATCCCAAAAATAGATACTGATATAGGAATTTCAATTTATTCTACATCATCAGAGGGATGTGGCGGAAAAATTCGTCAAAATGCAGAAGATTTTTTGGTTTCTGAAATTCTTTCTGACAAGACCATGTCTTTAATAAAACAAAATGACGGTTATGCAGTTTACAAACTAAAAAAACAAAACATCGACACAAATCATGCCTTAAAAGATGTTTTCCACAAAACAGGAATGCGATTAAAATCTCTTGGATTAAAGGACGCATCTGCAATTACAGAACAATATGTGTGTTCTATGAAGAAATCAAAAATAATTCAAAATTTTTCAACAAAAAAATTTTCCATTGAAAAAGTTGGATTTGTAAAAAAACCATTGACAAAAAAGGATATGATTGGAAACCATTTTACAATCAAAATTTCAGAGCCAACATCTAACCCTTCCCAGTTTAATGATTATGATAAAATTTTGAATTTTTATGGTTACCAACGATTTGGCTCATCAAGGCCTGTAACTCATTTAGTAGGTAAGGCCATTTTACAGCGTAATTTCCCAGAGGCAGTCAGATTGCTTCTCTCGTTTACCAGCGAATATGATTCTAGAAACATAGATTTACGGAAGAGATTGGCTGATGAATCTAATTTTAAGGAACTTGTCTCAGAAATTCCCCCACAAATGGATCTTGAAAAAATTGTAGTTTCTGAAATGATTAACCACAATGACCATCTCAAAGCAATTAGGGCGTTACCGATTTCAATTCGACGTTTTTTTGTGCAATCATATCAATCTTTTCTATTTAACAGAACACTCTGCATGGCATTTGAGAATGATGAAGAACTATTTACTCCACAAGAAGGTGATGTTTGCTATGACAAAAACGGAATTCTTGGAAAATACGAAAAAGGATTAGATCAAAATCTTTCAATCCCTCTTGTAGGTTATTCTTATTATAAAAAAACACGATTTCATTATTATATCTCACAAATTCTTCAAGATGAGGAAATTACCACAAAGGACTTTTACTTTAAAGAAATACAAGAGGTAAGTAATGAAGGAGGATACAGAAACAGTTCAATTCATTGTACAAATTATTCAGTTAAGGAAAACATCATATCTTTTTCACTATCTAGAGGTTCATTTGCTACTATACTTTTACGCGAGATAATGAAACCAACTGATCCAATTGGATCAAGGTTTTAACAGATTGTTGCTCCGCAATAATTAATTAGAAGTGAAAAGCCATCAGATTTTGATAGTATGGAACAAGCATACATCTTGATCGTATGTGAAATTGGAACTGAGCATGACCTTTCTTCCAAACTTAGGGATATTGCTGAAATAAAAAATGTGATAATTACTTATGGTGACTATGACATCGTTATCGAAGCCGAAACAGAAGATTCTACAAAAATGGATGATCTAATAACAACTAAGATTAGAAAGTTAGAAAAAATTCGAACTACTATCACTTTACGTGTAACTAATTAGCCTTTTTTTGAAACAGTTATGCCTATCCCAATTGCTAAAATCACAATTCCTGTAACAACTATTTTTTCCCCATATGTTATCCAGTCTGGGTTAGAATACATGAAGGATGATTCTGGACCCACTAAACCCTGACCTTGAAAATGAAAAACAATTCCTGAAACAAGAATTATGATGCCCAAAATTATGATTGGATATCCGAACCGCACATCCTAAGGTGGTTTTTCTGGCTAAAAAGGTAAACAGAACTGATTACACAAGATGGAATTTCTAAATTTTCTCATTAACAGTTCGTATCAAGTGTTAATTTGAAAAACCAATTTTTATTAATTTGTGAGAAATGAGAAAGTAATTCATGACAAAGCTACCCCGGTCAATTAGATTTTTTAGAAAGCCTGATCACATTGCATTTCTTGCTGCATTTGCTTTAATTCTGATTTACACAGGCACTAACCTCTTTGAAATAAAGTTGGTCAGTACCTTATTGTTTATTTTCACTTTAGGTTATGAATTATTTGAGATTTCAAAAGGAAGTAGAGATATAAAAAAATTGGATCATTTTACTTTTCTTATTGCCTTAGCATTTCTTTTGATTTCTTTTTGGTACGAATCAATAGCGTTTTTAGCATTAATTAATGTCTTATTTGGATTTACTTTAGTTTACGAGATCTATAGAGTTAGAAAACAAGATTTAGAAAATGAAAGACGTAGAATGCAAAAATAATATTTGATTATTTCATTAACATCTCATAATAAATGTCGACGACGGTTCGTATCAAGTGTTAATTATCTTAATTTCCATTAATTTGGCTATTCAGCAAAAACTTTACCTGGATACATTTTAGCAAACATCTCTTCTAGATATTTTTGTGCTCGAATGTCTTCTTTATGCATTTTGGCTAGTAGCACTGGATCAAACTTTTTATCTATCGTATCAGGAAGCTCATAGAATTTAATATCATCAATTTCAGCAAAATCTGGTTCATCTGAAACCGATGTTTTATAGTATTTTTCAAATAAAGAGCTTGCAACTAGTTCTTGTTCTTGCTTGATTGTGTTAAACTTTACATGATCTCGATCATATCCCTGTGATGTCATTGGATCTTCAATCTTTCCCTTTGAAACATAATCCTGTATCCATGTGTTATCAAATGTCCAAGTGTTACCTTGTTCATCTACTGCAGTATTCTTTCCAGTTTCAATAAGGTGTACCAGTTTGCCCTTGATCGAATTACAAAGAAGAGTATGACAATATCCAACATACTCATCTGGAGGGTTTAGTGATTCACCTTCAATGTGTATTCCATGATTGTAAAAGTTCTGCCAAGCATTATGACTATAATCCCACACGTTAGTTCCAACTATATCAAAGTCAAGTGATTCTCTGAATGTATGAGATACTGATATGATTAAACAGCCATTAGTGGTAGAATCCGCTTTACACTTTCCTTCAGAGGTAAGAACTTTTACATTTTCTAATGCATTGTTTGGGTCAACAAGGGTTACAGTCTCTGTACCGTCGTGAGACTTATCCCAAACTATCATGGCGTTACTCGTTCCCATAACCTGACCTTCATCAAGTCCAAATGCAAAATCAAAATGTCGTATATTGTCTGGTCCTGAATCGTCATAAATTTTGAAAACTGCCGTATTTTGTTTTCCGACATCTACTGTGATTAGTGGATAAGGAGTAAAGTATCGTTCAACGTTTATTTGATTTCCATTGTATGTGAAACCGTTTTCTACAACTCGAGTAAATTGTTCGTCAACGCCTAATGTGGGTGGTGAGCAATCTCCAACACAACCTTTACTGCCGGAAGTTACTAATGCATTATTTGCTACAGCTTGATCAGCAAAATCTGCCAAATCATTATTTGAAGCATCCTCAATATCATTAGCAGCTCCATCATAGGTAACAGTGGGCGTATCAGAATTCACAATTGCAGCACTTGTAGTCAAAGTAATTGAAGTGCCAGCAACGACTGAAGCGGTAACAGTTGGGTTAGTTGCAACACCACCAATTGTAAAGTCACCAGGATCGTTTACATTTTCAGTCATTGGTTCCGTCATTGTAAGAACAATTGTAGTAGGACTTGTGGTTGCTGCAGCTGATACTGTAGGTGAGAGACCATCGGTTGGATCATCAAATATGGCATCTACCATATCTTCATCAAGTGAACAATTAGATATTACTGGATCAGCTCCACCACCGCTGTTATACGTAACCCTAGGGATTGCGTCAGCAGCCATAGCTGTAGTTAGAGTAATTGTCATGGTTGCTGTTCCACCTGCCCCTCCAGGACAATCAGCAGAAAGGATGTTAGTCACAGATTGAACATTAAAACCTGCTACACCCCAACTTGCAGCCGTATTTGTGTTTGTAGCATTAACAACTTCGGAAAAAGTAACAATAACTTGGTTGGTTGCTGCAGAATTACCTGCAGCACTGTCCCCCGTCACAGCTGTAAAAGTAGGCGGTACTGCATACGCCTCCTGCATCTGTAATGATATTACGCTTGTAAGTGTGAGTAAAATCATAAATGACAGTAAGATAGTTCTTCCAAATATTGGATATATTCGATGAGTTTTCAACACCTGTGTCATTCTTAGCGTTATTATTAACACTACGTTTGTAATAAAAATTATATACAAAATAGATCATTTTAACATCCTCGTGATCACAAAAAAGGCAAAGCCCCCCACTAGGTATGAAATTACTTAAGGAACACACTTGTTAATATTTCGAACAATTGGTAAAAAATCTCAATAGTTGGTAACAATAATTTCATTCACATTTCATAATAACTGTCAATAGAATTAAGAATTTTCAGGATTAAACAGTTCGTATCAAATGTAAAAAAGAAAGAGAGAGGGTTAATTTTGGAACTTTGGATGATCTTCCCATGTTTCTATATTGTTGTCTAGATCAAGTGAAGATTGTGTGCTGACCTGGTATCCATTGGTTTTCATCAAATCATACAACGGATTATTTGGTGCATATCCCCTACAAGTAAACTCAAACTCATCAACAATCGCAAATCCCTTGCTGGTGGTCCACCCTTCCTCTTTGTCAAAGAATGTATCAACCTTGTATTCAGTTATTTCACAGTCAGCGTACGTGAAGTGTCTTAAGGTAACTCCATTTTGATGAAGGTAAATATCAGCATCAAATTCACTGAAACTGTGTTGTGCAGTTGGAGAGTTTGATCTTTGTTGAAACATGTCGGCTGCTTCATAAAGCATCACTTTGTCTGAACTTACAACTCCTTCAAGCTTGAATTTTGGTGTTTCTGACATCCTGTCAAAACCAGCCATTTGTTTGTACACTTGAAATCCATCCGTTTCTTCTATTCCTTCACGAAATTCAAAAACAGCGTGAATTTCAATCTCATTTGCATTTGTATACTTTGTCTTTTCTAATTCTTCTGCCAAAATTTGTGTATCATGTGTTGTACCAATCAAAAGAACCAAAGAAGCTGTAATGATTGAGGCTAAAACTACTTTTTTCTGTATTGAGTTAATCATTAGTTTCACTAATCTTTGAATGACAATTTAATGCCCTTGTTCACCATAGTATCTTTAGAACAAATAGTTAGAATCGTTCTATATTCTAAATATTTAGAATATGAATTAGAATTTTCAGAATTTTAAAAAATCACTAAAGTTTACGCCTAAATTACCCCCATTATTGGTACAATTTAACTAAAATTGATTATTTGAACAAATGTTTTTTGATTATTTCTTTAATCCATTTTTTTAAATGGATTACAGTGTCCAACTGGGAATATGACTTGTCAGAATCTAGTGGAATTAAGCATCTAAATTTATTTATTTTTTTAATTGCGGCTGTAAGTGCATTAATTTTATTTTTAGTCTTTCATCCACAGATTTCAAGTCTTAACGAAGAATCCCCACTTTTGTTAAATATAATGTTTGGACCTTCACTTGCAATTGGATTCGTATATGGAATGCGAATTACCGAACGAGCTATGAAACCTTCAGAAACTAGAAGTCCAATGAAAAGATCAATCATTAAGATTTTCCTTTTCTTTTTTGTAGTGGGAGGCCTCTTTAGCTCTGTAGGATTTGCGCTTAATGGTGGAAGCCTAATGCCATCCTCAACAATATTGGAAGATGGATTACATGTGTGGGTAGTCGACTATATCTATTCCAATGGTGGAGCAACATTTCTCATCGTTTCTAGCGTTACATTGATGGCCGCCGCAACAAGAAGAATTGTTGGATTAGGCGGTAGATTAAATCAAATATTTACATTTGTCGGAACCTTCATTTTCTCCTCAATGCTCGCACTAAGTTTTACACAAAGTGATCCGAGCAATTCTCAAGTATATCTTTACACATTTTATCAAGCTGGAATTATTGGCGGTGCACTTTACGAAATGAACAAGCTTACCAAAAACCTAAATTTCTGGGAAGATTATTCAAAAGGACACTTGTAGTTTAATCATTCAACTAAATTTCAGATTCGGTAGGAATATTATCTATGTATTTTTGACACTGTGGACTTTGAATGTCTCTGTTTGCTCTACACTCTTCAAAAATTGCCGACTCGACATAAGTTCTGAATAGATAACATTCTCTACTTTCAAGATCCTGATTTGCTACACACTCATCCCATTTTACAAAAACCTCAAATCTTTCACAGCCATCTGGACCAAAATTATTGTCTTTGCAGTATTCAAAATGGGCAGTATTTGCCCTCTGTATTTTATCCGCATATAGAACGTCCTCTCCTATGGCCAAATACATCAAACCAATAACTGTGAGAGACGCTGCAACCATAATCATGCCATAGCCCACAGTTCTGTGGTTGTGAGGGTCCTTCATTGAGCGAGATTCTTCTCTTGTAACATTTATTCTTTTCAAGAAAAAACACGATCCGGACCTAACAAACGCCGGAAAAAAGAAAAGTTAGTTTAACAAAAAACCTGTGTTTGACAATACAAATTCTGCATTACGAATTCCTTGGCCCAATTAAATTATCTGAATGGGGTCCTCCGATGGAAGAAGTTGTTTATGTAATATTGATGAGAGATAAAGACAGTTTCAACATTCTATACATTGACCAATCTGAAAAAACTGAAGAAAAAGACTTTTTCATTAAAAATGTCAAGTTCAAGTGTTGGATTTCTAACGCAGGATCAGAAGAAAGTCTTTACCTTTCGATCCTTCCTATGTGGAAATCTGGAAAGGAAGAAAGAGACAGGATTGTTAACAAAACAATAGCTAAATACAATCCTATCTGTAATATGGAAAACGATTCGTAATCTTATTTTATCTAAACAAATATGAAAAAATTATGAAATGTCCTTGCTGTGGCTCTGAAATGAAAATGGAAAAAGAATTAGAAAATACAGTTATTATGAAATGCGTTGACTGTGGCTTGAGTGATACAAAAGTAAAATCATGAATTAAGTTTATTTTGCACTTCAAATAATTGTAAAGTCACTAAATCTATTGCCTTTTTCAAATGATCAAATTCATTTATTGAATGGATTTGTCCTTCCACAAGTCTTCTTAAAACCTTGACCACTCCTTTTTGATATTCATCCGATGATACTACTTCAAGAGCATTAATTTTTGACATCACAATATCTAGTTCTTTTTTTAATTCTTCTGAAGGAGCATGTTTTTTCATATTACTGAGATATTTCAAATTGATATATGAATTATTGAATTTTACAAAAGATCTTCATCGATTTGTTCCATGGTATCCAAGTATTGATGACATGTACATTCTGGAATTTGGCACTTGCCCAACTTTAAGATTGATTCACTAGAATCCGACGGTTTGTGGGCTTCAGCAGTGTGGTGACATCTTCTACAGTTCACGATTGAAAAAATTACTGTCTTTTATTTAAGGAATAAGAACTGCCCTAGCGTCAATTTCAGAGTTTTTGAGCTTTTGTAGGGCCTCGTTGGCTTGTTCTAAAGGAAATGATTCTGAAACAACTTGCAAATTGTTTTCATCTGCTATTCTTATTACATCTTCCATGTCTTTTCTGGAACCAATCAATGTCCCACGTATTGTTTTCTCCTCAAAAGCTAAAAATGATGAAATTTTTCCAACAGTTCCAATCACAACCAATCCGCCTTTTTTGATTGCTTTAATTGCAGTATCTGTAACTTGATCAGCTGGAGCAAAAACAATGGCTGCATCTAGCAGTCCATGTTTATTTTTTAATTCTTCCAAGAACGTATTCTGGTCTGATGTATATCTCATCACATCAGATGCACCTAGTCTTTTTGCAATATCAAGATGTTTCTGATTTCTTGAAATGGCAATAATTTCACAATTTTCTAATTTTGCAAATTCTACTGCCATATGCCCAACTCCCCCAATACCAAAAATTCCAATTTTCTTATGAGTTGCTGGTTCTACAGCTTTAACCGCATTGTATGCTGTAATTCCAGCACAAAACAAAGGAGCTGCATACTCAGGCTTCATTGAATCTGGAACCTTTGTTGCAAAATCTTCTGACGCGTTGATATACTCAGTGTATCCGCCTCTGAGAGATTCACCAGTTACTTCCATTTTCTCACAAAGCTGTTCCTTTCCTTCATTACAATATTGGCATTTCATACAAGAACCCAACAAAGGTGAGAGTCCAGCTCTATCCCCAACACTAAACCGTTTTACATCTTTTCCAATCCCAACTACTTTTCCTACCAACTCATGTCCAGGTACAGTGGGAAGTGTGGGAGGAATTCCAATGTCTTGCCAGTCTCCTTCAATGCCATGTAGTTGGGAATGACACACCCCACATGCCTCAATTTTGATCAAAATTTCATTCGGTTTTTGAATCTGATGTCTATCAATCTCAGTTAATTTCAGAGGTTTAGTTTCAATTGGGCCACAGGCAGAAAGAACCATGGCGCGCATTTTTTCAGCCATACAATAATCAATTTTTTTGGATATTTTTACATTCCCAAAAATAAATTAAAATAAAATTAAACTACCTGTTCTTTAACAATACCTATGCCTGAAAAAATAGCTCCAGATGATCTGGAAAGAATAAAACTATTGAATATTGTTTCAAAAAGAGGCTTTAAGGATTTATCATTAGAACAACTAAAACGCCTTCTAATTTTAGTTGAAAAAAAAGATTACAGCCATGACAAAAAAGCCCATAAATCAAAAATGAAATTACTCGCTCAGATTAATTCCAGAATTTATGAATTGGAAGAAGGTAAGGGAATTTTCAGCTAACTCTGGCACTAATTCTATTTTATTGGCCGATAGGGATTTCATCCGGACATCCGTCTTCATCTTGATATCTGTTATAGGTTTCAGATGCTTCGGGACATGCATCTATTGCATCAGGCAAACCATCAGAATCAAAGTCATAGGACGAAATGTAATCATCAGGACAACCGTCAAGATCTAAAATACCGTTGTAAGTCTCAGGTTGGTTTGGGCACCAATCTCTTGCGTCATGTATTCCATCACCGTCAGAATCGATAAAGCCTTTTTCGCTCACAACCGAATCAGGACAACCGTCTTCGTCTTGATACCTATTGTAAGTTTCTTTTACATTTGGACAAGAGTCAGCAGTATCAATTATTCCATCAAGATCAGAATCAGCTAAAGAGTCATGCGGTGCAAAGTCAGGACATCCATCTTCATCCTGATAGTTGTTGTATCTTTCTCGTTCCGTTGGACACAAATCTTGACCTATTGGAATTCCATCATAATCAGGGTCTAAAATCACACCAGTATTTTCTGCAGCTCGTGTATCTGGGCATCCATCCCAGTCAAGATACCCATTATAGTTTTCAGCCTGATCTAAACACTGGTCCCATCTGTCATCTATCCCATCATTATCTACATCTGGAAATTCATAGAGAATACGATCCTCATAAAATCTGTCTGGACACCCGTCCTCATCTTGATAATTGTTAAAAATTTCGGGATCTTCTGGACACTCATCAATAATATCAATTATAGTGTCTCGATCAGAATCGATAAAAGATCTAATCTCATCAGGACATCCATCTTCATCTAAGAAACCATTCATTGTTTCAGGACGATTGGGGCACAAATCAACTTCATCAAACACTCCGTCTCCATCAGTATCTGAAACAGTACGTCCCTCATTTGTTATTTTGAGTCCTGGGAGTTGGAAATAGAAATCAAATTTATCAGGACACCCGTCCTCATCTTGATACTTATTGTAAGTTTCTTTTTGATATGGACACGCATCTAATGTACCTGCTATGCCATCACGATCAAAATCAACTAAAGAGTCATGCGGTGCAAAGTCAGGACATCCATCTTCATCCTGATAGTTGTTGTATCTTTCTCGTTCCGTTGGACACAAATCTTGACCTAATGGAATCCCATCATCATCAAAATCTAAATCCCCACCAATATTTTCAGCGCCTATCTCCTCTGGACATCCATCCCAGTCAAGATACCCATTATAGTTTTCAGCCTGATCTAAACACTGGTCCCATCTGTCATCTATCCCATCATTATCTACATCTGGTAATTCATAGAGAATACGATCCTCATAAAATCTGTCTGGGCACCCGTCCTCATCTAAATATCGATTATAGGTTTCACTTAATTCTGGACAAGCATCTAGATAATTAGGAATTCCATCTAAGTCATAGTCTGCTTCAGGCAATTCATCAGGACAGCCATCCTCATCATAATAGTCATTGAAAGTTTCTGGCACATTTGGACACAAATCTATAACATCTGAAAGTCCATCACCATCAGAATCATAGGTTCCCCTACCTATCCACTCAATGGAATCTGGACATCCATCATCATCTTCATTATTATTGTAATTTTCAGGAATGAGTGGGCAGGAATCATTTATGTCTGCCACTCCATCATAGTCTGAATCAAATAAACCTGAAAGAAAAAAATCAAACGTAACAGAATCAGGACATCCATCTCCATCAAGATAGCCGTTGTACCGTTCTCGTTCCGTTGGACACAAATCTTGACCTAATGGAATTCCATCACGATCAGCATCTAAAATCACACCAGTATTTTCCGAACCAAACGTATCTGGACATCCATCCCAGTCAAGATATCCATTATAGTTTTCAGCTTGATCTAAACACTGGTCCCACCTATCATCAACCCTGTCGTTATCTATATCTGGGAATTCATATGCATCAACACTTTCGTCAGGCGAATCGGGACAACCATCCTCATCTAAATATCGATTATATGTTTCACTTAATTCTGGACAAGCATCAATTGAATCTGGTAACCCATCTGAATCTGTATCTGTTGTAACAATGTAATCGTCAGGACATCCATCTAGATCTAAAATACCATTGTAGGTCTCAGCTCTAGAAGGACAAGAATCAAAATTATCTGGAATTCCGTCCTTGTCTAGATCAGGAACCTCTCCCACTCGTTCTTCCGGAGCAGCATCCGGACATCCGTCTTCATCTTGGTATTTGTTAAAAGTTTCTTTGTATTTAGGACAAAGATCATCACTATCCTCTATTCCATCGTTATCAAAGTCATGATAGACTTTGTGTTCAGAAGGACATCCATCTATTTCACTTGAATAATCTTCTTGCAAATTAGGGCAATGATCCCGTTCGTTTGGAACTCCATCATTATCTAAATCATCTTCATCACCATACGCAGAAAAACTGGAAACACTAGCCAGAATCGTAACTACCAGCAACAAAAATCCAAAAACATATCTAATTTTCATATTATTTTCTGGTTATTTTCCCCTTAAGTTGTTTTTCACTAGTATGGTCAAAGATGCTAAATTCTATTACATACAAATACAACTCTGTCTACTTTTTTTCATGTCTCAAAATAATCTTATCCACGAGACGAGCCCATACCTATTACAGCATGCAAACAACCCAGTTAATTGGCATTCATGGAATGACAAAGCCCTAAAAAAGGCAAAAGACGAAAACAAACCCATTTTCCTTAGTGTTGGATATAGTTCATGCCATTGGTGCCATGTAATGGCACACGAGTCATTTGAAGACGAAGAGACAGCAAAAGTAATGAATGAAAATTTCATTAACATCAAAGTTGATCGTGAAGAACGTCCTGACATTGATGATATATATCAAAAAGTTTGTCAAATTGCAACAGGGCAAGGTGGTTGGCCACTAAGCGTTTTCTTGACACCTGATCAAAAACCATTCTATGTTGGAACCTACTTTCCAATTTTGGATTCGTATGGGAGGCCTGGCTTTGGGGGCATCCTACGGCAACTTGCTCAATCTTGGAAGGAAAAACCTCAAGACATTAAAAATGCGGCTGAAAATTTTCTGCAAACATTACAAAAAACTGAAGTTGTTAAGAAACCATCAAAACTTGAAAAAACAATTCTTGATGAAGCTGCAGTAAACTTGCTGCAAATGGCAGATCAAAACTTTGGTGGATTTGGACAAGCACCAAAATTTCCAAACGCTGCTAACATTTCTTTCATGTTTAGATACTCAAACCTTTCAAACATTTCCAGGTTTCAAGAATTTTCTTTGAAAACCTTGAAAAGGATGGCAAATGGTGGAATCTTTGATCAAATCGGTGGAGGATTTCACAGATACTCAACAGACGCAAGATGGCTTGTACCACATTTTGAAAAAATGTTGTACGACAATGCGTTGATACCAATCAACTATGTTGAGGCATATCAAATCACTAAAGACCAATTCTATCTTGATGTTCTAAGAAAAACCTTAGACTATGTCTTAAGAGAAATGACCTCCTCTGAAGGGGGATTTTATTCATCACAAGACGCTGATTCAGAAGGTGAAGAAGGTAAATACTATGTTTGGAAGAAAAATGAAATCAAAGAAATTTTAGGCCAAGACGCTGACGTTTTTTGTCTTTACTATGATGTAACAGATGGTGGCAATTGGGAAGGAGAAACCATTCTATGCAACAACATCAATATCTCATCTGTTGCGTTTCAATTTGGAATTACTGAGGAAAAAGTTAAACAAATCATAGAAAATGGCTCCAAAAAACTTCTTGAGATTAGATCAAAACGAATCAAACCTGGATTAGATGATAAAATTCTCACATCATGGAACGCACTAATGATTTCGGCATTTGCTAAAGGATATCTCGTAACAAACGAAAAGAAATACTTGGAAGTAGCAGAAAACTGCATTTCCTTTATTGAAAAAAATTTAATTCAAAATAATCAACTATCAAGAACTTATAAGAATGGTTTTGCAAAAATTCATGGCTATCTTGAAGACTATGCCTATTATGTAAACGCATTACTAGATGTTTTTGAAATTAATCCCGAGTTAAAGTATTTACAACGTGCAGAAGAATTTGGAAATTATTTAATTGAACATTTTTGGGATTCACAAACGAATAATTTTTTCATGACAGCAGACAATCATGAAAAATTAATCATTAGACCCAAAAACAACCATGATTTGTCACTACCGTCTGGTAACTCTATTGCGGCTAGCTTACTCTTGAGACTCTATCATTTGACTCAACAAAAGAACTTTCTTGAAATTTCTACAAAAATTATGGAATCAAATGCATTAATGGCCGCTGAAAATCCATTTGGTTTTGGTAATCTGTTGAACACGATTTACACGTATTTGCAAAAACCTACTGAAATCACTCTACTGAATACTGTTAATGCTGAAATCCTTAATTATTTAACAAAAAAATTCCTACCAGAATCCATTCTTGTTCTAGTAAGGAACGAGGCGCAACTGGATAATCTCTCAAAATATTCATTTTTTGAAGGAAAACAATTCAATAGTGAAAAAACTATAGTTTTTGTCTGCAAAGACTTTTCTTGCTCTCTTCCTTTAGAGTCAATTTCAGAGATAGATGACACATTATTGACAAAAAAAGGCAAAACTTGACTTTTACATTTAAAAAGAAATTTGCTGGGGAAAATTAAGAATGATGAAGGAGGCGTCTCAAAAGGACCATGTTCTAATTATTGAGGATAGCGTTGCTACTGCAATACTTTTGAAAAATTATCTTACTAGTATGGGGTACAAAGAGATTCATAGTTGCCAAGATGGTAAAACTGGAATAGATTCTTTCAAAGATCTAGTTAAATCAGGAACGGATCCAATTGTTCTTTTAGATTTTGTGTTGCCTGACATGGATGCTAAATCTATAATGACACAACTACTCGAAGTCAAACCAGATGTTAAGGTAATACTTTCAACAGCTACTGAAAAAACTGATGCAGGTGTGACAGAATTAATCCGTAGAGGATTATATCAATATATGGAGAAACCAATACGATTTGAGAAATTAAAACAAATTCTTGATACACTTGATGAAGAAAGAAAATATTTTGAAAAAAACTCTAAACATAAAGTTTCAGCAGATACAGATAAAGATCTTTACAAAGAAGTTGATTTTGTTTTAAAATCACAAAAACAAATCAGCTTGACTATGATTAAACAATTGGTTGGTGGTGATGAAGTCAAGATTGAATCTTACATTAAAGATTTAGAATCTAAAAATAAGCTTACAAAACTAGAGAATAGAAGAGAGATGAGCTGTAATCAATGTGATTCTGTAAAAGTAATTCAGATATTTTACTGTCCCTCCTGTCAAAGAAATGATTTCAAAATGGCTAAGATAATTGAGCACTTTAAGTGTGGAAATTTTTCTGAGGAAAATGAATATGTTGATGACAAATGTCCTAAATGTAGAAAAGAAATAAAGGCACTTGGTGTTGATTATAGAGTACTTAAAAATCGATATATTTGCAACAAATGTGGTGAAATATTTCAGGAACTATCTTCTTCATTCCTTTGTTTAAAATGTGAAAATAAGTCCTCAATTGAAGAGGTCCGATGGAAAACTAGTCAATTTTTTAAAACAGCCAATATGTGATTAATGGTGTTATCTGTAAATTTAGTTTTTTTCTGAATCATGATCTAGAAACCAAAGATACTCCTGAATAAATTATAGATTTCTCTAAAGAAGAAAAATCCTTTTTCAGGCAGCTTTGTCTTACCATCAGTTTTTGCTTTCTCAATATCAATTAGGTCAACGTCTGAATTGGTTAGATCTGCTCCAGAAAAGTCAGTCCCTTTGAAAACAGCTTTAAAGAGATCTGCGCTTTCAAGGTTAGCTCCTGAAAAGTCAGCTCCTGTGAGATCAGCATATGAGAGGTCTGCGCGCTCGAGGTCAGCTCCTGAGAGGTTGATTCCTGACAGATCAACTCCTGAGAGGCCAATCCTTTTCATATTAGCATTCGAGAAATCGACATCTTTGAGGATTGCACCATAGAGGTTAGCTCCTGAGAGGTCAGCTCTTGATAGTTTAGCATTTGAGAGGTCTGCACCATTGAGGTCAGCACCCGAGAGGTTAGCTCCTGTGATATCAGCATTTGTGAGGTCTGCACCACTGAAGACTGCTTTCGAGAGATCAGTATCTGAGAGGTCAGCTCCTGTGATATCAGCATTTGAGAGGTCTGCACTTTTGAGAATTACTTGCGAGAGATCAAGTCCTGAAAGGTTAGCTCCTGAGAGAATTGCATTTGAGAGATTAATTCCAGAGACATGAGCTCCTGAAAAGTCAGCACCATTAAGATTTGCATTTGAAAAGTCTGTACCTTTTAGATTTGCATCCGAAAGGTTAGCTCCAGAGAGATTGGATTCTTTGAGATTTGCATTTGAAAGGTCTACACCTTTGAGAACAGCCTCGTGGAGATCAACTCCTGAGAGATTTACTCCTTTGAAGTCAATGCCTGAAAGATCTACTCCCTTGAGAACGACTTCTGAAAGATCAGCATTTGTAAGGACAGCGCCCTTTAGAATAGCTCCAGAAATGTCGGTTCCTTTGAGGCTAGCTCCTGATAAATCAGCATTTGTGAAGACTACATTTTTGAAAACAGCTCCGGAGAAATCAACCCCTGAGAGGTTTGCCTCAGAGAAGTCAGAATCTGTAAAGTCTGTAGCATTAAGAATGACCCCTGATAGATCAGCCTTTGAGAGGTTGCTTTCTCTGACATTAGCTTTTGAGAGGTCAACACCATTGAGAATAGCTCCAGAAAGGTCGACTCCTAAGAGGGAAGCTTTCGAGAGGTCAGCTCCTGAAAGATTTGCATCTTTGAGTTTGCTATTTGCAAGGTTGATTTCTGAGAGATCAATTCCTGAGAGGTTAGCCCCAGTAAAGTCAACATTTAGGAAACTAGCACCTTTTATGATGGCTCCAGAGAGGTCGGCACCTGAGAAGTTCGATCCTTCAGCGCTCAAATTTGAGATACTTATGCCTTTGAGAATAGCATCTGAAAAATCAACTGCAATGACGGCGACCTCATCGATCTTTGCATTTGAGAGGTCTGCACCCATGAGGTTAGCACCTGAAAGTATACCCT
This sequence comes from Nitrosopumilales archaeon, assembly GCA_016838845.1. Lineage (GTDB taxonomy): Archaea > Thermoproteota > Nitrososphaeria > Nitrososphaerales > Nitrosopumilaceae > DRGT01. The sequence goes on along the minus strand of JAEHKV010000143.1, from coordinate 15,271 downwards.
GGAAGTAGTCAATCCCAGACAGGTTTGCCCCTGTAAGGGTGGCGTTTGCGAAGTCTACGCGTTTGAAAATACCTCCAGAGAAGTTAGCGCCAGAAAGATCCGCTCCCGAGAGGTTCACTTGAAAGAGTTCTTGACCGGTGAGATCACAAGTACTCAAGTTAACAAATGGTGCAAAAGATTGTCCACAATGAAAATGTGCATTTGTGTCTTGGTAACTAAAAAGGGCCATACCTAGCATGAAGACCAAAAACAAAATTAAGAAATTTGAAAGTTTAATCAATTAAAGATGAACCTCCAAGATTAAAATTTAATTTGATCACGCATCTGCTATTTTTATTATTCCATTATTTATTAGCCACTGTATCCCTGATACAAAGTCTGTATCAGTGATCACTCCTTGGGACCACCATCCAGCATTGTTTTTTATCCAAGAGGGAATTTCATTAGTCATCTCAGAGGTAGAATCTGTCGTTGATGGAGGGACTCTCATTATTCCTTCGTTTATCAAAAACTGAATTCCTAAGACAAAATCAGAATCTCCGATTTGATCTTTTGACCACCAACCGGCATTATTCTTAATCCAGCTTGGTATTGATATGCCTCCGGAGTGAAGGTCAATCTCTCCTAATGGAACTATTTTCAAACCTTGGGCTTGAATCATATCTATAAGTAATTCAAGCTCATGGATTTTTTGTTCATCCACCTGATTCACGTAATTACCATTCTCTATTACTGAAAATTCTGGGGATTGTACAGTGACCACTGTGAAGCCATGTTGGTCTAGAATTTTTTGTACCTCTGAAAACGTTTCCTCATAAGGAATTAGCTCAATAACTCCAGATTCCGGATTAAATTTACCAGTTATAGCTCCACTTGGGAAATGGTATAACTCCAAGTTGCTGAGTTGATATGGGGGAGGATCTTTTTTAATGGTCGAGCTAATGTGGTTAATATTGTTTTCACGCAGAGCTAAAATGGTTGCAGCGTTAAAATTTTCGTAAGGTGGAATAAATACTACCGGCGCGGTGTCTAAAACACTAGATATTTGATCATTGCTTTGTTTTATGAGGGAGCTTTGTTCTTCCGATGTCAAATCAGTAAAATCTTCATACTCCCATCCGTTGTTTGCGATTTCAATCAACTGCCAATTTTTTTCTAACGTATTTTTTATGTAATCGACGAGTTTTACATCATTGCCAAACAAATTCCCTACGATACCGGTTGTGATGGGGGAACCTTTTCGTACGAACGTATCAATTATCTCAATCTGAACATTATTTAAAAAATAATCTTGGACGGGAGCAAATCTAAATGCCACACAATCACAACTTTGAGGTGTAACCTGTGAGACGTCTGGTTTCTTAACCACCTCTTGTTCGCTGACCCTTCTGGCCTCTTCATTAATTTCGCTTACGGTAACTAATTTTATTCCTTCATCTATTAATTCGTCAATAAGCTTCCCAACCTCACCAATCATTTGTTTGTCTGTCTCACCAGTGTAGACTCCCAATTCAGTAGTTGAAAACTCGTAGGGATGCATCATCACTACCGCAAAGCCGTATTTGTTTAGAAAACCATGAATTTCCTCAAGTGTTACCGCACGATCCTGAATTACCCAAGTAACTCCATCAGGCAGCAGTTTGGCCGTTTGAGTACTTGCAGGAAAATAGTAAAGCTCCAAATTTTCAAAAGGATATGGTGGAGAGTGAGTTTCCTTTATGTGAGCAGTAAGATGTGTGAAACCCAGCTCAGGCAACAGAGCCAATGTGTCATCATTAAACTCGTTATGTGGTGCAATGAGTGTTTTCGGGGTTACTCCAAGAACTTCAAGTAATTTTTCATTTGTTTTTAGAAGAAGAGTATTCTGACCATTCTTATCAAAATTAGTTAATGGTTTATTATTCCAACTGTGACTTGCAATCTCAAGCGTTGCATACTTATTTACTATTACTCTTTTGAGAAAATCAACTAGATGTGGATCTTCTCCAAAGAAGCCACCAATTATTCCAATTGTAAGATCCGCTTTTTTTTGCTGGAATAATTCCATGAGATCTACTGCAGGAACTCGAATATAGTAATCTTGAATATCGTCTAATCTAAATGCCACACAGTTACAGGTGCTTTGAGCACTTTGATCTAAAACACCCTTTTTAAAAATTGAAATGAATCTCTCTTCCCCTGTAATAGCTGTGCCTTTGGTAGCCCAGATTTCAGATTCTTGGTTAGGATCATCAGTACTCTTAATCACTTGAATTGAATACTTTCCGACCTTGAAGTTTGAAAAGAATGCGTCGCCACGTGAGTTAACTGAGGATTGAGCAACTTTGTTGTTTTCTGCGTCGTACAATTCTACCATGAAACTTCCATCAGATTTACCTACTTTTTGCGAAACATCCTTGTAAACTGAGATAGTTACGAGATAATCTATTATCTTCGGCCACGGTGTTTTTATTTTAATGTCTCCTTGAATTGCTGGATGAAAAATAACGGGAGAATATGAATAAACCAGGCCTTCATCCAGTGAAACTTCTGCTATGTAATAGTCATCTTCCACTAAATTGTTTGACTGTAACCAAAATCTCGTGGTTTTGCCCTCACTATCAGTGTTTCCTTGGTTCCATTGATGACCGTCATCTGATTTTATAGATACTATTGCACCTTCTATCGGTGTTTCATCATCATTGTATAATGCTATAAACCGATATCCTCCCTGAAGTGGAATGTTTATTTTTATTTGTCCTTCGGTTTCTTCTAAATTAAGAAAACCTGTACCAGCAAACATGTTGTTCACATAAACTTTCACTGTGTATTTATGACCTAACGGAAGTGAGTCAATCAAATACGGATTTGATTCGGGAAATTCAATGGTAACATAGGGACTATCACCATTATCTTGGAATACTTGTAAGACCGTTTGATAATTATTGATCCTATCAAGGTTGGTGTATTTGATTTCCAATTTAATCGAGCCAGTAGCTTCTTCAGCAAAGGATAAGGTTGAACCTGTTATAATAAAGAAAAAAACTAGCGAAGCTGCTAACAAAAATTTGTATCTCATTACCACAGACATTGATTTTTCAGCGCTCATCAAACCCAACCCTCTTTGTTCTTGTCCAACGAGCTTTCCTGCCGAAAATTTGTTCAAGTAGCTGCCTTATTAGAATAAAATCAAGTATTTGCTTAAATCCGATAATAAAGAAGACCGAGAAGAATATCAATTTGGGGTCATCACCGTCTATTCTCACTGCTAGGGCAACCAATAGGTATTGAAGACCAGCAAAGAATGCGAAGGAACCTAAAACAAAGACATAGTCACCCTGAATTACTGCAATAATCGCAGAAGCGATCATAATAAAACCTGTTATCGGCAAAATTATCATTCCAAGCACCATATACGGAAATGCAAGTTTCTGTAAAAAACCAAAACGTGGATTTGTTAGAGCGTTACGATGCTTCACAAGTACTTGAAGATTGCCCCTAAACCAACGTTTTCTTTGATTGTAAAAATCGCGCAGGGATTCTGGTGCTTCTGTATACGCTATTGATTTGGTGGTTCCTCTTACTACCATTCCAGACTTTAGAACTTTTATTGTTGTATCAACATCCTCTACGAGTGTTTCCTTATCGTATCCACCCCCCTCTTGAAGCACAGACTTTCTAAATGATCCCAAGGCCCCTGGAACAACTGTGATAGCACCAAATAAATCAAAAGCTCTCCTGGCAATTTGTAATCCAGCAACATATTCAAGAGCTTGACACCAGGTGAGCCAGTTCACTTTGTTTCTAACCTTTATGTTTCCTGCTACTGCACCAACATTTTCATCATCACCAAATATTCTTGCAATTTCTTTTAACGAATTCTTCCCAGCTATAGTATCTGCATCTAGTACCGCTATTATTTCTCCGTTTGCAAAGGCCATCGCATAATTAAGTGCAGACGCCTTACCGCCATTTTCTTTATGTAAAACTTTGACCTTATCTCGTTTATACTCGTTAGCAATCTGCAATGTCTTATCTTTGCTTCCATCGTCTACAACGATTATTTCTTTTTTTGGATAATCAATTTCCATTACGCTTTCAATTGTCTTTGCAATTACTTTTTCTTCGTTATATGCTGGAATAATCACACTAATCATTGGATACTGAAGGGGTCGTGGTGTTTGTTCTTCCTTGTTTTTACTATATAGTGCCAAGGGAACCATTAACATAACACTCCAAAAGGTAATTGTCAATCCCCATAAAATTATCGCTCGATATCCAGATTCCCAGAGTGTATATCCTTCATAACCAAGGACTCCGCCAAAAACAAAAGGCAGGACCAAGAGAAGTAGAGAAAAAATACCTGGTTTATGTTTACCAGTTCTAAATTTTGATTTTGACCAACGTCTTGCATCCAACACCTGATAAATTACCAAAAATCCACCCAGCATCATCGCGCCTACACTAAAGCCTGCTAGCAAAGTAAATGGTGTCCAAAAAAGAAAAAAGAATATCCCGCAAGAAATAAGAATCAAAACAGGATCGAGTTTAACTTTTGGAAGAACTACTTGCTCTTCCAAATCGACAACTCGCTTTTTTTCAATCTCAAGTTCTTTCGTTTTCATAGTTCGTTCTGGTTTTGTTTCTAGTTCCACAACTTTTTCAACAGGTGATTTTGGAATTAGTTCTACTATGGTATCTTTTACTACCTGTTCTTTTTCTAAAGGCTTTACTTCAATAGTTGATTTGTAGCATTCCGCATGATACCATTTTTTTCCATGTCTGACTGTTCTGTCATGAAATTCTAATTCTTTTTTACAATGACCGCACCTCGAAATTGTTTCAGATTTTTTTTCTGGTACTACAACTTTAGAAGATTGTTTTGAAATTGTTTTTACCACTGTGGCTTTAGTAATTTTTTCTACTGCTTTTACTATAATTGCTCTTACCACAGGTTCCTTTTTTGAATATGTATTTTCGATTACAGTTTTTTCTTGGGTAGTTGATCTGTAGCATTCCGCATGATACCATTTTTTTTCATGTCTGATAGTCCTATCATTAAATCCTAACTCTTTTTTACAAAGTTCACATTTTTGAATTAAACTAGTATTTTTCAATAACTACACTCTTGTTAGTGAAATTTAAAAAATTCAAGATAATAATTTGTTAGAAGTAATCAAACTAATTAACGGATACAATCATTTTTAGTCATACACCTATTTTCTTCAAATTCACGTCAAGTTTTTCACCAACTTGAGGTCGACCCATCCTTTCATACCTGTTTTTTGGCATAGTGATGGTAATCGAAGTCTGTTGGTAGCTCTTGATTTTGATTGTTGGCTGTGCCTGCAGGATTGCGTCAAGTAGAGGAAATACCTGCTTTTTTGTCTCATCATCTAGTTTTTTTGATACTGATTCCATGATCATCTGTTTTTGTGATATAGGCTCAGTCTGAACATTTTCTACAAGTGACATTTGTACTATTTGTCCATTATCAACAATTTGTGCAATTCTATATTCAGTAACTTCTGCCACATGAGGAATCCAAATGAATTCCATTTATCTCTAACTAGAAGTATGATGAGCCAGACCGTTTATGGCATAATTTTAGATCGATTAGTAATTTATTCAAACATAAATTTTAGTTTGTTTTTCCATTTTGGACTCGGTTTTTGTGCGAAAGTTCCTATCTTCTTATGTGCTTACATAACGTAATACCAGCATGAGTGGGCAAAGAAGCATAATGTTTGTTCCAGTCCGACCCTGGAAACGATCGCAAGATGAATACGAAAGCTTCCAATAAAAAACAATATTTAGCTACTCCCTTGCAAGGGTGGTTAGAGGATAGTGGCTATGCTTACCTTACTGAACGCTTAAAATCTAATATTGATGAAACAATTTCTTTTAATGGAAAAACCAAGAATTGTTGTGTGGCCATGGTTGATGCAGTTGGCTCAACAAAGGTAACTGCACACCTCTCAAGAGAAGACACCTGCAAGTATTATGGTATATTCCTTAATGCGATGGCACTGATTGCCAGGGAATATGGTGCCTGTGTAGTAAAAAACGTGGGAGATAGTCTCTTGTATTATTTTTGTGACGAAAAAAATCCCGATGGAAGATCTTTTGCTAAAACATTAGAGTGTGGTATGATTATGCTCAAATGTTCAAAAATTGTTAATGAAAGCATGCATGATGCAGGATTGCCATCTGTTAGTTATAGAATTAGCGCTGATTATGGCACCGTGATGTTAGCAAAATCAGTTACGGCCTCATCCGACGATATCTTTGGTCCTACCGTCAACATTTGTTCTAAAATTAATCGAAAGGCAGACCCAAACAGTATGATAATCGGAAATGACCTTTATCAAAATGTAAAAAATATTCAGGGGTATTCTTTCAAACAAAAATCTGGCGTTTCACTGGGTTTCAAATTTGATTATCCTGTATTCGCCTTGTTAAAAAATAAGTAAATGGTTCAATACACCATTTATTTCAACAAGAATTAAGGATTTAAATTCTAAGTGAGGTAGTGAATTCGTGACAAACAAGTATTGTGCCTTGAAACCCTCACTTAGTTGCCTAGGCGAACCACATTTCTTGCGGATGGATATCTGATTGTGACTCACGCAGACATTTTGTAATGATAACAGTCTGATTTAAGAATTTTCAGGATTAACAGTTCGTATCAAATGTGATTTAAAAACTTGGAAAAATTCAAGCGTGTTCTTTGATAAATTTTAGAAGAAAGTTAAAATCCACTGGTTTGTATAATGTATCTATTAGATTATATTTTTTTGCTTGTTCATATCTATCGTCTTCTATTGTATATCCTGTAACAAATACAACCTTTGCATTTGGATCTTTTTCGTGAATTTTAAAGAATGCATCATAACCATCCATATCAGGCATTTTAATATCCATAAAAGTGAGGTCTGGATTCGACTTGGCATATTCTTCTACTCCATCTTTTCCACCACAGGCTACTGCTACATCATAACCATTTTTTTCCAATACAAATCTAGTGGATTCTTTTACATCTAGATCGTCATCAACAATAAGAATTGTCTTGTTTATCAACACCGCGTTTATCTATTTGGACTATTTCTTTGTTTTGGCAATTTGTGTATCCCAGAGAAACAATGTACAGCTGATTTGGAATTAGTTTTAGAGTCGATGACTCTCCAAGGTCATAAAAACCACCACAACATCAAACTTCGTAATCATTACTAAGATTACGATGATTGATTCAATCCCCTTTGATGAATCTAGTATCACTGTTATGCTTGGTGAATCTCACAAATCAAATTGGCATGTTCCTTGGGAAGATTGGAAAAACAGATTAGAAAATCCACTTTACTTAGGTGTCTTAACTGAATTTGACATTAGGGATGGTTCCCAAGAGGTCTCAAATACGATTTTGTCATCCTCCATCTCAACCAGCTTTTCCCATACACCATAATTTGGACGCGATTCGATATAGACTACTCTTTTCATATCGTAAAATGTACACACGATTTGATAAAAGGACACGTATGTAATATTCGTTACATACAACCTGTTAATAGAAATCAATTCTTTCAAAATATGAGAATGTGCGTCTATTGTCAGGCCCCAAACCCATCATTAGATGCGCATCTTCTCATTAAAATTAGAATGGAGTACCAATTACTAACAAATCGTGTTTTGTATGAGTGAAACAATTTCATCTGTGTTAAACGGTTTGATAAAAACTGCAGTAACTTCGTTTTTATCAAAAGCATACTCTGGGTATCCTGTTAAAACAATAATCTTGGCATTGGGATCTTCATTTTTTATTTTCTTGATAGCATAGGCTCCATCATATTCGGGCATTTTCATGTCTAGTATCACAAACTTTGGTCTCAGTTTCTTAAACATTTGAAAGGCCTCTTCGCCGTTGGATCCTTTGCCTATAATACATACACCTTTGTCCTCTAGAATATTTGAAATAGAATCCACCATGTCTGGGTCATCATCAATTACAATTCCCTGGCAGTCTTCAAGAGTGTTCATTATCTCTTTTAGTTTCTCAAATTCGTACGGTTTAGGAAGATAACTATGGGCTCCAAGTTCGAATAACCTCTTAATGCCACTTTCACTTTCATTTGCTGCTGTTTCTATTATCACATCTGTACTAGGATGAATCTCAAGAATTTGCTTTAAGACCAGCAGTGCAGTGATGTCTGGTAAATAATAATCCAAGAAGACAACAGGCACATTATTTGATTCAACCAGTTCTTGAAATTTCCGTATTCCTAAAGTGCCATTCTTGCAATGGTGAATTTTTTTGTAACCAAGTTTTTTTAAATACTTACCAAGCAAAATTGCTAGGGGTTCAGCGTCTTCAATTATTAAAATATCCCTGTCAGCTACGTTTGTCAACATTTTAGGAATATTTCTATAGTATGAAAACATTTAGCACTCTTGCTTCAACATATTGGTCAAAACTATTCCTTTGTAGTCAGATTACGAGTTTGAAGGCAACTATTGCCAATCAAAAGTTTTTTTAAATTAACATTATTTAATGCCATTCAACTGGGTAAAAAGGTGACTAGCGTAATAATAATAGATGATGATCAAGACAGTGTCGAAAGTTTAGACTACCTTCTGAAATTGAAGGGAATTGATGTAATTGGAGTTGGATATAACGGCAAAGATGCTGTTACGCTTTACAGAAAACATAATCCTGACACGGTCTTGTTGGATTTGCTGATGCCAGAATATGATGGCCATTACGCAGTTGAGGAGATTAGCAAGTTAGATCCTAATGCCAAAGTAATAGTGGTTAGCGGTAGTTTGGACCATAGAACAGATGAAATCGCAAAACACAAAATTGTCCATTCGGTAGTTACCAAACCATTTGATGCTGATGAGCTGATCAAGAAAATATTAAATTAATCTAAGAGATTTTTTGGTAGCTCTATTGAAAATATAGTCGGGTTATTTTTCACAGCAATCTCACCATCATGCTGTTCCACTATATTTTTGGTTGTCACCAAACCCAAACCAGTACCTATTTGTTTTGTTGTAAATAAAGGATCAAAAATTTTTGGCAAATTTTCTTCAGTAATACCAGGGCCTGAATCCTCAAACTCTATCATTACATCTGAATGATTATCAATAAATCTAATTTCTATTTTACCATTCCCATTTATTGCCTGAATTGAATTTTGTATAATGTTTGCAAATGCAACCTCCAGTCTATTAGCATCACAGATAACTTTGATATCATCTTGTGGGAATTTTATTTTAGTTGAGCCCACATCTGCTCTATCAGTGGCAGACCTAATTACATCAAGTAAGGACGTTTTTTGTAAATTCAGTGGAACAGCTTTCACAAAGTCTAACACATTTTCTACTTGATGAGTCATTCTACTAACTCCTCGGTTTAGTCTTTCTAAATTCTGTTTCAAGTTCCCATTCTGGTTTTTCTCAAGCTCGATTGTCATGCCATCAACTGTAGTTTTGATGACGCTGAGTGGATTACGCAAGTCGTGTGCTATCCTAGCAGCTAATTCTCCAATTGCCAGAAACCTCTCATTTTTTTTCTGTTGTGTGATATCTGTTCGAATGACAACATATTCAATTATTTTTCCGTATTTGTCAAAAAATGGCACAATCGTAGCTTTGTTCCAAAAATAGCTTCCATCCTTTGCCTTGTTACATATCTCACCATGCCACACCCTGCCACTCTTTATTGTATTCCATAACTCGTCGTAAAATTCTGATGGATGGATTTCTGCCCTGATAGTTTGGATTTTTTCCCCAAGAATTTCTTCTCTAGAATATTTTGAGACTTCACAAAACTTGTCGTTTACGTATTTGATATGTCCTTCAGTATCAATTATAGTTACAATTGATGATTCATCAAGTGCTCTGATCATGTTTTTTAACTGTACAAGTTGTAATTCGGCCTCAATTCGAGCCTCAGATACATCTTTGATCAGCTTATCTGTTGTGGTACCGAGTCTAGTTGTCTTTAATTCAGAGGTCATGGTTTTTGGAATTTAACATGTCCTTTGAATGTAGTTATATTTTATTTATGATCGTCTCGAGACTGAAAAAGTCTTGTAATCATATCCAATCTCCAACTCGTATCCCTTCATCTCTTCTAAAGTATAATCGTTAAAGACCTTGATTATTTTCTGCAATTCACTGCCTACAACAAATTCATTGTCTGGGCATTTTTGAACTATCTTTGTACAGATGCTAATAGGAGATCCAATCATGTCAATTGAAAGAGATTTGTTTGATTTCATCATTACAACCTGTCCATAATCTGAGCCAACACGATAATTCACTGGTGGCAAATCTATTTTTGCCAAATGCATATTAAGTTCGTCACGCATATCTACTAATTCAATGCCACATTCAGCACAACTCATAAAACCATATTGTTTGTCAGCCCTGCCTGTTCTTGGAAAATAGAAGTATAAACTGTCGCCAGCATTTTTCATTACATTAGCATCGTATTTGGACAAAACTTGAGACATGGAATTTAGAAATACCTCGTAATACTTCATGATTTTTGTTCGATGAAGAGTACTGGTTATAATAGCTGATTCGCACATCTGTACAATACCAACACAATAATTTTGTGACTGGCCAGAAAAAGCCACCATATAATCCGCAGCGGACATTTCTTTTTGCTGGGTCTGTAGATTCGCATTTGGAAGCTCAAAACCTACAGGAGTTTCATTTGGAATCTTAGAATCCTCTAATTGTGGTTCTGGTTCACTAAATTCCATTAAATATTAAGCATTGATGAATTTAATAAAGTTGTCTTAAAAATTACATAACGGTTGACAGTTCGTATCAAATGTTAATTTAGAATAAAAAAATAGATTGCAAACTTTATTGATTATGCAAAACATGGCAAAAAATCATTCATCTTGAGCATATTTCAGGCATAAATTGGGATCTGATTCATTTGAAACAGTTGTGCTTACCAATTACTAACAAATCGTGTCTTGTATGAATGAAACAATTTCAATCATGTTTAATGGTTTGGTAAAAACTGCAGTAACTTCGTTTTTATCAAAATCATGCTCTTGGTATCCTGTTATACCAATAATCTTGGCATTGGGATCTTCATTTTTTATTTTCTTGATAGCATAAGATCCATCATATTCGGGCATTTTCATGTCTAGCACCACAAATTTTGGCCGTAGTTTCTTAAACAATTGAAAGGCTTCTTCGCCGTTGTATCCTTTGCCCACAATACATACACCCCTACTCTCTAAAATCTGTGAAATAGAATCCACCGCATCAGGGTCATCATCAATTATAATTCCTTGGCAGTCTTCTAGTGTTTTGGATGCAGTAGTAATTACATCAGCACGTTCATATGATTTTCCAAAAAGATCATAAAGTATTCTTTTGAGCAGCTCCTGATCGTCATAACAATCAGCTAAAGAACGCTCATCCTCTTTCAGCCTATTCAAAATCTCTTGAAATTCGTGGTTCCCGATTTCAAGTAATTTCTTTTCAATAGTTAACGACAACAATGATTTCATTAATATTTTGTAGTTATCAATATCAGAGCTGCTTTGGAGACATTCTATTGGTTTAATAAAATCGATAATTTTTTTTCCTTTTTCTGTTAATGAATAAGCTACACCAGAATAAAATTCACTATATGTTTTCTGAATTATATGATTATGTTCAAGATCTTTAAGAATTGAAGATAGTGTAGCTGAAGTGATCTCGACTACTAGTTTCAATTGGTTAAAACGAATTTCCTCTTTCTTTTTAATTTCTTTCAGAATTAATAGGACCCATTTTTTGCCAATAAGGCGAATAATGTTGTCACTTTTGGTAAAACCATTATCTTTCATTGACAAAACATTTCTAATTGGCTTATTTAATGCTCATAAGTATTTTTTTCATATTAATAAAAGCCTAATAGGTATCTTTTTTCATACTGTAAATTCAAAAAATGACAAACTAGCTTACTTAGATAACTATCTCAAATTATTATCCAGAAATGAAAGAACTGACTAAAAGTGAAAACGTTGTGTTTAACCCAAAAATAGAATCTCTACAGGCTATTGACGAACAAATTTTTAATTTATTAGAAAAGAAGTCAGGACTGTTAAAACATGAACTAGTAAAAACCGATGAATTTATTCTAGATATGATCAAGAAGCCAAACGTTCTAGAGTATAATAAAAAACATTTGCCCGAAAAAGAGGTCGTGGTTCAAGATTCACGTCAGAAATTAAGAAAAATAATAAAAAATGACATAAACTTGAAAAGTCTATACGATGATTTGCCTGATCTTTGTCGTATAATAGATACAAATGGGGCAATCATTGAATGCAATATTTCTTACCTAACGAACTTAGGATATTCCAAACCAGAAGTCATTGGAAGCTCAATATTTGATCACACTGCTGGAAAAAGCAAAGTGGCAATGTTTGACTCTCTTGAGTCTTGGAATAAGAATGGTTACGTAAAAAATAGAGAGATTTGGATGAAAAGAAAAAATGGAACCACTTTTCCAGCTCTTGTTAGTGCAAATAGTCTTTATGATGATACTGGTAAATTAATTGGCAGTAATACCGTTATTAGAGATATATCAGAATTACATCAAGTAAGAAGTGAACTAGAAAATAGGGAAAATACCATTAGAAAACAAAATCAACAACTTAAAAAATTTGATACAGAAAAAAGCGAATTCATAACTATGATTACCCATGAATTAAAGACGCCTCTTGTTCCCATGAAGGGTTATATCGATCTCTTACTTTCAAAGCAGTTTGGTGCACTTGATGAAAAACAACGTCGTGCCCTAAAAATCGTAAATCAATCTACAGAATCTATGATAAAACTTGTATCAGACATTTTGGATGTGCACAAGATGGAACTCGGAGAGTTTCAATTACAAAAAAAGATACACGACCCTTGCGAAATAGTTACCAAAACTATACAAAAAGTAAAACCACAAGCAGATAACCATGGCGTGGTAATTACAGCTGACATTGAAGATAATCTTTCATGTTTATATGATGAAGAAAAAATACAACAAATTTTGATTAATTTACTTACGAACGCAATAAAATTCTGCCCCAAAAACAATGGTAAAATACACGTAAAATTATGCCTGGAGGGACGCTTTACTAAAATTATTGTAAAGGATAATGGAATTGGAATACAAAAATCAAAACTTGATAAAATTTTTACAAAATTCTATCAAGCAGATCTCTCTACTACACGAGAACATGGAGGAGTTGGGTTAGGACTATCTGTTTGTAAATGCATAGCAGAACTTCATGGTGGAAAGATCTGGGCAAAATCAGCTGGAACTAATCAAGGTGCTGAAATTCACTTGTTACTACCTAACAAATAGGTTTTATCTTTATTTTTCCAAAAAGGTTGAATCCATTGAGACCCGCACCAGTTTTGGTTTTAATTTAGACCCAAATTATCATAGTGAACTGCGAGAAAAAATTTAGATTAAAACGAGGTTTTAGATACTCTTTTCACTACCTAATTTGATTCCATTCAGTGGATACAAACTAAAAGTTCAACTCCCTACTCCAGAGGGACCTGGTACGTTATTTGGTCTTATTTTGGACCCAGTTAACAGGTCATATCAAATGTAGACTATGGAACTTGTGGTAGTCCAAATCCTGTTGCGGTGTCATCACCGATAAACCAAATATCACTTGCTAGAGTATGCAAGTATGCTCTGGTATCTGGTGCATTTCCTTGCCAGAACTTTGCTGCTAATCCACTAACATGTGGGGTTGCCATTGATGTTCCTGAAATTGTGTTATAGCTTCCATCATTCCAAGTAGATTCTACTGCAACTCCTGGAGCTCCAACTTCCACTTCTCGTTCTTCAACAATATAATCACCGTCATTTACTCCTCTACTTGACCAGCTTGGTACAGATACGTTAACATCTATTGCACCTACTGCAACAACGTTTGAGTTTGCCCCAGGATAATCTATGCTGCCATCTGCAGGTCCATCGTTGCCTGCAGCAGCTACAATCAAAATATGTGGATTACGAGCAATAGCTGCACTAATCAAGGAGCTTTGCGAATCACCACCTAAACTCATACTAATAATATTTGCACCATTATTTCCAGCAAAGTCAATGGCAGCTGCAATGTCATCGGTCCAACAACCAGAAGCACATACTTTGTATGCCATTAAATTAGCATCTGGTGCAACACCATAGATTCCTAAATTATCAAAACCACCATCAGCTAGAATTGTTCCTGCCGTATGAGTACCATGTCCATTACCATCTTTGCATGTGTTTTTTATCATAGGACCCTTTGTGAAATCTTTACAATCTGTGATTCTGCTTTTTAGGTCAAGATGATCTTTGTTTACTCCAGTATCTAGTAATGCAACATTAACTCCGTTTCCACCACTTGGAGTAACGCCTGTATTTCTGTAAATCATATCAATGCCCCAAGGGGTTTGTGTTGACGGAGTAGAGGCTCTTGTATCACTACCTCCTTCATCACCACCACCGCCATTTTTACAATCTGGCCATGGATCACATCCTCCTGGTGGCTTTGTAATTTGATATAATGGAACTTTTTCAATTTCGAGTCCTCCACGTTCTAAACCAGCTACTTGATTTTCACTCAAAATGGTTGTAAAACCTACATCAAAATTATGCCTTACACCAAACACGTTTTTGAGACCTTGATTATGATTTTTTATTAGGTATACCCAATCAGAGTCAGCATTAGGTTGTGCAGCAAAGGCGTTTGTCAAAGTAAATGTGCCTAGTAACAAGGTTAATGAAACAATAACTGCAAGAAGTGTTTTCACGTTTTTGAACTTGTAAAATGAGTATTAAAGCATTACGAGTTAAAGATTCACATTTCATAACAACTGTTAATGCTGGGTCTATTGAGACCCGCACCGTTATTGGTTTAATTTTAGACCCGTTAACAGATTCATATCAAATGTAGGCGGAAGCCAACAAGCCATGAGTTACATTGGTCTAAGCCAATGAATAGATGAATCGTACTATTCCAAGCACATGCTAGCTTCCGTGTTTCAAATAGCTATTTCAGAGATAAAAAGACTCAGCGACAGTTTGTATCAAATGTTAACGAATCTTTTCAAGTTTATCTAATCGTTTCTCAATTCAGGCAGACAAATTATAAGATGTTTGCTTATAGGATAACAAGTGGAGCTAAATATTGGTCAATATCTTGTCCCAATATTGATAATTAGTGCAGTTGGAATTTTGGTGGGCACAAGGATGTGGATCCTATTTAAAAAATAAGAATTAAGA
>JAEHKV010000142.1 GCA_016838845.1 Nitrosopumilales archaeon | reverse complement strand
TTTAATTTTGAGTTAGCTAAAAGAGCAATTAGCCTCAACAGTGCAACTCAGATTGCCATAACAAAATTAGATACACGTTTTCCAGACTGTGCCGGCAAAACTTCATTTGAAGAACTAAATAACGATGCAAAAGCATTCATCAAAAATATTGAAGATACTCTTAAGGTCCCTGTTACAATCCTAGGCACAGGCCCAGACAAAGATGCAATCATAGATAGAAGAAAATAATTTCAAATTTGTTCGGTTAAGTTTAAGTTGGTTGTTATTACACATATCATATGGATAAATTACCAAGATACATTGAAGTTGAATCTACCTTAGAGTTCTCGAGACTAGTTTGTGCGTTAGAGAGAGTACCACGTGTGTCTTTTCTTCATGATCATGAAGGCAAAAAGGTTCTTTCAGTGCAAATGGATTTATTGAAAGAAAAACCAGTAATTTATTTCACCCCTGCAGATAATCTTGGTCACTATATTTGCTATGGTTTTAAGGCTGACAAGGAAGAATCATCCGTGGTAAACTCCGCAACTGATTCAGCACGATTGTATTCTCCTATTGTTAAAATAAAATCACTTCCAGCCTCTCTAAAGAGTGGAAACGGTACTGAAGACAAATACCATCCAATTGAACTAGAGGATTTGGCTAGCCTTGCAAAACTAAGTTTTGGCTTTGAAGAAGCACCTTTTCCTCTATTTTCTTTCCCATTTAACGGCAAGTGGTTAATGGGAGTATTCATGAATTTTAATGAGGAAGGAACCTCTTATTTCTGCCACGTCAAAATAGACGAGGAACCAAAAAAACCCTTTTTGAAATACTCTACAAATAATGGAATTGATCCCTCTCTAGTTGATAGTCCTAGTAAGCATGGTTATTCGTATATCAAAATAGTAAAATTAAAAGAGACTCATCCTTTGGTCGATTATGACCAAATTCAAAACTAGAATTAAACAAATTTCTAAAAAGAAAGGTAGGATCATTCTTGCAAATGATTATCCATCCTCATTAAATGGTATAGAATCAAAAACCATATCAAACATTAAAAAATTAAACCAACATCTCTGTGGTTTAAAATTAAACTTTCATCTTCTACTTCGTCTAGGCAGTAAGGAAATAATCAAAATAAACAAAACTGCTCATCAATATAACTTACAAACGATTGCTGATATTAAACTCAATGACATAAGTACAACAAATCAAAATACAACTGAAATTCTTTGGAAACTTGGTTTTGATGCCGTAATAGTTAATCCAATTATGGGACAATCAAGTTTGAGAAATATCATATCCTCAGCCCACAAAAATGATAAAGGTGTTATTTCACTTTGTCATATGAGCGCACCTGAAGCCAAATTAACATATGAAATGAATGTAAATTTACCAACAAAAAAACAAACAAAACTCTATCAATTATTTTTGGGTTGGGCTATTTCACTCAAAGCTGATGGTATAATCACTGGCGCAACTTTTCCTAAAATTATAAAATATTGTAAACAAAAAACTGGAAAAGATCTAGCAATTTATTCTCCTGGAGTTGGAACTCAAGGAGGAAAAATCAAGGATGTTTTATCTGCAGGTTCTGATTTTCTAATTGTTGGTAGAACCATATTAAACTCAAAAAACCCAATTGAAACAGCAAAAAAATTACAATTACAATCTATTAATTAATTGGTTAGCTTTTGATAAAATTAATTTTGCATTCTGATATGTTGTCTTTTCAAATGCTTTTTCGAAATCTAACCATACAAAATCCACATGTTCATGTGAAATTATAATTTTCTCCGTGTGGGTTTTTGCTAGGTAAAAAATCACTTTTTTGTGGATTAATTTACCATCATACTGGAAATCATATTCGACACTTTCTTCAAATCCATCTAAAAAATCTAAATCGGTAATTCCAGTTTCTTCCTGAGTTTCTCTTAGTATTGTTTGACGTAGATTTTCTTCAGGCTCAATTTTTCCTTTTACAAAATCCCAATGCCCTGAAGGATAATGTAGTAAAAGAAAAAGAGCCTCATTTTGCTCTTTTCTAAATATAACTGCGCCTGCTGATTTTTCATTTATATTAATTTCTGACATTTTAAAAAATTAATTATTTTCCTTCTCGCCGTTTTCTTTTTTGGAAAGTCCTAATTGCTCTCATTAGATCTATTTTTCTAAATCCTGGCCAGAAAACATCCATAAAAACTAATTCACTATATGCACTTTGCCACAACAAAAATCCACTTAATCTCTTTTCACCTGATGTTCTGAGAATCATATCTGGTGATGATTGTGGTAAATGTGAAGTGTAAAGATTAGATTCAATTTCTTTTTTATTAATATCATCAATCTTCAAAGTTCCATCTTTTATTTTACCACCAATCTTTTTAACAGCATCAATTAATTCATCTTGTCCTCCATAAGCAATAGCAATATTGAGAAAATGTCTTTCGTAATTTTTAGTAGCATCATCTAATCTTTTTAAAACATCCTTGATCGAGTCTGGAAGTAACTCCACTCTACCCATTGCTTTAACTCTCATCTGATTTTTGTGAATACGTGGATCGTTGAACAGCTTTTCAAGCCTAGTTCTTATAATCTTAAAAAGATCTTCTAACTCTAAATCTCTTTTACTTAGATTTTCTGCTGATAACACATACAATGTGATAATTTTAATATCAAATTCTTCACACCAATCAAGAAGATTTTCAACTGCATCGGCTCCCTTAAAATGCCCTTCTTTGGATAGGCTAAGATTTCTTTTTGCCCATCTACGATTGCCATCTAAAATTATGGCAATATGGTTTGGCATCGAACCGTTAAAAATCTCTCTTTCTAATTTCTTAGAATAAAGATTATAGAATCCTAAAAGATGAAATGCGGCATTTTTGAATTTAATATTTGATCACCTTTTCTAATTAAAACTAGGAGCATAGATATGATTGTTTTTGCCCAATTTCTTACATTTGGGTAAAAGATTCTAGTCTGAAAGTAGTTCCTCGTCTTTGTGTTTTCTGAATTTTTTAAACAAAATTATGGCAGAAACAAGCGTGACAGCCAAACCAACAAGAAGTGGGAGAATAAGAGTAAACGAACTTTCATCGTTGATTAAGATATTTGTAAATTGTGATACGGTAGGATACAGAGCAGCCAGTACGATCAACCTTAAGGTATCACTGATTCGCCTATGAATTCCTCCTAACCAATTGCTTAGTAACATTCCTCCAAATATTACGCCAATTCCAATCCATAAAATTGGTAATGCGCCTGCAAAAAATTGTCCCATCACAACTTTATTTGATATAATATTGATCAGCTGAGCTTCAGAACCAATCAAACTTGTATCAACAGCTATGACTCCTGCGGAGATTGAAGACAAAATAAGAATTATTCCTGCTATCGCAGTAAACATCCTAATGAATCCCGACGGAGTAGGTTTTGACCAATGTGACCAAGCTTTATCAATATCAAATGCTCTTATCAAAAATGCTCCCCCTAAAATGCTCACAAGTATCGCAAAAATTTCTGCCGTATAATCAAATACAGTAGCTATACCTCCAATTAACAACAAAATTCCCGGTACACCTAAAAAGAATTTTGAATATTTAGAATCATAAGCAAGCATTTTCAAATATTTACCAAAAACTGCATAGGAATACTCTACAGTTCTACTGACCTTCATTACCACTCTTTGAACTGAAATAACAGGAAGTACGTTTTGAATTACCGGAATTACACTTTCGTCATCTTCACCATCAGAAACAATTACTGCACCATTAGCAGAGAATATTTTTAAAACTGATTTTATTTCAGAAGCAATTTTTTCATCGGCCCGAACTCCTCTATTCTTAACTCCCGTAACTGTAATTACTTGTGCATCATATCCTTTGCTAATCAGATCTTCATAAGTTTTGATTGCGGAAAAAATTGAATTAGAGTCAGCATCTTCAGGATCTTCAAGAGCAAGTCGCTGTGCAGCTTCAATACATGCATCCCTGCCAACAACAGGTGTTGAAATTCCAGTTTTTTCACCAACATCATTATCTCTGTCTACACAAATTACAAGCAATTTACTTTTAGAAGAAGAGGATGTTTCATTCTCAAGTTTACCTGCTTTTTGAGACATATCCTCATAGTTACAAAATCACCTTTTAACGATTTCCTACTATTGAAAATATTATACTTAGGATTTAAAATGAAATTTTGTTAGGGACGTGTATTATCTGATTCAATAATGAAGGATTCAGAGTTAATTTTAAACTCATTTAATTTTTGAAAGATATCCTCCATTTCATTTGATTGAATCCCTTCCTCTATCATAGATGCAGCTACAATAGTTTCTCGAATGTAGGAGTTGTATTGTTTTAATGATTCAATATAATTTATGTAACTTTCTTGCCATTCTTCAGTGGCTTTACTTTCTACTAATCCTATTATTTGGGAATTGATCTGAGATGAAGATGCTTTAGCAAGTTCTATGTATTCTTCGGGAGAAATTTTTTCATCTACAAGATTTTGAAATTCAATATCTACAGATTCTCTAATTACGCCATGAATATTTTTGACACCATCCAAATGAGAATTAAAATCTGAAACAATAAACTTAATTTCATTATTTTCAGGCAAAAACCAAACTAGAAAACTAGCACTTGTAATGACCACCAAAATACCTATAGTAATTATAATACCTTTTTTTGGTGCCATCTATTAAAAATGATAACTGCTTATTTATAACTGGTAAATTACGTAAAAACGAGTAGAATATCATAAAAATTATGGAAAATCTTTTTTCTAAATTAAATCTATAATAAAATTATAAAAAAATTATAATTTTTAATAAAATTAGTTTTAGGACATTTCCATATACTCTTCGAAATATACACTCATCTAGTGCATAGTTAAATAATTTTTACAGCCTCTTCCTAAATAGAGCTACTCCAATGATTTTTTAGAATGGTTACAGCATATTGCGTAAAATGTAGAGCAAAAAGGGAAATAAAAAATCCCGAAGAAATCAAAATGAAAAATGGACGTCCAGCTGTAAAAGGGACCTGTCCAAAATGTGGAACTAAGGTTTTCAGAATAGGAAAAATGTAGGAAGACTTACCACAATCTCTTTTTTAAAATAAACCCATATAGGGTAAATCATCTGCTTCTTGATATTGACTAAAACTGAATATGAAAAACTACTCAAACGCATTGAGAATAATTTATCAAATGCCGAAAAACAGACATCTACTAGGTTTGAATTGCCGATAGTAGATGTAATGTGGGAAGGACAAAAGACTTTCCTCCGTAATTTTGCTGAATTTCCTAAAGTCTTACGTAGAGACCCAGACAAAGTCCTTCAATACCTTTCGAAGGAATTTGCTGTTCCTGCAGAGCGTATAGGAGATAAAGCCATGTTTATTGGAAGAAGAGATCCAGATGATTTTACTCGTTTACTTCAAATCTATGTAAAAGATTATCTTGAATGCCCTACTTGCAAAAGTCCAGACACTAAAATTGTAAAAGAAAATAGAATCTCATTTTTGATCTGTGAGGCTTGCGGGGCAAAATCAACTATGAAGGGAAAGTATGCATAATGCAATTTTCAGTCCGTCAAACAGGTCATCAAAAAAACACAATGCTCAATATCTGTGATATAGATTTAGTTGGAAAAAAAATTTCTGAAAAAAACCTTCAAGTTGATATAAGCAAAAACTACTATGGAGAAAAACTTGTAGAAACAGAAGAAGCTGAAAATCTTTTAAAAAATTCTTCTATCATAAACATGGTTGGAAAAGAAACAATTTCCTTATCAATGAATCTAGGAATTGGTTCTGAAAAAGGAATAAAGAAAATTAATGGCGTACCATTTTTGATTGTTTTTAAGATATAAAACAGCACAATTATATACAAAAAATTTGAAATTGTCTTATGGGAAAAAGAAAAGTACTAAACGAAAGTCAATTAAAAGAAATTCGATTACCCGAAGAAGGAGAATTGTTAGGTCGTGTAATAAAATTAATGGGTGGTGATCATGTTATGGTTAAATGTACAGACGGTCTTACAAGACGAGGAAGAATTAGAGGCAAACTAAAACGTAGAATCTGGATACGTGATAATGATATTGTCGTTATCTCGCCATGGGATTTTAAAGCAACTGAAAGAGGTGACATTATTTGGAGATTTACATTACCTCAAGTAGATTGGTTAAAAGATAACGATCACCTGCCTAGAGATTTCTAGAATATTAGAAATCGATTTTTACTTGGGAAATTATGATAAAAATATTGTTGGATGATCTTGAAAAAAGCCTACAATCAAGAATAAATAATAAACTAATATCGAAATCTAAACGTGGCAAACCTAAAGACGGGTTTAAGAAAAATAAGGTGGTAAATGAAGTTTTAGATAAAACTACAATGCTTACTATTTACAAAATGATAAATTCTCACATCATTTCATATGTCAACGGTGTAGTTAAGGCAGGAAAAGAGTCTGTGTTATTTTGGGCTGTTGATCAAAACCAAAATGACGTAGCTCTGAAAGTATATCTGGTGTCCACCTCAAATTTTAAGCGCCGTGCTCAATACATTTTAGGCGATCCTCGATTTTCAAAGATAAAACGTGGAACGAGAAATCTTGTAAATTTATGGGCACGGAAAGAATTTTCCAACTTAACCAGATGCTTTGAATGTGGAATACCAGTAGTAAAACCCATACATGTCTCAAAAAATGTCCTAGCACTTGAATTTGTTGGAAAAAATGGCGTTCCAACAAAAAATCTATTAGAATCCAAAGAAGTCAACAATAAAGATTTTGATATGGCCATTTCAATTCTGAAAAAGATGTACAAAGATGCAAAATTAGTTCATGGAGATTTTTCAGAATATAATATTTTTAAGACTACCCAAGGACTAGTTGTTTTTGATCTAGGCTCTGCGGTTGATATTCGACATCCTAATTCCACTGAATTTCTTAAAAGAGATATTAGTAACATAACAAAATTTTTTGTGAGAAGAGGACTAACAATTCAAAATCCAGCTGATACATATGATGAGGTAATAAAATGAGTTTTGAAAAACTAATTAGAATTCCAACAGAGAGAATAGCTGTACTTATTGGAAAATCCGGAAATGTTAAATCTGAAATTGAAGATACTTGTTCTGTAAGGTTAGATATTGACAGCGAAACTGGCGAAACTTTAATCGCCGGAGTTGGAAATGTAGAGACAATACAACCTTTCAAGGCAGTAGAAATTGTTACTGCTATAGGTCGTGGTTTTTCTCCAAAAAATGCAATGAAGCTACTAGAAGGTGAAAATACCTTACATGTAATAGACTTAAGGGAGTTTGCAGGAAAATCATCAGCACACGTTGAAAGAATTAAAGGGAGAATTATAGGTGAAGGCGGTAAGGCGAGGAGAAACATGGAAAGACTTAGTGATACAAACATCTCAATATACGGTAGAACCGTTTCGATAATTGGTGAAACTAACAAGCTTAAACTTGCAGTTGATGCAATCTCAGCTATTTCCAATGGAAGTATGCATGGGGCTGTATACCATAAGCTTGAATCTGCAAGACAACGAGATAAAATTGAGAGACTAAAATTGTGGGAAGATTAAGATGTCTTCAAATAAAGAAAATTTTAGTCAAATCTCACCAAGTGAATTCTTTTATCGAAACCGTGATCTAGCAGGATTTAGCAATCCAACTAGATCACTATATACTGCTGTCAGAGAATTTGTAGAAAATTCTCTTGACGCATGTGATCAAAAGGGAATTTTACCTGATGTTCAGTTATCAATTAAAGCCGTAGATCCCGAAAAACCAGATCCTAAACCTTACATTCTTACTGTAAAGGACAATGGGCCTGGAATTGAATCAAAACATGTACCTCTTGCATTTGGAACTGTATTATATGGTTCAAAATTTGGACTAAAACAAGCAAGAGGAATGTTTGGTCTTGGAGCAACAATGGCTATTCTCTATGGACAAATTACTACAAACAAACCTGTTCGAGTTAAAAGTTCGACTGATGGAATAACACAGGAAGAATATGAATTACTCTTAGATATACAAAAAAATAAACCGGTAATTCTTAAACACAAAACTAATCAAGTTTCCAAAAAAGGTCTATCAGTCAGTATTTGTTTAGAAGGAGATTACTCTAAAGCTGGTTCAAAAATTAGGGATTATGTTTACCAAACTTCATTAATTACACCATATGCAACAATTACATTTGAGGATCCTAAAGGAGAAAAATTCCGATTCTCTAGAATAATTAAAACAATGCCTAAACCTCCTACAATCATAAGGCCCCATCCATATGGTGTTGATGTTGAAACTATCCGAAGAATGATTGTCGATACAACATTTACAATTCCTAGGATAGATGATATAATGATTGAAAAAGTAAGAAAAGAACTTGGTTTAAGCAAAAAAAATCTTAATTTTACTGAAATCATGTTAAAAGCTACAAAACGTTGGAAAACTTTAACACGGCAAGTTCGTGTTGTGATTGCTATGATGTCTTTTATTAAAATGGATTTTGATAAATTGAGTAAAATTAGAATTGATGATATTGATGTCTCAAACCAAAAATTAACTTATTGGGATTTTGGTAAATCTCAATCCATAGTCATTGATATGGATCCAACAAGTGATTACTATAAACAACTTGCAAACACTGTTCAAGGAGAAACGCTTGTCACATTTTTGACTAAAAGATTCCAACGTGTAGGACGTATCACTGCCGAAAAATTTGTAAAATTTGCTGGTTTCAAACCTGAAATTAGATTGGGAACTATGACTAACCAACAACTTGCAAAACTCAGCGATTCCTTACAAAAATTTGATGATTTTATGTCTCCTGATCCTGGTTGCCTTGCTCCATTGGGAGAGGAACCCTTGGAAAAAGGAATTCAACAGTTCTTTAATCCTGACTTTTTAGCAGTTATACAACGCTCGGCATCTGCCTATTCCGGCTTTCCATTCGTTATAGAAATGGGAATAGCATATGGTGGTGACATTTCATCAAGAGGTTCTAAGGTGTACAGATTTGCCAATAGAATTCCACTTCTTTATGATGAAGGAAGTGATGTAGTCCTAAAAGTTGTAAATGAAATAGACTGGAAAAGATACAAAGTGAATCCTGATTCACCTTTGGTAATAGTCTCACACATATGTTCAACTCGTATTCCTTACAAAACAGTTGGAAAAGAAAATGTTGCTGATAGAATAGAAATTGAACGAGAATTAAGACTGGCTTTACAATTTATTTTAAGAAAAATCCAAATTTTCATGAACAAGAGGGGTCAAGCAGAAATGGCAAAGAAGAGGGCCAATCTCTATTCAAAATATCTTCCATTAATTGCGCAATTTTGTACCGAGCTAGCAGGAAAGAAGAAAGAACCAGATTACAAAAAGATGCTAAAAGAAGAAATCACAATTAATGAAAGCCAATCACAAAAACAAGAGATACTAATCACAAAAGAAGTTCAAAAAGAGGAGGAAATTGTAGTTGAAAAAGTCAAAGAAACAAAGTAGTACAAGCGCAAAAGAAAAACACAATTCGCTAATAGAGTCACTAAAAAATTATGGTTCCCAAATTTATTATGATCTTGATAAAGGAGAATATCCCAAATTCTTAGTTCCAAGCAGATCAGTAAGTAATATTGTTTATGATCAAAAACTACGACAATATATTCTAGGAAAAAATGCTGCAATCAGAAGTGCAAAAAATACATCCCAACTTAGATCATTTACTCAATTAACGTGGTTGGCATTTTTTGCAAATAGATTAACAAAACAAAAAAAATCTTCAACTCTTAGAGATGTTTATTATTCTTCACAAGCATTTGCTATTGATTTTGAAGATCAAGGCGAATCTGATAATATTATAGTTGATCTAGAGGCTGTTTTATCAAAACCTAGAGAGGATTTCCATATTTTCCCTGAAGAACGTAGTAGTATTTTTGGTGATTTGGATATTGAATATACTGTTCCAGGATACGAAGGCAAAAAAATGAATTTGTCAAACCATCCAGATGGTTATGCTATAGGACCTAGTTTGACTACTGCGGAACTGGTTGATACTAGTGCTGAGATTGTAATTGCAGTAGAGAAAGGCGGTCTTTTTACCAGATTTATAGAGGAACAAGTAGATAAGAAATTCAAAGCTATAATTGTAGATACAGGCGGTCAAGCACCAAGATCAACTAGGACTCTTTTAAAAAGACTACACGATGAACTAGGTCTTCCAGTGATTATCCTAACTGATGGTGATGTTTATGGAGAACATATAGCAATGGTGATCAAATCTGGTTCTGCAAATGCTGCACACCTTAGAGAGCTTACTGTTCCAGATGCAAAGTGGGTAGGAGTTTGGGCTACAGATATTGAAAAATACAAGCTCCCAACAATTCCAATGACTGAAACAGACATTAAAAGATGTCATGATTTACAAAAGGATCCAAGATATCAAAAAGGCATTTGGAAAAAACAATTAGAAAAGTTCTTACAATTAAAAAGAAAAGCAGAGTTGGAAGCATTTTCAAAATATGGATTAACAAACATTACAGACAAATACTTACCAGAAAAACTTGAATTAGCAAAAAGCCTATAGTTTTTTTACTCTTAGAGTAAGAACACCATTTCGGTATTTGAAATCAAAAATTTGCATATCACTAGAGCCCTCAATTGGAACTTCTTTTGAAAAGCCACCCGAACCACGAACATAAAGAACTCCTTCTATCAATCGTACCATTATCTTATCTTCTGGACCAGGAACTTCAGCAACGAAGACAAATTCTTGTTCACCTTTGATAAGATCATACACCCAAGTTTTGGATTCTTGCTCCCTCATCATGTATTTGGGTTTCTGCGCTTTGGCCATTTTTTTCAAAACTTTTGCCCAGAAAATCATTGTGATTGCTGCTGCACCAATGAGAATAAAACTTACAAAGCCAGAGCCTGAACGTTGTGACATTACGTAGATTATGCCTACAAATAAGAGTAACATTATAGGAATTACAAAATTCAATGACTGTTCGGTTGAATAAGCTCCCTTATTGCTGGCCAATTATAAAAAACTCCAAGTTGCCAAATATAAAGTATTTTTGATTTTCATAATGAATCATATATCTATAATTTTCTGAAAGAGAAAATTTGAAAATTTTTTACTAACTACTGAAACTAATGATCTTTAATTATTTGGTCAAAACTTTACTGATTGTTGGATTTTTCTAAAATTAAAAACGATCTGATCTCAGAAATAAAACTTGGCCCAAATCAAGCTGAGATTTTTCTTTTGGTTACAACTGGAGGAAAAATGACAGCAAAAATTATTTCAGAAAAACTTGGCATTTCACAGGACGATGCACTAAATACCGCAAAAAAATTAATGGAGCTTGGAGCATTTATTGACATCACAGAAACAGAATTTGAAGCAATGCATCCAAGGTTTACTGCAGTAAACATGTATAGAAAAATGTGTGAAAGAGAAGGAATTGAATTCAAACAAAATAAAACTGTAGATAATATTGGTGTGGTCTTAGAAGAAGCGTATGATGCTGCAAGAACTAAATAGAACTGTTTTCTGGTGATGAACATTGACAGTTGAACAAGAAAGTTGTAAACATCAACCAGTTTACTTCGGAGTAATAAATATAAACATTGATGAAAAAACAATTGGCTCTGTGGACATTTGGAGATGTGGAAAATGTAAAAAAAGATTTTGTGAAGAAAAACAGCTGGGAATTGAAGCAATTGCAGAAATTGTTGGGATGCCTGCAATTAACTCTGATGAGAAGTGGGGGGTCACTGTTTGTAAACTTCAAAAAGAAAAATATAAATGGAAATTGGTTAAACTCAAAGAAAATTTTGAAATAAAACATGAATGTTTGGATGAAAAAATAATTCCACTCAAAGTAAAGAATTTTCAAGTAGAGGATGACCAACATTGGAGCTTTCTAGTTGATGAACACCGAAACCAAGCTGTTGAAATTTAGATTTTAAAATGAATCTTGAAATCCATATTAACAATGTTCGTGGTTCTCAAATGGCTGCAAAAATAACTGGCACGTTTACAATTGATGAGCATTCTTTTAGGTTCACTGCCATTGCATTTGGTAGAATTGGTGGCCAAAATGTAGGTGCAAAAATCTCAAAAACAACAGAAAAAGAATTGAAAAAACTTGGCTATGATTCTGAAGAAGTCATTTTATCGCTTCAAAAAAACCTATTACAAGGAAACCTAACTTTGCCAGAAGGACTAAAACGAGAATCCTTTGTGGATGATTAGTATTCTGCTTCGGCTAAAGCTTTATCACATGAACATCTTCTTTGTTGTGGGATCTCATCAATTAATTTAATAAGCATTTTTTTAATTTTTTCAACATTCTTTGAAATAGTTTCAAATACTTCTTTTGCAGTAACGGATTTTTCTGCCCAAACATCATAATCCGTAACAGTAGATACAGAAACATAACACATTTGAGCTTCTCTAGCTAACTGACACTCCGGAACTAAAGTCATACCAATAATATCTGCTCCTGCACTTCTGAAGAATTTGGATTCAGCCTTTGTAGAGAACCTAGGTCCTTCTATACAAACATAGGTACAATCTTTGTGAATAGTGACATTTTGTTCTGTGGCTATCTTTACTACTACATTTTGAAGTTCTGGACAAAACGGATTGGCAACAGAAATGTGAATAACTTTGCCTTCTTTTGAGAATGAACCTTCACTAGATTTTGTAAAATCTAAATGTTGTGAAGGAAGGGCAAAGTGACTTGGTTTTATTTCTTCTTTTAAACTTCCCACCGCAGATGGCGCTATTATCCTCTTAACTCCAAGTTCTTTGAATGCCCAGATATTAGCTCGAAAATTTATCATATGAGGTGGTATGGAATGTTTTTTGCCATGTCTTGGCATAAATGCAATTTTTCTCCCCTTGAAAACACCAACTGTAATAGAATCTGAAGTTTTTCCATATGGCGTGTCTAGAGTAATTTCTTTAGCATCTTCTAATAAACCAGAATCATAAATTCCTGTACCGCCAAAAATTCCAATTTCTGCTTTTTGTTCCATTAATACTTCACCAATGATTTACAGTTGTATTTGCTAATTTCCTTAATCCCATTTAGTTCTGTTAACTCAATAATAAAAGCGAAACCAGTAATTTTGCCTCCCATCTTTTCAATTAATTTTCCTGTAGCTTTAGCTGTCCCCCCAGTAGCCAACAAATCATCACAAATGAGAATTCTATCTCCTTTTGTTATAGAATTATTTTGAATTTCTATTGTATCCTTTCCGTATTCAGTAGAGTAGGATTGCTTTACAGTTTTACCAGGAAGTTTTCCTGCTTTTCTAATCATGATCATTCCTTTATTGTATCTTACAGCCATAGCACTTGCGAGAAGAAACCCTCTTGACTCAATTCCTACAAATAGATCAATATTTTTTGTATGAAAATGCTTTGATAACTCATCAATAACATAAGATAAAGCAGATGGATCTTTCAGAATTGGACTGAAATCTCGAAATAATATTCCTTTTTTTGGAAAATCATGATATTCATTTATTTTTTCTTTGAGATTCATGATAATCAGCCAAAAGATGAAGAATAAAAATCGTATCTAAAAATTTTTTTATTACTAAACTATTCTAGGGCATAAGTTACATTTAGTGAATTAACATTATCTTTGATTTGTATAGTATATTTTCCTGGTGTAGCATCCTTAGGAAGAAACCATACTGTAGTGAAATCTCCTTCTTTTGTAACTCGAATTTCAAGCGTATCCATTTTTTCTCCTTCAACACCAAAAATATCTATAACAAGTGTTCCTTCTGCTCCTGTACCAGAAATTCTTAATCCTTCTTGCCCCTCATATTGCTCAACCTCAAGAGAGGTAATAATCAGTCCTTCAGAAACATCTCCAATAACTTCAAGTTCTAATTCTTTAAAGTTCGGTCCACTCTGAACCCTAAGAATCCAAATTCCTTCTGTAGCATCAGCAGGTATTCTAAAGGAACTTTCTGAGAATAATCCTTCTTTATCAGTGAACATCTCTTTTTCTTTTATTATCAGTCCTTCTGGGTTTCTCAAACTTATAGTTAGCAAGATATTATTTCCAGATTCCCCAAGAATCAGAATTGAATCTCCAGAAAGAAAAGTTTGTTTAACTGTTCTTACTTCTATTGGACCAGAACCTGTCTGTAATCCAACAGAAAATGCATCAAAACCCTGGGAACCTCCTCTTTTTGCTATGGCTGTATATACTCCGGAAGCATATCCAGAAAAGTCTACTTCATAAACATAATTTCCATCAGGCCCCAGAGTAATGATTTCACTAAGTTTTTCTTGGTCTCCGGGACTTATTATCAACAAATTAACATTTGTAGAAGGTTCTCCCTGTATTGTAATTTTTGCAATGTTTCCAGGAGAATAATTAATCTTATCCATTTTTACTATAATTACTTGTTCTGGGAATACCTTAAGACCTACAAGAATAATTTCATTTTCTGCTCCCTGTGATGTAAAAATAACATACGTGCCGTGTATTGAAGAAAACTCGGTCGGGAACTCAAAACGAACTTGACCAGAATTATCAACATCTAAAACTTCATAGAACACTTCCTTTCCGGTTGGATCCTCAATAATAATTTCTAATTGTTGATCAGGAATTGCTGTACCATTAAATACTATGATATCCCCCGGCTCATATCTTACTTGAGCTGGAAAAATCTGAATTTTCTTATCCGATATTACCTCCCATGTTCTTAAAATCGTGTTTTTGCCATCAGTAATCTCTGCTGAATATTTTCCAAATAGAGTATCTGCAGCAACAGTTGTGATATGCTCCCAGTTCCCTCTAGTATCTACATCAACTGCAATAGTTGAAATAACATTTCCATTGAAATCTTTGATAGTAGCTGTTACAGTTCCTCCTGGAGAAGCAGTTCCAGTGACTTTAACTTCATCATTCCTATGGAGTATTGGAGGAATTTCACTAATTGTTAATGGTCTTTCTTCAGTGTAAACCATTTCGCCTGTTGATTCCCCTATTCTTAGGCTTAAGGATTTTTCAAAACCTTGCTTATCTTTAACTATAAAGTTGACGCGTTCATCTTTTTCGTCATCTGGAATTTTAGTAGTAAACATAAAGTGACCATCTTGATTGCTTTCAAATGATTCTAACAATCTTTGGCCAATGTAAAAATCGAATTCTTGATTTGATGCAAATTTTTCTCCAACAACTCTAATTGTGGATCCAACGTTTGGTCTTTCTGGAACTAATCTAAAAGTAGAGTCAGTTAGAATGGCAGAATCACCTTCTGGAAAAATTGTTTTCACACCTTGTGATGGTTTAGAGGGAGATTCAGAAACCAAAGTTTTTCCAATTTCGAGTTGGTTGTCGTTTGTATCAACAGCCTTCCAATTAATTCCAGGCATCGGTTCATCAGTTTTTACCCCAAACTTTACTGATTGCCCAGGTTTAATTGATTCAGAGGTTGTAAAAACAAGAACTCCCTGTAGAGTTTTCTTTCCGGTCCACCCTTTTTCTGTTTTAAAAGATTTGAAAGTATTATCTTCACCAAGCCACATTCTTATTGTTTCAATTTCAGTCGTTCCTTTGTTTTCAAATTCAATAATAGTTGTTTCTTCAAATCCAATACTTTTAGCTTCAACAACTTTTTCTTGCGCTACAACAAACGTTGTTGTAGTAAAAATGGATAAAGCCAATATGAGAAAAAGAAAAACACCTTTTGGCAATGAACCATACATATTATTCAACGATTTCACTCTCTAAATTAAACTTAATCAGTTTTTTTACAAAAAAGTATTTTTCATTTCTGAAAGATTTGTAAGTAAACTTCATTAACTACCATGGAATTAAACCCTAGGCTTGGGAACTTTATCTCTATCAATTTTAGAAACAAAATTTTGATGCTGTCGAATGCGTTCTGCTATAAGCCGGTATAATGATCTAAATTGATCTTTGGTCTTATCTGACAAGAATTCTGCTTCCCCAAGGGCAATTTTTTCACAAATATACCTAGTTATCTCTTCATTGTCAAAGTTATCCCATTCATCTCTATGTTCTAACCAGATAGCATGAAGATTCTCCAAAACACCTTTCTTATTTTTTGATTTTACTTCATCTAGTGTCAGATTACTAAATCCCTCTTGCCTCAACTTGATCTCATATGTTTGATTTACCGCATGAAGATAATCTTCAAGAACCATATAGTCTTCGATTGATTGAAGAGGCTTACCACCACTTTCAAAAAATATTGTTTGAACTTTGGAAAAATCATTAGCTACAAGTTGGGCTGAAATCTGCTTAGATTCTTCACTATTATCAAGTAGAACAAAAGTTCGATAACCATGATTTCTATAGAAAATCGCTAGTGGCAAAACAGAATTTTTGTTGAATGCTGCTACAACATTTAGAGGATTCATTGAAATATTTGGATCTTGTAGAAATTTATCAAATGCGTTCAAATACATACTGTCAGACATTGTCTCAACAATAATAATGGGCCTTGAGTTTGTTCCAATTTCTCTATCTACAATTGATTCAACTAATCCTTTTGATAATCCATAAAGAATTGGAGTGAGTGTTTTATCATCTGCATTCCAGTAATCATAAAAGATTCTACTAAGATGTTTTTTCTTATCTAGCTCTACTACCAACAGATTCCCCGGTGTATAATCAAATATCATAAATGGAGAGTGCGTTGCAAAAAGCACTTGGTTGGAACCCGCAAGACCTTTTAATAAATCTGAAATTCCTGATTGTTGGGTCGGGTGTAAGTTTCGTGCAGGTTCATCAAGCAATAGAATTGCTTCTTTTAATTCAGCTCTTTGGGTTTCAGCAGCAAAGTTTACAATAAATGAAAAAGTCCATTTGAAACCTTCTGCTCTTCTATTCAACAATCCAGTGTTGGTTACAGTTCCATCTTTGTGTACATCCGAGATTACCACACTCATAATATTACCTGGTTGATATCTCAAATCCACATGGATTGGATCACCTTTCCATGCTGGATTGAGCCTTGCTGTTAATTGATTACTAGCTATATTGAGAAATTTTATTAATTTTGAAGGGCTGTCTAGAATTTTTTCCATTTCATTAACATCTAACTCGGCTAGATAGAACAAATTCCGTACTGTTTCAGCACGGTCAAACTCTTCTACATATTCAATTCCTTCTCTACGTTCTCCTCTAGCCTCTTGGATATATTCATCGAGCTTTATGTTTCCATAAATTTTCTTATAGTCTGAAAAATACACAAAACGAGGATGAAGATAACTTTCAATAAAATTTTCAAGTGTGCTACGATCTGATGTCCCTTCTAGCAAATTAGAAAACTGGTTTTCTGGACTTGAATAGATTTTTTCCCATTCTTCTATTACCTTTGGCTCATCTATAGCAATCACATGTACATTGTTGCTAAATTCTGCCATTTCACTATCAAAAACTTCCTGTTTTTTAGGAGTCCTCCCTTCAAAAAATTTTGTATCAAATTGAATTCTTAAATGATGAGGTATAGTATCTAGGAAATTGAAAATTTTTTCAGAAAAATTTTCCCACGAATTGATCCCTTTATTTTCGCCTTCACTAATTTCGATATTTCCGAAATCGTACTGTGTATTTGGATTTTTGTTAGTCCTATAGATCCGAAGTTTTTTAATTTCAGGAATATTTGGAAATTTTTCTTTTATTATACTGATCTCTTTTGCATTTAACTCAAATTCACCCTCTACTATTTTGATCTCAGATTTTAACTCGTTAGACATTTCATCACATAAGTCAAGATCAGAAATTTTTTCTTCTTTGTTCAGTAAGGTTAATCCTTCAAGAATTGTAGTTTTACCACTTTCATTTCTTCCAATAAAAGCAGCCAAATCTCCAACAGTTATCTCTCCAGAATCGTGAATACAACGAAATGCACGCACCCTAAATTTTCTAAGACGCATCTAGGCGATATTTGATCGGCTTTGATTTAACTGGTTCGTCAAAATTATTCGCACAAATCGGTTTGCTAAATAGATATAGGTGGGGAAAAATTAGGAGCGAAGTGGCCAGAGGAATTGTTTATGTTGTTTTTCTTTTACCAGTAATAGTTTCGGTTGTTTTTGGTTCATTAGTTATGGCAGAGATTCTCAAAGAACCAAACCGTGAATTAAAATTTTGGGAATTCGAACCACCTGGTGTCAGTATTGCTTCTAGCGACATGATCAAAATTTCTGGAATCCAAAAACAATACTCTATAACATCTCCAATTGAAATCAAAATTTCAGTAGAAGATCCGATTTTTGATTGTGGTGATCTTTACATAACAATTTTTGATATTAGTTCTTCTCCTAATCAGATTGTTTCGCAGAGTGGCTTTTTTGAACAGTGTTTTAATCAAAACAACTCAATTCTTCCCATCAATGATGATTTTTATGAGATAATTGATACACCTGGCAACTATCAAATTGTAATTGAAATGAATGATAAACAACAGAAAAAAACAATTTCCACCAGTGCAAAATTCTCAGTAAAGTAGGCCAAATGCTATGTTATATATTGAATTTACCTTGAATCGAACAATAGGATATTCTGGATTATTGGTGATTTGATGGCTAAAAAAACGGTTGAGGCTGCTTTAAAAGTTGAAAAGCTTAAGGTAGAAATTACAAAGCTGAAAGAAACGAAAAAAAACATAGATCAAAAAAATAAACAACTGAAAAAATTAAAGAAAAAAGAAACTAAAACTAAAAAGTCTAAAGTTGAAAAAATAGAAAAGAAAAAAACTAAAAAGAAAAAAGTCACACAACTTACAGAAAGAAAAACAAAAGAAGCTAAAGAAAAAGAAAAGCAAAAAGCAAAAGAAGCTAAAGAAAAAGAAAAGCAAAAAGCAAAAGAAGCTAGAGAAAAAGAAAAGCAAAAAGCAAAAGAAGCTAGAGAAAAAGAAAAGCAAAAAGCGAAAGAAGCTAGAGAAAAAGCGAAAGAAGCTAAAGAAAAAGCAGAAAGAACCCTAGAAGAAGAATTACAGGAACAACTTTCTCCTGAAGAAATTGAAGGTTTCCAAATTGAAAAAGTGAACATGGAAAAGCTGACAAACAAAGTTTGTGTTATTCTTGCAGAAAAAGAAACTACAGGAATGATTCAAAGTGAATTATGGAAGAAATTGAAACTTAGTAGCAGAGACGGTTCTCGTCTTGCATTAAAGCTAGAAAGAATGGGAACAATTACTAGAGAAAAAATTTTAGAAAAAGGAAGATGGACTTACAAATTAATCATTAAGAAAACACCAATCAGTACCGAATCGATTGAAAATGCACCATGTTTGACTTGTCCTGTAGAACAAAAGTGTACTTTAGAGGGTGAAGTAAGTCCAAGAACTTGTGAATGGATTGAAGATTGGGTTACTATAGAAATTAAAAAACCAAAGACGGCACAATGAAATTAATCGACGCCAGACGTGATTACTATAGAAGATTAGCACATGAACAAGGGTATCGAAGTAGATCTGCTTTCAAATTAAAAGAGCTTAACAAAGCATACAGGATTTTCGGCCCAGGTCATTACGTCCTTGATTTAGGATGTGCCCCCGGTGGATGGACTCAAGTTGCTGTACAGATTGTTGGTAATCAAGGTAAAGTAATGGGAATTGATGCTACATATGTTGAAGATATTGCAGGAGCATATTTCATTAAACAAAATATTGAAGATGAAAAAGTTGAGGAAATTTTCTCATATTTTGAACGAAAAGTAAGTGCGGTAATTTGTGACATATCTTCAAATATTACAGGAAATTGGTCGGTTGATCATGCAAAACAAATCTCTCAAAATTATTCATGTGCCAAAATTATGGATCAGGTGTTGGCATTCAAAGGAAATGCCTTATTCAAGGTTTTTGATGGTGAATTCTCAAACGAGTTTAGAGATTTTTTGAAAAAGAAATTTGCCAAAGTCAGAGTGACAAAACCCAAGGCAAGCAGAAGACCTAGTAGTGAATTATATTATGTTTGTCTTGGATATGTGGGCTAACCTGAAAAAGTATCGATAATTTGATCAATTCTCGCATTCGTCCTAAATCCCGTAGGATTTAGTGATGTTGAACTAGCAGTGAAACCATTTTTTTGAAGTTTAGAGATTGCTTTATCTAGTTTTAAAGGAGAAACTTTCATCTTTGATGCTATTTCATCCAAAGTGAAATAGGTTCCAGGCATATCTGATTCTTGTAAACATTTAGAAATTATTTTTTCACAATTTTTATCCACTGAATATTTAGAAGCTTCATCCTGCATAGACTCTAAAAATTCTTTTTCAAAAAGTGCGCCAATCCATAATGGTCCCGCAATATCTAAATCACCATTGCAGACATCACAGGATTTCTGTTGCTCATTAAGCATTTTTCTATTGCCACAAGTTTTACAGTGCAAAATATATCCCAAATTTTCTTCTTGATCAGGTCTATTTAGAATTCTTACATAGATTCTATAGTAGTGTAAATCGCTTTCTACAAAAACTGGTATTATCTCAATATCAAATCTAGCCGCAACGGTCCTAATGCATCCTAGAATCAATCTGATTGCAATTTCATAAGCATATTCGGTTTTGATAGGAACTCCACCATAACGCCTTTTACATGCATCACGGAACAATCCGTGCAAGACTTGGAGGTCTGTAGCAGTAATAGAAAATAGGCCTCCATGCATTGTGGCCCTTATTCCACAATCGATATACTTTGCAGGAGACCCAAAAGGATCAATATCAACTATACTTCCACGTTCTCTTTTTCTTGAATACAAACTCAAAAATCTACAAACCTCGTTTTCAGAAATTTGAAAATTTTCTAACTTATTCAAAGTAGCAGATTTTTTTGAAAGCTCGAGTGCTTTTGGATTTAAATCATTAACAATAATTTGTTCAATATACGGTATTTCATTTGCTACTCTTAGTCCTCTTGCCCCCACTCCTGATAATCCTTCAAGAAAAATTTTCGGACCATTAAAATTTTTTAAAAAAGCAGAATATGCAATTATTGAAAAATCTCGATTTAATTTTGCTTTGGGATTGAAGAATGCCGGATCTTTTGGTGGAACCTTTTCACTAATTGAACCAGAAGGAATTAGTATTCTAGTAGTCCCTTCTATTGTTTCAATTATATCTGAAGTTTGCAATTAAAATTCTGGATTTTATTGCACCTATAATGGTTTAATACTTACAGAAATTCAGAAATCTTGTGCGGGTCTGTGGGGTAGATGAGGCAGGTAGAGGTTCTTTAGTTGGGCCACTTGTTATTGCTGGAGTTTCTATTAATCGGTCAAAAATTAGAAAACTAAAATCAATGGGGGTTCGTGACTCAAAGAAATTAACTCCTTCTCAAAGAGAAAAACTTTACAAAAAAATTATCAAATTTGCTGACAATTATTATGTAGCAAAAATCAATCCTCCAACAATTGACAGAAGCGTAAACAAGCATGATCTTAACAACTTGGAAGCTAAATACATGGCTAAAGTAATTTCAAAACTTAATCCAAATATTTCATATGTTGATTCATGTGATGTTAATCCCTCCAGGTTTGGTAAGAAAATTTCAAAACTAGCAAAAAACAACAATGTCAAGTCATATCATCATGCTGATAGTAGATTCGTTATTGTATCGGCAGCCTCAATTATTGCTAAAGTGAACCGAGATAGAGCCATTCAAAATCTTCGAAAAAAACACAATATAGGAAGTGGTTATCCATCTGATCCAAAAACCAAAAGATTTGTAAAAAAATACTATTATAACACGAATAAAATCCCAAATTTTGTTCGTAGGAGTTGGAAACCTGTCCAAATCATGTTAAATAAAAATTAGTTTTTTACATGATATTTTGCAATAATCATAGCATGATCTTTGTCGTATGGATAAAGATCTATTTGCTGAAGAATTTCAAAATTTACTCTCAATTTTTTTAATTCTCCATCAATAATTTTTTTCGGTGGTTGCGTGACATCTATACTTCGAGTTTTGATCACTAGAAAAAGATAGCCATTATTTTTCAAATATAGCTTGCAATTTGAAATAGCAATTTCAGTTTGATCTGGCTGCGCTATATCCGAATAAACAATATCCATCTTATTATATACTGAAGAGTAATCTTGGGGCTGTCTAGCATCTTGAATTATAGGAATAATATTTTTTCTATGTGATGCTACTCTATCAAGAAAATCTCTTGCAACTCTACTTGAATGTTCAACACCAAAAATTATGCCTTTTGGGCCCACAATATCTGAAATATGACTAATTGTTGTTCCAGTAGATACTCCAAGGTATAGCACACTTGATTTTTCTTGGAAAGGAAATTCTTCCAAATCTTTCATTATTGAAGCAGCTAATTTACTTCGAAAAGGATCCCAAACTCTGTACTCTATACCTTTTTTGAGAACTAATTTTTCTTTGTAAACTTGGTTACCTGGAACCAAGTTTTCCGTCGCAAGTTTTTTTTCGCCTTCAGTTTTCACCCAAAAAATGTTTTTTTTATCTTCTTCCAAATTTCTTTCTCTTTTTATTCTTCATTTTGGATTTTCTTTTTTTATTTTTTGATCTGAAATCCCCACTTCTCCCTGATTTGAAATCCCTGCCTCTACCTGATTTGAAATCCCTGTTTCTCCCTGATCTGAAATCCCTGCTTTCATTTGTCATTATGTCTTTTTTGGAATCTTTTTCTACAGGATTTTTGTATTTTTTACCGATTTCTTCAACTCGAACATTTAGTTTTTCAAGTAAAGTTTTGTTTAATCCTGCTCCGTAAACATCAACTCTTGCAGCAATGGCTGCTTTGCCTGCAATTGCCCTAGCGATTTTTCCCCTTTGCCATCTTGGCGCTGCGTGAACCATAGCATGTTGAAACAATAATCCATGTTTTGGTGGTCGTGAACCTGTCTTCAGAGATCTAAAAAGTGCTTTTTCCGCACCCAATACTTGAATTGTGCTTGCTGGCATTGAGGCCAATCTTTTCAAACTTCCAGCTTTAGCTAAGATTCTTGCACCTACTGCAGTTCCAAGTATAGCGGCAAGATTTGGAGCAACCAAATTCATTTGTGTTTCAACATGTTCTTCAAGTTTTTTTCTAAGTTCATTTAGTTCTAGAATCTGTTTTGCCAATGATTGGACAATTGCTAAATTTTCTGGAGAAATGTCTCCTCCCCTACTTTTTTTTCGAATAACTGAAAGCATTTCCACTTTTGAATCTGGAAATCCTGCATCTTCAAACACTTTTTCAGTAATATCTTCTCTTTTTCCAGCAAGAACAATTTGTGAATAACCTAAGATGCTATCAATTACATTATCAAGTTCAGGGAAATGGAGTCCATACCATTCTCTTAGCCTAGAACTGATCCCATTTATGATACGATCTATTTCATCTAAAGAATTGATTGATTGACTTATGTGAAGGTCTGGACTTGCTGAAACTTCAGAAATCTTTGAAGAGGAAAGTTGCATAGCAAAATCTCTCAATTTTGTCATTGCCTCGGAAGAATTTTCAACAAAACCTGCATCAACCAAAACTTGTGGTTTTGTAGTCTGAATTTTTTCCATTTCGTTATTTGACATCATCTGAATATCTATTGAACTTCGTTTCAAAATTCGA
The DNA here is from genome assembly GCA_016838845.1 of Nitrosopumilales archaeon. Classification (GTDB taxonomy): domain Archaea; phylum Thermoproteota; class Nitrososphaeria; order Nitrososphaerales; family Nitrosopumilaceae; genus DRGT01. The sequence continues at coordinate 2,399 of JAEHKV010000142.1, read as the reverse complement.
TACAAAGAATCATTGTTTGTTTCTATACTTGTTTCAAAATTTGAAACATAATCAATTAGTTCTGAAACATTTGCTTCGCCATTTTTTATTGATAGATAATCACTTGCTGGATCAGAAAAAGAAAAGGTCTTCAAACATTTTTGGTCTTGAAATACTGCAAGACCCAATTCTGTTAAAATGATGGAATACATAATCAGATGACCATTTAATTCCATTAAAAAAGGTACCAACTCATTCTATCAAATCAACTGTTATATTCGAAAGTTAGTTTAGGTTTGAGAGTGGCAATAAACCTCTCAACAAAAATAGGCCCATTAAGTCTAGAAAGACCAACAATTCTGGCATCAGGAATACTAGGCATTTCACTTGACGTCTTTAATAGAATTTACAAAGCAGGAGCAGGAGCAGTTGTAACAAAATCATTAAGCAAAGAACCTTGGGAAGGCTATGCAAATCCTACAATCTTTAGTGTCAAAGGTGGTGGTTGGATTAATGCAGTTGGATTATCAAATCCCGGAGCAGCTAATTTTGCTTCAATGATCCAACCAAACAAAGAAGTTCCAATAATTGTTAGTCTTGTTGGTTCTGTGGAAGATGATTTTGATTTTATGATAAAACAATTTGAAAATTGCAAAGTTGCCGCGTTCGAGTTGAATCTATCATGTCCACATGTTGCTAAAGTTGGACTGGAAGTTGGTGATGATCTAGATCTTGTAAATAAAATAATAAAGACCGTCAAGAATGCAACTGACGTTCCAGTATTTGCTAAAGTTGGTTTGGGCTCAACTGATTATATTGAAACAGTTGGCACAGCTGTTGACGCAGGAGTAGATGGAATCACCGCCATCAATACTATGAGAGCAATGGCAATAGACATAGAAACACAAAGACCAATACTTAGCAACAAAATTGGAGGGTTATCTGGCACACCACTCAAACCAATAGCAGTTAGATGCGTATACGAAATCTCATCAAAATTTGAAATTCCAATTCTTGGGAGTGGTGGAATTTCAACATGGGAAGATGCTGTTGAATTCTTTCTTGCAGGTGCATCAGCAATCCAAATTGGTAGCGCTGTTGGCGATAACTGGCTTAAAATTTTTGATGAAATCAATAATGGAATAGGTCAATACATGGAGAAAAAAGGATATTCCAAAATTGCAGAGATGGTTGGCCTTGCAAAGAGATCCTAATCATCCAACCATCTGTAAAATAGAAAAGGTAATTGATGAGACGCCCACGGTTAGGACATTAATTTTTTCTGATGATGTGATGCATAATGTACTTCCAGGACAATTTGCAATGGTTTGGATTCCTGGTGTAAATGAATTACCAATGAGTGTTATGATTTCTCACGAACAAGGCAAAGCAGCATTCACTATTAGAAAACTTGGTGAAGCGTCAACCGGTCTTTATAATGTCGGTGTAGGCGGATACATTGGAACACGTGGTCCATATGGAAACTCGTTCGATATCAAAGAAGGAAAACTCTTGCTTGTTGGCGGGGGGACCGGACTTGTCCCTCTGTTACGGTTACTAACTTTTGTGAAACCTTCAGATGATGTTACTGTTCTCATCGGAGCAAAAACAAAGGCTGAAGTTTTCTTTGAGAATATGGCAAATGACATTCTTGAAAAAAATCCTCACAAGGTTCTAGTTGTAACAGAAGATGGATCCTATGGAGAAAAAGGCCTTGTAACAGATCTCGTAGAAAAAATTATTTCTGAAACTAAATTTGACGCAGTTTACACTTGCGGACCTGAACTCATGATGTACAAGACAGTTCAACTATCCCACGAAAAAGGAATTTTTGTTCAGGCCAGTCTAGAACGAATGATGAAATGCGGAATAGGAATTTGTGGAAGTTGTTGCACAGATGAAGATCTAGTTTGCCGTGATGGAACAATTTTTGATGGGGATCACCTTTTGGCAAATAAAGAATTTGGGCACACTTTTAGGACAAAGGCTGGAATTATTGACAAATATTAGATTTTAGAAGCAAGGTTTAAAATAAATCATAAATCAGAGCCCGATGAAGAATAAGAAATGACAAAGATCGTATTAACTGCAGATAGAACATTAATGTCTCCCTATCGCCACTTGTCTTTGGCTACATTCTTTGGGTGTGCACCTGCACTTGATCCTTATAGAGACAAGAACACCTTTTGGTACAAAATCCTGAAAAACCAGGTAACCCCAAAAATCCTTTTTGATTTCATTTGTAACTACATTCCTCATACAAACGGTGTGGCAAACTATGCTCCCTACGGATTAAGAAAAGTAGAAGCAGGCTTGTTACGTGATGGATTCAAAAGAGAAGAAGTAGTTGTCGCACATCCTGATCATATTGAACAATTCATTGGACCTGAAACTGAAGTAGTTGGTACACACGAAATGGA